>NZ_CAMFLP010000007.1:0-178948 GCF_945957625.1 uncultured Chitinibacter sp.
CCAGGGACACACGGATTAACAGTCCGTTGCTCTACCGACTGAGCTATCGGGGAATCGGTATGGGGCGTATAATAGTGACCCCCGACGGATTAGTCAAGAAAAACCGTATAAATTTATCGACCAAAGCGAACCCAATGGCTAAAAATTTTCTGCTTGGGCTGGCCATCACTGGCGGCATTGTGGCTTCTGCGCCACTGATTTTTCCCTACAGCCTGTTCAAAACCGACATTGAATCAAAGCTTTCGGCGCTCACCAACACCAAAGCCAGTATCAGTGAGATCAGTTTTCATTACAGCCCGAAACCTGAGTTTCATCTGCAAAATGTCATCCTCGATCAGGCGGAAATCGCCCAGATTGGCACCATTGCGGTTCCGGTCACCTTCAATAATCTACTCAACTGGCAAAGTAATTTGCGCGATGTGCGCCTAGAGCGCGCCAATTTTTCGCGCACTTTCGCGCTTGAGCTGCCTAAACGGCTGCAACCGCAGGGGGCCGAAGGCCTGCGCATCGCCAAGGTCGATCTACTACAAACCACCGTGCAGTTAGATAAACAGCAGGTTGGGCCGGTGGATGGCATGTTGCGCTTTAAAGCAGATGGTCGGATTGACGACCTGGTCGTCACCACCGCCGATGGCTTGGCCGAGCTACAAGTGCAGCCGGCCGATGGCGAACAATTTAAAGTGCAATTTAATGCCAAAGGCTGGACCCTGCCGCTGGGTCACCCGGTGAAGTTTGAATACTTAAAACTGATTGGCCTCGCCAACGCCCAAGGGATTGATATTGCCGACATCCGTGCGGATCTCTACAACGGACTCGTCACCGGTAATGCCAAGTTAGATTGGAGCAATGGCTGGCAACTGGCTGGGCAACTCTTTGGTAAGAATATTCAGGCTGAACCACTGATTCAGGTTTTTAGCCCGATTACCCGCAGCAGCGGCCGCCTGAATGCCGAGGCCAACTTCCGCTATCAGGGCAGCGGCTATAGCGATCTATTCAAAACACCGCAGATTAATGCCCGCTTTGTGCTGGTAGATGGGATGCTAAGTAATTTTGATCTGGTCACCCCGCTGAAAAGCCAGAGCCCAACCGTGCAAAGCCGTGGCGGCCAAACCAACTTTAATACCCTTTCGGGCAATCTGGCCGTAAATGGCAGCGCCGTGCGCCTCAGTGGCGTCACCCTTGATGCGGGCAAATTCCGCTCGCGCGGCGAAATTCTGATCCGCGATGGCAAATTGGCCGGCAATGTAGCCTCGCAATTGGCCGCTGGCGCAATTACCGTGAGCAATCAGCTGCAGGTGAGCGGCGCACTGGGCGCGCCGGAGCTACGCAGTGGTGGTGCCTACCGCCCCGGCACAGTGGTGCCCAATAATGGTGAAAGCAAACCTGCAAGCGAATCTGCCAGCGACATCCAGTAAGCCTCAGCGACGCCCCGTTCGCCGGGGCGTGTTAATATCCGCCATCATCCCCATGTATATATCTTTGACTGCTTACCCACAGGATTGACCCATGACCTGGTATGCCACTTTGGGCGCCCTCTGCGCGGCCGACCAACCTCATGTCATTACTACATTTGGCGATGCCAATGCCGAATTGCAGGCTTATCAGCAAGGCTGCACCATCACGCCGCTAAGCCATTTTGGCTTAATCCGCTTTCAGGGCGAAGAAACCCAGCCCTTCCTGCAAGGGCAACTCTCTAGCGATATCCGCGCCCTGCCGGCAGGTGGCATACAGTATTCCAGCTACTCCACCCCCAAGGGCCGCATGCAAGCCACATTTATGGTGATCCGCCACGGCGATGAGTATTTGCTGCAGCTGGATCAGGCTATTTTGCCCGCACTGCAAAAACGCCTGTCGATGTTTATTCTGCGCAGCAAAACCAAAGCCAGCACGGCGGAAGAACTGGGCCAGATTGGCGTTGCCGGCCCGCATGCGCAAGCGATTTTGAGCGGCCTGTTTGGCACCTTGCCGGCCACTTTTAGCAGTGCGATGCATGGCGATGTGCAGCTGATTGCACTAGAAAACCAGCGTTACCAGCTCTTGGCGCCAGCCAGCGCGCTACCCGCGCTGTGGGAGCAATTGCGCGCCGCCGGCGCCACGCCAGCCGGCACTGCAGTCTGGACGCTCAGCGAAATTCAGGCCGGGGTACCGTGGGTCACTGCCGCCACACAGGAAGAATTCGTGCCACAAATGGCCAATCTGGAATTGATTGGCGGCATCAGCTTTACCAAAGGCTGCTACCCAGGCCAAGAAATCGTGGCCCGCACACAATATCTGGGCAAACTCAAACGCCGCATGTTCCGCATGCAAGTGGACTGCGACAGCGCCACCGCCGGGATGGATGTATTTAGTAGCGAGATGAACGGGCAAGCCAGCGGCAAGATTTTGCTGGCTGCGCCAAGTCCAACAGGCGGGATGGAAGTACTGGTAGTGGCGCAGATTGCCAGCCTGGAACACGGCCTGCATCTGGGCGCCGTGGACGGCCCAGCGCTGCACAACTTACCCCTACCCTATGCCATGAATTGATTTTTAAGCTTATAATCGCCCGATTGTTGATTACGAGGACAATGCCCAATGGGTTTTCTCGCAAATAAAAAGATTCTGATCACTGGTCTGCTGTCTGATCGCTCGATCGCTTATGGCGTGGCGCAAGCCTGCCACCGCGAAGGCGCTGAGCTGGCCTTCACCTATGTCAGCGAAGACCTGAAAGACCGCGTCGCTAAACTCGCCGCCGATTTCAACAGCACCATCGTACTGCCCTGTGATGTGGGTAGCGATGAGCAAATCGAGCAACTGTTTGTCGATCTGGCCAAACACTGGCCAAGCTTTGATGGCTTGGTGCACTCGATTGGTTTTGCCCCACGCGAAGCGCTGAAAGGCGATTACCTCGATGCCGTGACCCGCGAAAACTTCAAAATCGCCCATGACATCAGCTCATACAGCTTTGCCGCGCTGGCCAAAGCCGCGCGCCCACTGCTGAATGAAAAATCGTCACTGGTGACCATGTCGTATCTGGGCGCCGAGCGCGCCATTCCGAACTACAACGTGATGGGTTTGGCCAAGGCTAGCCTGGAAGCCAATGTGCGCTACATGGCTGCCGCACTGGGTAGCAGCAAAGAAATCCGCGTGAATGCGGTTTCAGCGGGCCCAATCAAAACACTGGCCGCCGCGGGTATTTCTAATTTTGGCAAACTGCTGAAAGGCGCCGCCGAAGCGACTCCATTCAAGCGCAATGTCACGCAAGAAGAAGTGGGCAATGTCACCGCCTTCCTGCTGTCGGATCTGTGTTCAGGCATGACCGGTGAAGTGCTGCACGTGGATGTTGGCTTTAGTATTGGCGCCGGCGCCCTGGCGGCCGCTGACTAAATCAGCTCATCACCCGCTGTTCGCGTTAAAAAGCCCGCCAATTTGGCGGGCTTTTTCTTGCGCTCGCACGGCGCTAGAAACTAGCCACCTGCAGGTATAAGCCCAAAGCCTTGCTAATCCGCTCACTGCTAGCCATACCCTGAGTGGGTATATTGGCCACCGTGCTCGCTACGCCGAGACTCCGCCCACTGCCGCCGGTTAGCAATAGCCCATCATCCAGCCAGGAATTCGCCAGCAGCTGTCGCGCCGCCAGGGAGATCTCGGTGCGGGCACTTGGGCCAGCGCTCAGCGCCCCCGGCGGAATGGCCTGGACTGTATCGAGCTGGCTAATGCGGCTCAGCAAGCGCAGCTGGCCGGCGCTTAAACTTGGCGTTTTGGCCGCATCTTCACTGCGGTTGGGCGCAGCACCGGCACGCGCGGCGCTGCCAAGCGTCGCGGAGGCAGATATACTAGAGCCAGTGCTTGCAATCAGCGCCATTGCTCACTCCTGCACCGCCGGCCCCGGCCGGCACCGCTGATTTCATTGTACGCTTTTCTCTTTATTGAACAATGGGTTAAATGATGTGCCAGCTGCTGGGCATGAATTGCAATACGCCAACCGATATTGTGTTTTCGTTTGAAGGCTTTCGCCGCCGCGGCGGCTTAACCGACGAGCATTCGGATGGCTGGGGCATTGCCTTTTTTGAAGGCGATGGCTGCCGCTTATTTTTGGACTATTTGCCCTCCAGCAGCAGCCCGGTGGCCGATCTGGTGCGCGCCTATCCGATCAAGAGCAAAAACGTCATTGCCCATATTCGTAAAGCCACGCAGGGCGAGATCAACCTCACCAACACCCACCCATTCGGGCGCGAGCTGTGGGGGCAAAACTGGATTTTTGCCCATAACGGCAATCTCACCCACATTCCGGCGCCAGTGTCATCGCGGTTTATGCCGATTGGCAGCACCGATAGCGAGCAGGCATTTTGCTGGCTGATGAACGAGCTGGCGCAGCGCTTTGCCAGCTGCCCGCCGGCCGAGGTGTTGTACGCCACCTTGCAGGAGTTAAGCGCGCAGCTGGCCGCCGGCGGCACGTTTAATTACCTGCTTTCCAATGGCAAAACGCTGTTTGCCCATTGCAGCACCAAGCTGCACTTTCTAATCCGGCAGGCGCCATTTACCCGTGCGCATTTGTGCGATACCGATATGGCGGTGGATTTTTCTTTGGAAACCAGCCCGAATGATCGGGTGGCCATGATCGCCACCGAGCCGCTGACTGACAATGAGCAATGGTATGCGCTGCAGAATGGTGATTTACTGATGTTTGTCGAAGGGCAGATCGCATACCCTAACGGGTATCAGCCCACACCTCGCACTCATGATAGCGCCGCGAGCAATACCCCCACAGCCTGCTAAGCGCCTTTAGCCGGTGTATTGATGCAGTGCGATCAGCGCGAAAACGCGATCATCAAAATACTCGCCTTGCTCATCCAGCTGCCGCAAAATCGGCGCCAACCGCTCTAGCGGCAGCTGCTGGTGCGAAAAGCGGTCGCGGGCTTTTTTCAAGCTTTGCGCCCGCGACACCAGCTGGGCGCGGCGCGTTTCCATTTCTTTATGTTCGCGCCGATGCCCACCCACCGACAGATTCAGCCACAGCAAGAGCGGCACCGCGAACCACCACAACTCCATCAGCAGCGTCACAATCGCGCCCAGCGCCAGCAGCAAATACCAAACCTGATCAATGTGCTCAAGCTCGGGAAACAGTACCGACGCCGTTGGCCAGCGCCGCTTGAGCATACTGCGAATGCGCGCATCATCGGTGGCATCATGCTTTTTATGCGCCAGCGCCGCATCCAGCGCCAAGCTTAAATACCATTGAGTAATCACCCGGCAATGCAGCCACGGCTGATCCAGATATTGCTGCATTTTCTCGTGCAGCTGATCGCGAAACGCCGGGCTCGACAGCGGTGGAATACTGTCGTCATAGGGGGTTTTGATGGTGTGCTGCACCAAGAGCGGATAGCCCGCGATGTCGATCAATTGATTACGCCGTTGCGCCAAGACATCGGTGGGCAGATTAAGATCAGGATCATCCAGGCGCAGATAATGCTGAATCAGCTGATCCAGCGGCTCGAATGGCGGGTGTGTACCCGGATGCGTGCGCATCTCTTTGCGAATGCGCTCTACTTCGGCCAAAATCGCGCGGCCACTAGCCTCTGCCTCCGGCACCCAGGGCATGCGCACCAGCGATTCAACCTTGTACAAAGGTTCGTCGAAATGCTGGTAATAGGCCTCGAAATACATCGACATGGCCTTATCATCGCGATCAGTCTCACCCGACAACAAAGGCTTGGTCGGTGGCGAGCGGCGCAGATCAATGGCAATCCGGTTCGCTAGGGTTTCCAGCTCGGGCGCCACGCCCGCGCGTGCAAAGACCGGATCAAGCTCATGCCGCTTGCTCCGCCATTCTTCCAGCGTTTTCCAGATGCTCCAATCCGCCACAAGGCCCTCCTGTTGAGCGCCTATTCTACCGTGCAGGCTGCTAAAGCGGGAACGGATTACGGAGGGTGTGGTGTGAAGCGCCGCCGCCAATGCCAACGGCCGGCATACTAGCCGGCCGCGGGTAGGACAAACGCATGGAGTGGCTTATTTCTTTTTGCCCTTATGCGGCGCAATAGCCGCCTCGATCCGCTCGCACAAATGGCGCAATACGGCCAGGCGGGCATGGTATTTATTATTGGCGCCAATCACTTCCCACGGAGCGAGCGCCGTGCCGGTGCGCTCGATCAAATCGCTGCCCGCTTCGATATAGGCATCCCATTTTTCGCGATTGCGCCAGTCTTCGGCGGTGATTTTGAAGCGCTTGTATTCAATCGCTTCGCGCTCTTTGAAGCGCCGCAGCTGCTCTTCATTACTGATCGCCAGCCAGAACTTCACCACAATGACATTGGCGGCGCTGATCTGCGCTTCAAAATCATTAATCTCGCCATAGGCACGCATCCAGTCGGCGCGGCTGGCAAAGCCTTCAATCCGCTCGACCAACACCCGGCCATACCAAGAGCGATCAAACAGCGTGATCTGCCCGTGCGGCGGTAAATGCCGCCAAAAGCGCCACAGATAGGGCTGCGCGCGTTCTTCTTCGGTGGGCGCGGCAATCGGTATCGTGCGGTACTGCCGCGCATCCAGCGCAGCGGTAATCCGGCGAATGGCGCCGCCTTTACCAGCCGCGTCCATCCCCTCAAAGACGCATACTACCGAATGCTTGGCAAAAGCCGGCTCGCGCGTCAGCCGATAGAGCCGCCCCTGCAGAGCTTCCAGCTCTTCGGTGTAGCGCGCTTTATCCAGATCGCTATCGAGCGCAATTTTATCCAGCAAGCGCACACCATCAATCGATGGCATCAGCGGCGCGGCATCCACCCGTTTTTGCCGTACTGATTCGCGCTCCATATGATGCTGAATGGCCTGCAAAATATGCGTACCGACCGTGATGTCACGGTAGCGCTCATCCGAGCTTTCGATCACCCGCCATGGCGCATCGGCCAGATTCGTGCGCTGGAGTAAATCCTGTTGCGAGCGCATGATGGCTTCGTAATGCTCTAAAAACCATTGATCGCTTTCATCTACCCGCCAGGCGGTGCGCTCATCGCCACTGAGCTTCTTCAGGCGTTTTTTTAGCTGCTCTTGCGGCAGATGCAGCCAGAATTTCAGCACCAGCGCGCCTTCATCGGCCAGCATTTTTTCTAGCCGGACGATTTTGAGTAATTCGTGCTCATATTCGGCCGAGCCTGGTTGCAGATGCAGCTCATTCCACATCGGGCCGCTATACCAGCCACCAAATAAAATCGCCATCTGCCCTTTTGGCGGCAACACGCGCCAATAGCGCCAGAATGGCGGGCGAGCTTGCTCTTCGTCGGTCGGAGGGCCAAAGGCATGCGTGGCAATATGCCGTGGGTCCATCCATTCGAGTAGCAAATTGGCCACCTGCCCGCGCCCCGCCGTGGGCACACCACCAAGCAGAATAATCACCGGAAAATCGCCGCGCTCTTTGAGCTGAAACTGGATGGTGAGCAACTGCTGGCGCAATTGATCGGCGGCTTGTTTGTATTGTTCTTTATCGAGTTTGTGCCCGAGTTCGGCTGCGGCAAACATGCAGATTCCTTGTGTAAAGCCCTGTCCGCGGTTTAGGTTTGCTCGCCGAGGAAGCGGCTGATATTGATACCCCATTTTTCCGGGTTTTCGTGGCCGACGATTTTATCCGCCCCGCCCTTGCCCATCGGCCGCGCCAGATCCACCAGCACCGGCTGAATGTAGGTATTCGATTTCAAACTAAAAAACACCTTCACCTTGGGCTGCAGCATGGAGGCTTCATTCTGCTCAATCACCACGCCCAGCCGGCTCGATTCCAGCTTCACCAGCGTCCCAACCGGATAAATCCCCACGGTGCGCATAAAGGCCTGCACCAGCTCAGGGTTGAAATGAAATTTGCTCCATTCCCATAACTTACGCAAGCCTTCCGGTGCCGGCATGCCCTTGTGGTAACAACGATCGGAGGTAATTGCGTCATAGACATCCACCACAGCCGCCATTTGCGCCATCCGGCTGATCTGATCACCCGGTAGTTTGTGCGGGTAGCCCGTACCATCGATGCGCTCGTGGTGATGCAGGGTAATTTCGAGCGGGATTTCTTCCATGCCCGGGATGTCTTTCAAGATTAACCAGCCCTCTTCGGGGTGGGTGCGCATAATGGCGAATTCTTCGTCGGTTAAGCGCCCGGGCTTATTTAAAATTTCATTCGGCACTTTCATTTTGCCGGTGTCGTGCAATAGGCCGCCCGTACCTGCCAGGCGGATCATTTCCCGATCCATACCCAGCGATTGGGCAAAAGTCACCAGCAAGGTGCAGACGCTCACCGAGTGCAAAAAAGTGTATTCGTCTTTGTCTTTAATCCCGCCCAGCCCCACCAGCGCGCCACTATTACGCAGTACCGATTCGGTGATGTCTTCCACCACCTGCGCCACGCCTTCAAGCTCGATGGCTTTACCAAGGCGAATATCGCGCATCACGGTTTTGACGGCGTTAGTGGCCTGATTGTGGATTTTGCGCGCGCGGGTGAGCTCTTCGGCGAATGAGACTTTAATAATCGGCGGTGGCTCTTCGGCTAATTTGAGCAGCTGGGCGTCCAGCTCGGAGTTCACTTCTTCTACCGTGGGTGCATCGGCCAGATCCAGACCACGCTCGGTATCGATATACACTTCGCGCACGCCGGTGGCCATGATCTGGGCGATCACATTGTCATCGGCCACGGCAAATTGATTGCGAACAAAGGGGTGATTCATCCAGTCGACGTTCAGATCATGAATGAACATGCCGACTTTCAGGGCATCCGAAGGGATTTTTTTGATCATCTCGACTCACCTGCGACTATGCCTGCAGTGTAGGCTAGCCCGCGCCGCCTTGCCGCGCTTTTCCACCTGCCGTTAAGCTTTAATATGGGTATACACACCAGTGTATTTATCCGTAATGCATACACATGAATACCCCGTGACGGTATTAATTAACCCAGCAAAGATGACATCAAGCTGTCAAAGTTGGCTTATAGTATCTGCCTACATTCTCACCCAAGGAGTTGGCACATGAGTTTATTCGACAGTCTGGCCGGGCAGTTTTTGCAAGGCGAACAAGGCGCTGCGCTGCAATCGTTGCTGGAGTCGCACGGTGGCGTTAGTGGTCTGGTAGAGAAATTCCAATCTGGCGGCCTGGGCGAGATCGCCCAATCGTGGATCGCCAGCGGGGAAAACTTGCCGATCAGCAGCGAGCAAATCCAAGCCGTGCTAGGCAATGAAACTGTCGCCAATCTGGCCAGCAAACTGGGCGTGGACCCAGAACAAGCCGCCGGCACCATCAGCAATCTGCTGCCGCAACTGGTGGATCAGCTCACCCCGAACGGCCAGCTGCCGGCCGGCAATGATTTGCTCAATGCCGGGTTGGATATGCTGAAAGGCAAGCTTTTTGGCTAATCCAGGCAGGGTATAAGCTTGTAGCGCTTAAAACCATTTGCATTAAAGGCAATACCCCAATAAAAAACGGCCCAAGCGGGCCGTTTTTTATTGGCTACAGATCAGCCTTAGAAGTACAAGGTGATCGGGCCTTTGGCGATCCACTCCACCCAGCCACGCGCCACCGGCAGGCCACTAATCACCGGGAAATACGCGATAAACAGCAGCGTTGCCACCGCCACCGTCGCCCATGGCAGCCACTTGGCCCAGGCTTGCTGCGGGAAATCCAGCTGCAGTCGCTGCAGCCACCACACCAGTGCCAGAATAATAAACGGCACACTGGCAAAGAAGTGATAGATAAACACCAGTTTGCGCGGAATCAGCGCCCACGGCAGAAATTGCGTCAGCCCCGCGGCGAGGATAAAACCCAGCGCCAAGAGCTGACCTTGGCTCAGCGCAAAGCGGCGGGCAAAACCAGCGTGGCTGGCATAGGCCAGTCGCCATACCAGCGCCAGCACAAAGGCCAGCGAGCCCAGATACCAAGTCACTGGATTACCAAAGGCGCTGATGCTGGACACTTTCAGCGGCCCCGTCCATTCGCTGCCGCCGTAGTACCACATCGGCTTCACCATGGTTGGCCATTCGTACCAGAACGAGCTGAACGGATGCGTGGCTTTCAGCTGGCTATGGTATTGATACATGCCGGTCTGGTTAGCCAGCATGCCGGCAATGCCTTCCCCGGTGGCTTTCATCAGCGGGATATACGCCAGCGTATACACAATGGCCGGCACCACAATAAAGGCCACCAGCGAATACAGCACCATCTGCTGCACCCAGCTGGCGTAATTGCGTTGCCCCGGTAGCGTTGGCGGCAGCTCTTTAGCCACTTGCCATTGCCGCCACAGATTCCACACATACAGGCCAGCCAGCCCCACGCCGTGGTACAGCACAATCCACTTGCTGGCTGCGCCCAAACCAAAGGTGAAACCACACAAGAACAGCGCTTTTAGATCCGACTGCCAGTTGTGCGCTGCCGGCTGATGCTGCATCAAGCGCAACATCCAGTAGCTGCTAAGCAAGATAAAGAACACGCCGTAGGTATCAATGGTGGCGATGCGGGTTTGCGTGAAGTGCATAAAATCCACCGCCAGCAAGGCTGTGGCCAGCAGCGCGAAGTTTTCGCTGCGGAACAAGCGGCGCGACAAGCCAAAAAACACCGGCAGCATCGCAATCCCAAACAGAGTACCCATCACGCGGAACCCAAATGGATTCATCCCGAAAATCGCCACGCCAATGGCGATGATGATTTTGCCCAGCGGCGGGTGGGTGTTTTCGCTGGCATTGATGTTTTGCAAAATCTCCCACGCGCTGCGGGCGTGATAGACCTCGTCAAAATACATGCCATTGAGGGCCGTGGAGATCGCCACGGTTTTGTCTTGCTCATCAATCAGCGCCACCGCGTCACTTGGGCCGCTAATCTGCTTGAGCGGTAGCTGCACTTTCTGCTGATCGCGCACGGCAATCTCATTAAGCTGCAAAGCACCGGTGCTGAGGCCAATTTTCAGATAGCGCGCCGGCAGATTGATATCCAGATTGCGCCAGCGCAATTCAGCAAAGCGGTTGCTCACGATAATGCCGGGGCTCGCGACCCAGTTTTGCCCATCGGCCGACCATTGCAGCGCATATTCGCCTTCACCCAAACCATGGTGATACTGCAACTGCCCTACGGATGCCAATTGGCCCAAGTCAAACACCGCCCAATCGCTGGCCGCCGGCGGATTCCAGAATTGTTGTGGCGCTTGCCGGTTGCCCAGATAGGTAAAGGCCGCCACGCTATAGGCCAGACAAATGCCCAACAGCGCCAGCCACGCCCGACGGCTAACCGGGGCCAAAGGCGGATCCAGCGGCACGCTGACCGCTTGCGGCGTATCGAGCGCCGCAGTTGCAGCGGCGGCGGGCTCGACTGCCGCTGGCGCGGCCAGCACATTCACTTGCTGCCGGAAAAACAGCGCATAACCCACGCGGAAGGTCTGCACCAGCAAGGCTACATTGGCCAGCGAGCACAGCAACATAAAGACATTGTCATTCGGCACGCCGGTGCTGTTAAAGCGCACCAGAATATCCAGCGTTACCAGCGTATTCACAAAGGTGGTTAAGCTCGCGCCCAGCGCCAGCCAGAACACGCGCCGATCACGAATCACCATAAACGCGGTCAAGCCAATAAAGGCGGCCGGGTACAGATAGCGCTCGTGCATCTTCGGCCCGAGCACAAAAAACAGCAGGTAAATCGCAAACGCACCAAACAGATAGCGGCCTTCGCCCTTGCCTTTCACCACGCCATACAGCACGGCAGCCAGCGCTGAGAGCGTCAGCAGCCAAGCCCACAGCCCAACCCGAACTCCCAGGAATAAGGTGTCGTTCGGCAACCAGTTGCCATTAAAAATCGCATACAGATTAAAGGCATTGACGGTCAGATAGTCGTAGCTGGCCAGCGTGCCGCCATACAGGCTAAAAATCCACAGCGGTGGACGCGAAATCGTAAACGGTAGCGACAACACAATAAAGGTTGCCACGGCCACGCCCACGGCTTTGAGCTGCAGAGGCACATCACGCACTAGCAGCAAACCGATCAGTGCAATCGGCCCCACCAACAAGGCTTGCGGCTTAAACAGCACCGCCACGGCATACAGCGCGGCGGCCAGCAAAATTCGCCGGCGCTCCAGCATCAGCAGCGAAGCGGCCAAAATCAGCGTGAAGATACTATCCACCTGCCCCCAGAAGGCCGAGGTCACAATCGCCAGCGGATTGAGCAACCACAACAGGGCGGCCACCAGGGCCAGCGGCTGCACTTGTTCATCTTTGCGCCCGACGTACAGCAAAAATAGCGCCCCGGCCACATCTGCCAGCATGGAGGGCATTTTCAGCAGCGTGAGAAACGCCGGCGTGTCGTAGCCGAACGAGAACCAGTTGGCCAGCGCCCCTACCCCGCCCAGCACAGTGATATAGCCGGGAGGATAATCGGCAAAATAGCCTGGCCGGTAAAAGCCGCTAAAGCCGCGCTGGTACATATCAAAGGCCCAGGCGCTGAAAGTGCCAATATCATATGAATGCCCGCGGTAACTGCCAGCCCAATACGCTTTGATAAGCACCACCGCGGCAATCAGCAATAAAGCCGGGGCCAATTTCACCGCCGGCCAGCGGCCTTGCACCGGCTGGCCAAAACGCGTTTGCAGGCGATTGCGCTGCTGCAGCAAATACCATGCCCCCACCAGGTATAGTGCAATAACGATCATCATGATTGCGTTTGCAGACAATACCCCACCCGAACTCGCAGTCGGCGCCGCCGCGGCAGGTGCAGCGGGGGGTGGGGTCATGCTGATGACTTTGGCCCCTTCACCAGGCGTGCCTTCGCTCATGCTGATGTCATCAAACCAGGCCGTACCCGTGGTCAGGCTGCCATAAAAACCGAGCCGCAGCGCCAACTTGATCTCTTTTTGCTCGGGGCCGGATTTGGCCCACACTTCTACCGCGCGCCAGTCTTGATCGCCCTTCAGATCGGGCGAATGATCCATCGCATCGACAATACTCAGGTTGGCTCCGACCACGGCATCGGCCGGCACCCCTTCGGTTTTGATCTTGGCGCTAATGCGGTACCAGGTGTCGGGTTTCACCGGCACGGTTTGCACCAGCTTGCCGTCATCGGCCTGCGGCAGACTGATTTTCAGTGCCGCTTTGCCGCTAACAAACACGCTTTCATCACGGCTGGCGGTGCTTTTAGGCTCGCCCTGCGTCCAGTGATCGAAAGTCCAGCCGGCCGCACCACCCGAAGGGCTGCTGTCTTCGGCACTGGCGTTTTTCAGTAATTCGCCACTGGCCCAAACGGGCGCGCCGAGCAAGACACACAGGCACAGCAGCCAGAACTGGCAAATCCATTGTTTGCACCCGGTGGTGCGCAAGCTGGGCAGCGACATAGCAAAAACTCGATCAAAACAGGGTTTGGGCAAGGCTGCACTATAACGGGTCTGTTTCCTTACGACTAGCGCCGATCCGCGGCCCTCGCAGTCCATTCATCTGCCTCAGTAGTGCAAATCACACTGCGGTTTTCTTACAAATCCAGCCACTACAAGCCCTGCCGCGATTGCTGCAAAGCAGCATTACATTTTGAATATCAGCAAGCGCTAAAGCGTTTATTTATCAAGCTTTGTGGCGTATTCGCATCATCCATTTTGCATAGCAATACCATTTATCGAGAGACACCCCACAAAGCCGCCGCCGCGGGGTTTTCAAGCTGGGCGGCATGATGTAAGGTTGAGCCAAAATGGCTTGTACCTAAACCAGCCAACACTACAAAAACACCGCCGCCTGCGCCCATCGGCCAGCCCTGCGGATGGAGGATGGAAAATGCAGCAACTGCTCTCGGTGGTTATTCCTTGCTACAACGAGGAAGAAGTAATTGGGGAAACCCTGCGCCGCTTGGCGCAATTTCGCCAAACCGTCAGCGATATGGCGGTGGAGTTTATTTTTGTCGATGACGGCAGCAAAGATCGCACCCGCGAATTACTGACCGCCGCGCAACAAGCCAATCCAGAAATCCGCGTCGTTGGGTTTGCGCGCAATTTCGGCCACCAAACGGCCGTCACCGCCGGGATTGACGCCGCCAGCGGCGATGCCGTGGTGCTGATTGACGCCGATCTGCAAGACCCACCCGAAGTGATCAGCGAAATGATCGCGCTGTGGCGCACCGGTTATCACGTGGTGTATGGCACTCGCGTCGATCGCCCGGGCGAATCGGCATTTAAGCTGATTACCGCGCGCGCCTTTTACCGCGTCCTCAATCGCCTATCCGACGTGCCGATTCCACTGGATACCGGTGATTTCCGCCTGATGGATCGCAAAGTGGTGGATGTACTCAAAGCCATGCCCGAGCGCGACCGCTTTATTCGCGGCATGGTGAGCTGGGTGGGTTTCAAGCAAGTGGCGCTACCCTACCGCCGCGCCGAGCGCTTTGCCGGCGAGAGCAAATATCCGCTGCGCAAAATGGTGCGCTTTGCCACCGACGGGATTATGTCGTTCTCGACCAAGCCGCTGCGGCTGGCGGTGACACTGGGCTTGATTTCATCGTTCTTTGCGCTGGTGGGCATTATCAATACTCTGATCGTGCGCTTAACGACCAGCAACTGGGTAGCCGGTTGGGCCGAGATTATGGTGGCGATTCTGTTCTTGGGCGGGGTGCAGCTGCTGTGCATCGGTATTCTGGGTGAATACGTGGGCCGCACTTACAACGAGATCAAACGTCGGCCACTGTATATCGTGCAAGACCGTCTGGGCTTTCCCGAGCAGGAATAAGCCCCTTTCTACCCAGCAACCAGCGGCGCGCCCGCTGGTTTTTTCTGCGCCCTTGCTGCTGGAGCCACCACCATGCTGCACACGCTGATTACGATTGTTGCCTCATTATCGCTGCTGGCACTGAGCCTGCATTTAGGCTGGCGCTTAGCCCAGGCCAGCGGCCTACTCCCCCGCCGCGCGCAGGCCTTATGGCGCTCGGCCCGAATGAGCCTGCCCCGCCGGGCAGAGCTTGGCGCGTCGCGCTGGTGCAGCCACCCACTGCTGCAGATTGCCTTGCTAGCGCTGGGCATACGGCTGGCAGTGTATTTGCTCGGCTGGGCGTTTCATATGAGCGCCATGGGCACGAGCGGCCAATACGTGGGTTTCTGGCCAAGTCTGGATGACATTTGGGCCAAATGGGATGCGCCGCATTATTTGTCCCTCGCCGAAATTGGCTATGCAGCACCGCAAAACCCGCTGCATATCGTGTTTTATCCGCTTTACCCCTGGCTGGTGCGGCTGGGGGCGCTGCTGACTGGCGACTTTTTTGCTGCCGCCACGCTGGTATCGATTTTGTGTTTCACCGTGGCCTGTCTGGTGCTGTATCGCTGGGTCGAAGATGAAACCCAAGACGCCGAGCTGGCCCAGCGCAGCGTGCTGTATCTGGCGCTATTTCCGTTTAGCTTTTTTTATGGCGCGCCCTACACCGAAAGCCTGTTTCTCTTGCTAACCGTCAGCTGCATCTGGCGCCTGCGCCGCGGTGACTGGTATAGCGTGGCCGTGCTGGGTGGCCTTGCCGCCCTCACACGCAATCAGGGCATTTTATTATTAGTGCCAATTGCCATCGAAGCCTGGCGGCAACGCCAGCAGATTGCACTGTGGCAGCGCCTGTTGGCGCTAGTGGGCACCGCCAGCGGCTTTGCCAGCTATCTGTGGCTTAACCAGCATATTTTTGGTAATGCCTGGCAGTTTCGCATCGCACAGAAAACCAACTGGCAGCAGGATTTTGGTTTTTTCGCGCAGAACATCGCCAATATCTGGCAAGGCATGCTCACCGATACGCACAATATGGTGTTTGGCATCTGGCTGCCCACGCTAATCTGTTTTGCCGGGGCGCTGGCGCTCTTGGCCTGGGGGCGACGCCGCCTGCCGGCCTGCATTCAGGCTTATGCGCTGGTGTATACGGTGATTTCGTTTTCGCCCACTTGGCTCTTATCCGGCCCGCGTTATATGTCGGTGCTGTTTCCGCTGGCGGTACTCTTGGCCATGTGGGCCACGCCCGCGCGCCGGCGCTGGCTGGAGCCCGCCTTGGCCGGGCTTTTAAGTTTGGCGATTTATCTGTTTATTCGTGGATGGGTGTATTGATGCGCGGGTTTTCACTGGCCGCTGTGGCACGCCAGTTTGGGGCGTTCGCCTCGGTGGGCGCGGTAGCAACGCTGCTGCAATACGCCATTTTGTGGCTCGGGGTCGAGGCGCTGGGCTGGCGCGCGGCTGTGGCCTCGGGCGTGGGCTATGCCGTTAGCTCCTTGCTTAATTACGCACTCAATTACCGCTTTACCTTTCAGGCCCAGCGCGAGCAGACCACCCACCGCAGCGCGCTGCTGAAATTTTATGTCATTGCCGGCATTGGGCTCTTGCTCAATACCGCGTTGATGGCCGGCTTTACCCACTGGGGGCTGCATTATTGGCCGGCTCAGCTGCTCACCACCGCCCTGTGTCTGGTGTGGAATTTCATCGGCAACCGCTGCTGGACTTTCCGCGCCACTTCCTCTGTTTCATCGGATTAAATCATGTTGGCCCTGCTGTATTTCATTTTGCATTTGGGTGGCTGGCAATACGCCAGCCAGCGTTTATTGGCTACGCACCCGCTGTGGGTACGCATCACTGCGGGATTGGTCTTGGCAACAGTCGCGCTGATGTGGGCGCCAGTGCCCTTTGCTTTTCTGCTGGGTTTTACCCCGCTGGCGCATGGACTGGGCTTGGCGCTGTCGCTCGGGCTGGCGGCGGGTTTGGCCCTACAGGCCAAGCCCTTGGCGGCCAATCCGGCCCTGGATTATCAAGCCCTAGCGCGCAGCCTGCTGTGGCTGGGGCTGCCTTTGCTGCTGCTGATGGCCTATCTGCTGCACACCCATCTGATTCAGCCCAGTCCGGCCGGCCTGGATGTCGGCCAAGCCACTTTTGGCGATCTGCAAATGCATATGGGCATGGTGACCTCGCTGGCACACCAGCAGGTTTTCCCGCCCGATTACAGCATTTTGCCCGGCCAGCGCCTGAGCTATCCGTTTCTGGTGAATCTGGTGTCTTCGTCGCTCTTGCAGCTGGGCTTGCCGCTGCGCTGGGCGCTCTTGCTGCCATCGCTACTGATGTGCGCGCTGATTGTGGCGTGTTTTATGCTGCTGGCGCTGGAAGTAAGCAAAGACCGCCGTGCCACGAAGCTGGCAACGCTGCTGTTTTTCCTTAATGGCGGGCTGGGGTTTATCTATTTCTTTGGCTGGCATGAGTACACCTTCGGGCAGATTCTGACCGAGTTTTACAAAACGCCCACCAATTACAACGAGATGAATATCCGCTGGTCGAACGTGATCGCCGATATGATCATCCCGCAACGGACCACCATGGCTGGCTGGTCGGTGGCGCTGTTTACACTGTGGAGCTTGCTACGCTTTACCCGCGCCAGCGGCGCCGATAAACGGGGGTGGGGTATCCTCGCCGGAGCCTTGGTGGGATTGCTACCGATGATCCATACCCACTCGTTTATGGCTATTGGCCTGATTTCGCTCGGCTGGCTCGGGGTGGATCTAGTCGTGCGCCGGCAGCACTGGCTGACGGTGATTGCTGATTGGTGCTGGTATGGGTTGCCGGCGATTGCCGTGGCGATAGGGCAGCTGCTGTATTGGACTTTCCCGCAAGCCACCGCCGGTGGCGGCTTTGTGCACTGGCACCTCAATTGGGTGAACGAACTCAAAATCGACCCCTATCTGTGGTTTTACCTGAAAAACATCGGCGTGGTGTATCTGGCTTGGCTGGCGGCCTTGGTACTGCTGGCGCACAGCCGCTGGCGCAGCCACTTGGGCGGCTTGCTGGATAGCGATCTGGCCCGGCTGCAATTTGGCCCGGCGCTGATTTATCTGGTAGCCGAAGTGCTGATCTTTCAGCCCAATTTGTACGATAACAACAAGCTGTTTTACATCTGGTATGTGTTCGCCACCATCACCGCCAGCGCGCTAATCATCACGCTGTACCGCCGCTGGCGGCAGCAGCAGCGCTATCTGTGGGCGGCGGCGATCTTGGTCCTGAGCCTGGTGCTGGGCACGCTCTCGGGCGCGCTCACCCTCGCTCGCGAGTGGGTGTCGAACTACAACGCCTACAGTGGCGCGCATGTGGCTGCGGCCGAGTTTATTGTGGCCCGCACCCCGGCCAACGCGATGTTTATCACCGCCGACAATCACAACAACACCGTTGCCGCCCTTACCGGCCGCAATATCGTGGTGGGCACCGATACGTATTTATTCTTCCATGGTCTGAATACCAAGCAGCGCCATGACGATGTCGCCGCGATGTACCAAGACCCAGAGCGCCGCGCTGCGCTGCTGGCGCAATATCAGGTGGACTATATCTACGTTAGCGATTTCGAGCGCGGCCGTTATCCAGCGCTGAACAGTCTGTTTGGCGCGTATCCGGTGATCTTTGATAATGGCGCAGTGCAGATTCTGGCAGTCTCCGCCCGCGCCCGGTCAAGCTCAACGGCTCCAGCAGAGTAATCCAAGGGGTATTGCCTTGCAGGCTTTGATGATATTAGCCTACAGGGCAATACCCTTTATTCATGGCTAACCTTAAATCACGCCACAAGGGTGCAGTTATCCCCTTCGGCCATAAAAAAACCACCTCTGCACACTGAGGTGGTTTTTCAATCTTCACCAAGCACCGAGCTTGCGCGCTAGCTTAGCCACTAGCGACTAGCCTTAGGCCACTTGCTCCGAAGTGGCCAACAGGCAGCTCACCTGGGTGCGGGCATTCACCGCGCGCAGTTGTGGTTGCTGCTCGGCGCACAGCGGCTGCGCTTGCGGGCAACGGGTGCGGAAAACACAGCCTGATGGTGGATTGATCGGCGATGGCAAATCCCCCTGCAAGATCTGGATGGTTTTCTTGCGCTCCAGCTCAGGGTCGGGGATCGGAATCGCCGACAGCAGCGCTTTGGTGTACGGATGTTTGGGCTGATCGTACAGCGCGTGTTTTTCCGCCAGCTCCATTTCGCGGCCCAGATACATCACCAAAATCCGGTCGGAAATATGCTTCACCACCGCCAGATCGTGGGCGATGAAAATCAGCGCCAAGCCCATTTCCTGCTGCAATTCTTTCAGCAAATTGATAATTTGCGCCTGAATCGACACATCCAGCGCCGACACCGGCTCGTCACAAATAATCAGCTTGGGCTGCAAAATCAGCGCGCGGGCAATACCAATCCGCTGGCATTGGCCCCCCGAAAATTCGTGCGGATAGCGGTTGATCTGCTGCTCGGTCAGACCCACGCGTTGCATCATCGCGCGCACGCGGCGCATCACTTCGTCTTTGCCGAGCTCAGGGTAATGCGTGTGCAGCGGCTCGGCAATGATTTGCGCCACGGTCATGCGTGGATCGAGCGAGGCGAGCGGATCCTGGAAAATCATCTGCACTTCGCGCCGCACCGCTTGCCATTCTTTGGCGCCGGCTTTGTGCAGCTCGCGCCCCAGCCAGACGATTTCGCCGCCGGTGGCCGGAATCAGATTCAAAATGCCGCGCGACAGGGTTGATTTGCCACAGCCAGATTCGCCGACGATGCCTAGGGTTTCGCCGGCATACAGATCAAAGGAAATCCCATCCACGGCTTTGAGCGTGCGGGTAGACGGCAGCCAGCCTTTATCGTGCTTTACCTTGAAGTGCACTTTCAGATCGCGCACTGACAGGATGGGTTGGCGCTCGGCCACAGTTGCGGTTTCAACCGACATGGCTCATCTCCTTCAGCTGGCTCACTTCGGCCAATGATTTGTGACAGGCACGCAAGATGCCGCCTTCCAGCGTTTGCAAGGCCGGGCGTTCGCTGTGGCAGCGAGCCTCAGCCAGCGTACAGCGCTCGCAAAAGGCACAGCCGGCAGGCATATGCGCCATATTGGGCGGATTACCGGGAATCGACACCAGCGTATCGCCATCGTGATCCAGCCGTGGCAAGGCGCCCAACAGGCCCACGGTATACGGATGGGTAGGCTGATAGAAAATCTGCTCAGCGCTGCCCTGCTCCATCACGCGGCCACCGTACATCACCATCACCCGGTCACATAGGCCAGCCACGACGCCCAGATCGTGGGTAATCATCACGATCGCGGTGCCAAAATCGCGCTGCAATTCCTGCATCAGGGTAATGATCTGCGCCTGCACCGTTACATCCAGCGCGGTGGTCGGCTCGTCGGCGATCAGTACTTCCGGCTCGCACAGCAAGGCCATGGCAATCATCACCCGCTGGCGCATCCCGCCTGAAAACTCGTGCGGATACATATCCACGCGGCGCGCTGCTTCAGGGATTTTCACCGCTTCCAGCAACTCGATGGCGCGGGTTTTGGCCGCGCGGCGGGTCATGTTTTTGTGCAGCTCCAGCACCTCAGTCATCTGCCGTTCCACGGTCAGATACGGGTTGAGCGAGGTCATCGGATCTTGGAAAATCATCGCCACGCGATTACCGCGAATGCGGTTAAGCTCGCGCGTCGACATTCCCAACAGGTTTTGCCCTTCAAACAGCACTTCGCCGCGGGCCTGACCGTTTTTGGCCAACAGCCCCATCATGGCCAGCACGGTCTGGCTTTTACCCGAGCCCGATTCACCCACGATGCCCAAAGTCTGGCCGCGATCCAGCTCAAACGACACCCCGTTCACCGCGCTAACCAGGCCATCGTGCGTGGCAAAATCCACGCCCAGATTATTCACTCGTAATAATGTCATGGTCTTTCCTTAGCGATCTTTCGGGTCCAGCGCATCGCGCATCCCGTCACCGATGTAGTTGGCGCAATACAGCGTCAAGCTCAGCATGACACCGGGGAACAGCAACATCCATGGCGTATTTTCCATCACGGCCGCGCCATCATGGATCAACACCCCCCAGCTGGTCATCGGCTCTTGCACCCCAAGACCCAAGAAAGACAGCACCGATTCGGTCAAAATCACGCCCGGCACAGTAATCGTCGTGTAGATCACCACAATACCCAAGAGATTAGGCACGATATGGCGCAAGATCTGTTTATGTACCGGTACCCCGATACAGCGCGCCGCTTCGATGAATTCTTTCGATTTCAGCGACAGCGTTTGCCCCCGCACCACGCGGGCCATGTCCATCCAGCTAAACACGGTGATGGTCAGCACCACCAGATAAAACTCGCGGCCCAGCAACGTCACCATCAGAATGGCAATCAGCAGATACGGCACGGCATACATCATGTCCACGATCCGCATCATGATGCTATCGACCCGCCCACCGAGAAAACCAGCGGTAGCGCCCCACAAAATCCCCAAAGTCACCGAGGCTAGCGTGGCCATCAGCCCGACAAACAGCGAAATCCGCCCGCCGATCAGCGTGCGTACCAGCAAATCGCGGCCCATTTCGTCGGTACCGAACAAGTGCATATTGTGCAAGGTTGGCGCCAGGCCCATCGCATCCCAGTCGGTGGTATCAAACTGATGCGGCAGGAACATCGGCCCAAAAATACAGGCCAGCGCAATCAGCGACAGCAAGATCAGGCTGACGACGGCCGCTTTATTGCGTAAAAAGCGGCGGCGCGCATCGGCCCACGGGCTACGGCTGGCGATTTGCGGCGCGGCTACGGCCTCGGCGGCGGCCTGCAAAATAGCTTGGTTTTTTTCTTGATTCATGGCGGCCCCCTTAGTAGCGAATCTTCGGATCAAGGGCGGCATACACCAGATCGACGATCAGGTTTAGCAGCACAGCAAAAACGGTAACCAGCACCACCAGCCCCAGCACCAGCGTGTAATCGCGGTTTGACGCGCCATTCACAATCAGCTTGCCCAAGCCCGGCAGCGAAAACACGGTTTCGGTCACGACCGCCGAGGCAATCGAAGAAATCGTCAGTGGGCCCATCACCGACACCACCGGCAGCATGGCGGGTTTGAGCGCATGGCGACGGATGATGGTGTGCATCGGCAAGCCTTTGGCGCGGGCGGTACGGATAAAGTTACTGTTCAGCACTTCAATCAGGCTACCGCGCATCACCCGGCCAATGGTGGCCATATTAATCACGGTAAGCAGGGCAATCGGCAACACCATATAAGTGAGCTGAAAGCCTTGCCAGCCGCCGGCCGGCAGCCATTTGAGCCACACGCCGAAAATCAGCACCAGCACCGGGCCAATCACAAACGATGGCACGGCACTGCCGACATTGCCCAGCAACATCACAAAGTAATCCACGATGCTGTTCTGGCGCAGTGCGGCGGTAACGCCCAGCGCCACGCCGATAATCAGCGCCAGCACCATAGCAACACCACCGATGGTCAGCGATACCGGCAAGGCCGCAGCCACCAGCTCATTCACCGACCAGTCGGCGTAACGGAAAGAAGCACCCAGATCACCCTGCACCAAGCCTTTGAGGTAGTACAAGTATTGCTGCCACAGCGGCAGATCCAGATGGTATTTGGCATTCAGATTGGCCAGCACGGCTTCGGACACTTTGCGTTCGGTATCGAACGGGCCGCCCGGCGTGGCATGCAAAAGCAGATAACAGACGGTAATCACCGCCAACATGGTCGGGATCGTTGCCAGCAGGCGACGTAGCGCATAAGACCACATAGTGAAACTCCAAAAACGTTTCCCGCAAGGCGGGTTAATCCATCCCGTGATGGCAATGGCAAGACGGCCCGAAGGCAGCTTCAACAACGCGCGGGCACCCTACTGTTGTAACGGCTTGGCGTGCCCCACACTTTGCGCAGGATTAAATCTCGCTGCGCCCACTACCTTTTCTACGGGATATCCCTAGATCGCAACCAGGGGTATACATCGCCATATCAAGGCAGATTTACTTCATCAGGGAATACAGCTAGGTGGTATCCCTAGGTTTTGCCACTTTCAAAAGACAAAACCCCGCCTGCATTGCAGACGGGGTTGCCACACTAAGCCCAGCTTAGTGTTTGATGATGTAGTGGTCTTGCGTACGACGACGTTCGGTTGGGTTCGCCTGATCGTAACCACCCACATAGGCTTTCACCAGACGTGGATAGGTGTATTGCAGCAATGGAATCACTGGATAGTCTTCCATCACCAGACGCGTGCCTTCGGTCAACAGCTGGCTGCGTTTGGCGGCATCAGTGGTCGCGGCGGCCTGTTTGAACAATTCCTGCGCTTTAGCATTGCAGTTTTTGTTGTCGTTCTGGTCAGAGCCACATTCCACCAGGGTGGTGAATGAAGTCGCGTCGTTGTAATCCGCGCTCCAGCCATTCCGAGCGATTTGATAATCACCGTCATGACGTTTTTTCACCAATACCTTGAATTCCATGTTTTCCAGCTGGGTATCGAGGCCCAGTTTGGATTTCCACTCCGAAGCGGCCCAGATCGCCATTTTCTTGTGGTATTCGTTGGTGTTGTAGATGAAGGTCAGCTTGGTGCCCGGTTTCACGCCGGCATCCGCCAACAGCTTTTTGGCTTCATCCACGCGTTTAGCCATTGGCCATTTCGCCCACTCGTACGGTACGGATTTAGCGCCAGCTACGCCATTCACCATAATGCTGTACACCGGTGGCTGACCATCGGCAGTCACTTTATTGGCCAGCAACTCGCGATCCAGCACCAGATTCAGCGCTTTACGTACGCGTACGTCTTTCAGCAGCGGGTCGGTGTTGTTCAGGCTGTAGTAGCGAATACCCAGGCCGAGCGAGTTGCGCAGCTCTTTTGGATAATCGGTTTTGAGCTTGGCAAAACTATTCGGGGTGATTTCCAGTGTCCAGTCGGCTTCGCCAGACAGATACAGTTTTTGCGCGGCATCTTGCGATTCGATCGGCAGATAGTTCACTTTGGTGATCTGCACGTTTTTCGCATTCCAGTAGTTCGGGTTTTTCTCCAGCACCATCTTGCTGTTGACTTTCCACTCTTTCAGTACGTAAGCGCCGTTACCCACCAGATTGCCTGGTTTCACCCAGTCTTTACCGAATTTTTCTACGGTTGCGCGATGCAGTGGTGCGAAGTTCGGGTTCGC
The DNA here is from genome assembly GCF_945957625.1 of uncultured Chitinibacter sp. Lineage (NCBI taxonomy): Bacteria > Pseudomonadati > Pseudomonadota > Betaproteobacteria > Neisseriales > Chitinibacteraceae > Chitinibacter > uncultured Chitinibacter sp. The sequence continues at coordinate 23,885 of NZ_CAMFLP010000007.1, forward strand.
CAGCAGCTCAGGCAGGAAAGCCACTGGGCCATTGGTTTTCACTTCGAACGTGGTTTTGTCGATTGCGCGCACGCCGAGTTTATCGGTAGGTGCTTTGCCTTCAGCCGCCTCTTTACCATTGGCAAAGAATACGCCGAAAGCCGAGCTGTAATTTGAAGCTTGCTTAGGATCGATGAAACGACGGAATGCATACACAAAATCATCGGCCGTGATCGGCTGACCATTGCTGAATTTGGCATCTTTGCGCAGCTTGAACACCCATGTGGTCGCATCGGTTTGCTTCCAGCTCTCGGCCACGGCCGGTACCACTTTGCCTGAGCCATTGATCGCGGTCAGACCTTCAAACAGATCAATCGCGATATTGGCGGCCGGTACGGTTTCCACGTTAGCCGGGTCCAGAGTTTCAGGCTCGGCACCATTGGTGCGGGTCAGTTCCTGAGTGGCGTGCAGTTGAACGCCTTTAGGGATTTCTGCAGCTTGAGTGCTGGCTACAAAACCGATTGCCAGCAGGCTGGCCAGTAATTTGTGATTCATCGAAACAACTCCTTAAGCAAGAAGGATACGAAGCGCGACACGAGCAAGAGGCCAGCAGGGCCGCACAGCGGCGAAATGCGGGCTGGATGAGCCAGCATGCAAGCCATTATGTGACGCTTGTTCGTGCGCGATAATTGCCGATTGCCCTAGGCTTGGCTCAGCCAAGCCTAGGGCTGCTACACGCTTAGAAGCTAACGTAAACACCCAGCGCTACAGTTGCTGGATCTTTGCCGGCCACGGTGCTTGATTTGAAGCCAGGTACAAAGTCGGTATCGGCTTTGTTATCGATGAGCGAGCCTTCCAGATACAGCGCTGAGCTGATCTTTTTGCTGCCCATAGTCACTTCTGGCAAGGCGTATTCGTAACCCGCCAGGAACAGGTTGGCACCTGATTTGTCCGCGTAGGTGTGCGCGATACGGAAGGTGTGATCACCGGTCACGTATTGCATGTTCTCACCCAGCATCCAGCCGCTGCTACGTGCGGCTTTTTCGTTGGCCCATTTTTCGGTATTCACAAACACCACGCCGTAAGTCAGGCCTTCAGCCACTTTACCGCGTACGCCAGCCAGTACCGAATTACGGTCATTGCCTTTTACCGCGCCACGATCGCGCTCAGCGGCATAACCGAAATCAAAGCCGAACATTGGGTTCAGATCGTAGGCCACGCTGGTGTAGAAAGCCTGATCTGGCTCATTGGTGCCTTGGGTGGTATCCACTTGCACACTGGCGCGAACAGTCAGACCGCCCATTTTTGGCGATACGTATTTGATTTGTTTCGAAGGACGGCTAGCGGCGCCGCGATCAAACAGCGTACCCAGTGAAGCGTAACCGTTGAAAATATCGTAACCAATGAAGCCCATACGGATCGGAGAATCATCACGACCCACAGTAACGGTACCAAAGCTATCGGCCCAGCGTACGTACAGTTTGCGATCACCGAAGAAGCCCAGACCGGCAGGAATGACGTCGGTGTCTTTGCTCAGGTAGGTGCTCACTTCCCACTGCAGCTTGCCGCTCGCAGTGATGTCATGCGTGCCTTTCACATCGATCGAAGAGCCAACATCCGATGGGCCTTGGTAAAAATCGGTTTTACCGTCGTGATTGGTTTGGTCTTTGTTGTAGGTTACTTCGGTCTGCAGAAAGCCGCCCACAGTGATGTCAGCTTGGGCGCCAGCGGCGAGGAAAGCCGCAGCGATGGCGGCAGCGATAAATTTGGTTTGCATGTGGGTGACTCCCTGTAATTGGTCGAAAATCGCTCAATGTAAAATTCACATTTCCATCAACAATTTTTCACAAACAGGCAAACCTAGCGGCAGTAGGGGTATCACTAATAGAGCCCATCAATCAGTACGCACCACCAGTACCAACACACTGATTTTATTCACAAAATACCATTCATCGAACCAGCCAAACTACCTCAAAAACAGATTGATAAGTGTTTTCCCGTAGATCGCCGCCTATTCACCGAAATTACCCACACAAAGCTCGCACGAAGATTACAAGCCCACCCAATCACTACGTACTTTTACGACAGAAAACCACCCAAGTCGACGGCTAAATGCGGTTTAGCAGCCTATCGTGACCAAGGAAAGATAGCTTTTAACAATCGCTTCATATTTTCGGTGCATAAAAAAGCCCCGCCAGAAGGCGGGGCCAAACTGTTGCGTACAAACATCACCCAAACTGTTATGCTCGGCGCATAGGTCGCGTTTAAAACGCCTCGTAGTTAGGCTTCGGCCAAATTAGCCTGCTGAAATTGCTGCCAGCGGGTACGCAAACGGGCCAACACCCCACGCACACCATACTGCAACAGTGGGCGCTCGAAACCATAAGTGAGGAGAGCCGCCCACGCTAGCGCCGCCAACCACGCCACCACAAACATACTCCAGCGCCAGCTGGGATCATCCATCGGCACTGGTGTTGCAGCCGGCCACCAGCCATATTCCTTAATGACCCGCGCCACCACCTGATGCCAGAGGTAAAGGTTGTAGGACAGCAGCGAGAGCCAAACCGTGACGCGGTTGGCAATCAGGCTACGCACCAGCGCCGGGGCGTAGCTGCCCGCCACCACCAGCACCACAAATATACCGGCCAGCGCCAGCCGATGCGCCGACTGCCACAGCGCATAGCCTTCGGCCGCCCCCCGCGCCTGATTCAAATCGGCAAACAATAACGCCAGCACCAGCAAGGCCAGCAGCACCAGCCCCGCACACCATGGGCGCAATTGCGCCCACAACACGGCCGGCCCCTGCCGCAACCACACCAGCAGATAGGCGCTGAGCATGCCCGCCGCAAATAGATCCAGAAAGCCCGGCAGTTGATTATTCAGGTGCGAAAACTCGCCCAGCGGCTGGGTGTGCGTCCAGGCCCGGTACGCCAGTGCCAGCAGCACCATGCCGGCACACACCAGCCACGGCTGGCACCGAAAACCCCAGGCCAGCAATGGAAACAGCAGATAAAACTGCACCTCCACCCCCAGCGACCAGAACACCCCGTTGATCGAATAATGCGTATCGGCAAACAGATTGTGGATAAAGGTTAGATGCATCAATACATCCACCCAGTATCCGCGCTCAGCGCTTGTGGGATATAACGTTGGGAAACATACCAGCAGGATCAGCATTGCCAGCCAATAGGAAGGCAAAATCTTGATCGCCCGCCGATAGGTGTAATGCGCCAGACTCGCCAGCGGCGCGCCTTCGAGCATTGTTTTGGCCTGCGGGTAGGTAAGACAAAACGCGCTCAGAAAGAAAAACAGCTCCACCCCCAGCGCGCCGGCCACTTGCAGCGCTTCCAGATTATGCTGGCCACCGGTAAAGGGCAGCGGAATCACCCACCAGGTGATCTGCCAATAGTGAAACAAGATCACCAAAGCAATTGCCAGCCCGCGCAAGCCATCCACAATGGCCACATGCTGGGTCGCCGGGACTGGCCCAGTCTCAAGATGGGCGGCGCTCATTCTCGCGCCTCCGCCGTGGCTGGCTGATCCCGCCGCGCCAAGAGCGCCGCCACGGCCGCGATCAAGCACCCTAGCGCCAGCAAACTCGCACCGAGCCACAACCAAGGCGTACGCCCAGCCGGCACGGCAGGGCTGGCTGCGCTACTGGCCGCGAGCTTGGGCAAATCCACCACCTTCGCCCCGGTGGGCAGCGCCTCCACCGCGGTCAGGCTCACCGCATCAAACCAGGCCTCGCCCTGATTTTCATTGCCAAAATGCCCCAGCCCCAGCGATACCGTCACCGCGCTGGCGTCATTGCTGCGGATATAGAGCTCACGCGGATACCAGCGATCGGCTGCGCGTACGGTTTCGCTCGCTTCGTAAACCCCATCAACCCCCAGCACCGCAGCCAGTTTGTCCGCATCCGCGCCCTGCGCTTTCAGTTGGGCGCTAAAACGATAGAGGCGATTGGGCTCGATGGCGATGGTTTTGGTCAGGCGCGCATGATTGGGCTGGCTACTGATCAGATGCAGCACCTGCTGGCCATCGGCCGCAGCCTGCTTGCTGATCTCGGCACGGGAAATCTCGGGCTTCCAGGCCGACCATTGCCAATCGCTGGGTAAATTCGGGCTTTGCTCGAAAGATTCTTGCCACAGTGGCGCCGGCTCGGCCGCCAGCGCAGTTGAGCCCACGGCCAGCCATAGCAGGCCAAGGGCGGATAGACGACCCCACATACTCACTCCATCTTTTGTTTTTGTTTATCAGTGAAAATGTACCAAAGCCGCCAGCGCTGCGCATCTGCCAGCGCCAAGGTGTGCATCGGGTATAATCGCCGCATGCAATGTCGATCACACTGTGGTGCCTGCTGTACCGCACCCTCGATTACCAGCCCGATTCCCGGCATGCCCAATGGCAAGCCCGCCGGCGTGCCCTGCGTGCAGCTGGATGAGGCGCTGCGCTGCCGGATTTTCGGCCACCCCGATCGCCCGGCCGTGTGTGCCGGGCTACAACCTTCGTTTGAGATGTGTGGGGAAACTCAAGATCAGGCAATGGTTTATCTAACTCAGTTAGAAATCGCAACAACGCCTAGCGCTGAGCCACGAACATAGTATCCGCAGAGGCTTATTGATCTATTGCGTGAGTTAAATGGAATTAATGCAGATGGCTAGTATCGGTCAATTTGCGGTGGGTGCAACCTATCGTGATTATATTGATGAGCGTCGCCGTAGTTGGGTATCTAGCTCGTCTCGCCCTCTCATTACGACGATTTGGTATCCGACCGACGAAGTCGCTAAAGTCAAAAAACAGTGCATCGCCGTTTTTCAAACAGGCCATTACGCAATCAATGCAACGATAAGTCAGCAACAACCGCGCTATCCATTAATTGTGGTGTCTCATGGTACGGGCGGTTCTAGTGCAAGCATAGCGTGGCTTTGTGTGAGACTGGCCTCGGCAGGTTTTATCGCTGCGGCGATCAATCATCACGGTAATACCGCAGCAGAGCCACAATATCTACTCGAAGGCATGATCCTATGGTGGGAGCGTGCCAAAGATATTCGTTGCCTGCTTGATCACCTATTAGCTGATGAAGTTTTTGCCAAGGCAATTGATTCAGAACGAATTGGCGTTGCTGGATTTTCTATCGGGGGCTTTACCGCTTTAGCTTGCGCGGGGGCCCGGCTTGAAATGAATCGCTGGAAAAGCCATTGCGCACTCAATCAATCCGACTCAATTTGCAAATTGCCACCTGAGATGAGTTTTAATATCGACGAAGTTTGGCACGCCATCGAGAACAATCCGCATATCCTCGCTGCTTGGCCAGAAGCCAACGAATGCTACCGCGACTCTCGTATCAAAGCTGCTTTTGGCATCGCCCCCGTCGCAAAGGGAGTTGTAAGCGATGAAAGCCTGCAATCAATTGATATCCCAGTTCATCTGGTGGCTGGTAGCGCAGACGATCAGGCTGCGCCTGAAAACAATGCCAAGCTCTACGCAGCACAAATTACAGATAGCACACTAGAAATATTACCCAACGTCACGCATTACACCTTCTTAAGTGAAGGGGTATGGTGGGCCAAGCTCTTTGATAAGCAATTTTTACGCGACCCCAAGGGGGTTAATCGGAGAAAAGTGCATGACACCACGGCCTCTGTTGCGGTTAGTTTTTTCTACAAGAACTTATAAAAAACGTCCTAACAATGAATGAAGGCACACAAAACGCTACTGTGTATGTGAATATAGTTTCCCAAGACCAAGCCCGCCGGAGTGTCCTGCGTGCAACTTTATAACACGCTGCGCTGCCGGATTTTCGGCCACCCCGATCGCCCGGCCGTGTGTGCCGGGCTACAGCCCCAGCTGGACATGTGCGGCCAGGATCGCGCCCAAGCCATGCTGTGGCTCACTCAATTAGAGCAGGCCACGCGCCCGCACTAACCCTATTTTTTGCAGAGGTCCTCGCCATGGAAGTTTTGCTGCGGCAGATGCAACACAGCCAGAATGACCAGGATTCACTCTCGGTCTTAGCTCAATTGGTGGCGGCCTTGCGCCCCGCCAAAAGCCACGATCATGTGGCGGCCATTAATAATATTCGTGCCCTGTGTTACCTATTAGAGCAACACCCCGACTATCGCGCCTGGCTACGCAAAGCGCTGTTTGCGCTGCTGGATAACACCCGCCAGGTCGATCTCTATACCGAAACCGGTATTTTGCTGAATGAAAGCATGGTCACCGCGGTGAAACGCCGGATCGGGGCCAAACTCTTACCCCCGATCAGCAACCCTGAGCACTTTAGTGATTTGCTGGGGCAGATTTTCCATCGCCGCGATGATTATCAATGGCTAGACGCGATTCCCGACGAAGTCTGGCATGAGCTGGGCCGCGCCGCGCATATGGAAGAACTAGGCCCGGGTGAGCTACCACCACATATTCGCCTGCAGCAGCTCGAGGCCATTCAGGTGCTGTCTTGCCGGATCTCGGCCATCGGGCTAGAACCGGAAATCATCCGCAACCACCCCGAAGTCGAGCGCTTTGAATCGCCTTTTGTGCGCCTCAATGCCGAAATCCTCGCTTACATCGAGAAATACCGCCACGATCTCACCGCCCGCCGGGTACCGGATGAAGACCATCGGCATTTGCTGGTGCTACTGAGCCAATGCGAAACCATCATGGGCAAGGTCTGGCGCTATGCCTCGAAAAACGGGGTGTCGGTCAGCCTGACTTACCATCTCTTGCGCCTGAAGCAGCATATCGATCGCTTGAAATTACTGTTTGAGCTGGTCGACCCCACCGCGCCGCACGGCCCGCCGCTGATCCGGCTGTTTAAAGAGCTGGTCAAGGCCGAAAACCGCAAAACCAGCGTCACCGATGTGATGCGCGAAAACACCGAATTGCTGGCGCTGCAAATCACCGAGCACGCCAGCCACACCGGCGAGCACTACACCACCGATTCGCGTGGCGAGTGGATGGGTATGTTCCGCTCGGCCGCCGGGGCCGGGGTGGTAGTGGGATTTATGGCGCTGATCAAAATCCTGATCGCCAAAGCGCATTTACCGCTGCTGCTGGAAGCCTTTGCCTTCAGTATGAATTACGCGCTGGGCTTTATGCTGGTGCACCTACTGCATTGCACAATTGCCACCAAGCAGCCGGCCATGACCGCCGCCAGCATCGCCGCGGCGCTGCCGCCACCGGGCAGTAAAAAGCTCGAGGGCTATAGCAATCTGGTCGAGCTGATTGTAAAAGTGATCCGCACCCAGCTGATTGCCATTTTGGGCAATGTGGCGCTGGCCATGCCGGTGGCGCTGGCGATTGCCTGGTTCTGGTGGCAACAAACCGGCGTGCATGTGGTCGGACTGGAAAAAGCCGATCACCTACTGAACGATCTGAAACCGCTCACCGGGCTGGGGGTGCCACATGCGGCCATTGCGGGCGTGTGTTTGTTCCTCGCTGGGCTGATTTCCGGTTATTACGACAATAAAGCCCTGTATAACCGCATCCCCGAGCGGATTGCCGCGCTACCGCTGTTGAATAAACTCTTCGGCGAGCGCCGCAGTCAGCAGTTTGGCCGCTATATCGAACACAACCTCGGGGCGCTGGCGGGTAATTTCTACTTTGGCTGCATGCTGGGCTGCATTGGTACGGTGGGCATTTTGCTGGGCCTGCCGATTGATATTCGTCATATCACTTTCTCGGCCGCTAATGTTTCATACTCCTTAGCCGCCAATGATTTTGTGCTGCCCTGGTGGACGTTGGGCTGGGCGTTGCTGGGCGTGGCCTTGATTGGCGCCACCAATCTGATCACCAGCTTCGTGCTGGCGCTGTGGGTAGCGCTGCGTTCACGCAAACGCCGGCTGGGCGAATTGCGCCCGGTGGTCGGCCTGCTCTGGCGCCGTTTCTGGCATAAACCGATTGATTTTCTGATTGCCCCCAAAGTGGTGGCCGAGCCTAAAGATGAACCCAAACCCTAATCAGCACAGCACCGTGTTTCAAACGATCGCCGATGCGCTGGCTGGCCCCGGCTGGCTGGTAATCCCCGATTTTCTTAGCCGCCAGCAGGTAGACGAGCTCCGTCAGCTGGCGCAAACGCGGCAGGCCGAGTTTAGCCGCGCCGGTGTGGGCCGCGCGGGCGGCTTTGGGATTCGTGATGATATTCGTGGCGATTCGGTGCTGTGGGTCGATGAGCACGATCCGGCCATGCAAGCAGCCAACGCGCGGATGGCCGAGCTGCAGCAAAGCCTCAACCGCGAGCTGTATCTGGGCCTTGCCGAGCTGGAATGGCATTTTGCCAGCTACCCGGCCGGCGCGTTTTACCAGCGCCATCTGGATCAGCATCGTGAGCAAGACACCCGGGTAGTCACCGTGGTGCAATACCTCAACGCCGCTGATTGGCAAGCCGAGGATGGCGGCCAGCTGCGCATTTATCTCGACGAGGAGCAAAGCGTGGACGTCACCCCGCATGGCGGCACGCTGGTGGTGTTTCTATCTAATCGCTTCGAGCATGAAGTGTTACCCGCCCGGCGCGAACGCTTTTCGCTCACCGGCTGGTACCGCCGACGCAGCTAAAGCCGCCGATTGTGCATATGCCACAGTCAATTTTGCGGCAGACGGGTAGACTCAAAGCCATTCAATCCAAAATGAGACTGGCTGGATTACCCCGGCCCACCGGAGAGCATCATGCGCTACACCACCCTGTTAGCCGCCACCGTACTGGCGGCCAGTAGTTTACTGAGCGGCTGTATCACCGCCGACTCGGCCAATGTGTACCACAAAGACGAAATGAAGCGCGTCGCCAAAGCCCGCGCGGGCAAGATTGAAAGCATGCGCACCGTTGAAATGGCCGACAGCACCAGCGGCGTGGGCTCGATTGCCGGCGCGGTCATTGGCGGCGTGGTGGCAGCCAACAATGTCGGCAAAGGCACCGGCTCGGTGGTAAGTGGCGTGCTGGGTAGTTTGCTAGGCGGCTGGCTGGGCAATCAGGCCGAAAACCAGATCACCCGTAAACCGGCCAAAGAGCTCACCGTGGCGATGCAGGATAACGGCGAGCGACTAGTGATTGTGCAAGACGCTGATCAGCCCTTTGCCGTGGGCCAAGCCGTAGATGTGATCACCGATGGCGTGACCGCGCGGGTGACGATTCGTCAATAAACCTTGCAGGGTATATCGCCACGAGCTTTATCAATAAAAGATCATGGCCATATACCCCATCAAACACAATCAATAACCCAGCCGCTGGCAAATGGTCGACACCGCCCCGGCGCTATTGAGCGTATAAAAATGCAGCCCCGGCGCGCCGCCGGCCAAGAGCCGGTCGGCCAGCTCGGTGACCACATCCAGGCCAAAGGCGCGGATCGCCGCGCTATCATCGCCCAGCGCCTGCAAGCGCAAGCGCAACCAACGCGGAATCTCGGCGCCGCACATATCGGAAAAGCGCTGCAGCTGGCTGTAATTCTGAATCGGCATAATCCCCGGCACGATCGGAATCTCCACCCCTTGCGCCCGCACCGCATCTACAAAGCGAAAATACGCATCAGCATTAAAGAAATACTGGGTAATCGCCGAATCCGCCCCGGCACGCACCTTGTGCACAAAATGCTGAATATCGGCCAGCGCATTCTCTGCCTGCGGATGGCATTCCGGATACGCCGCCACCTCGATATGAAACCAGTCGCCAAATTCGGCGCGCAAAAAGCTCACCAGCTCATTGGCATGCCGAAATTCGCCCACATCCACCATGCCGGATGGAATATCCCCACGCAGCGCTACAATATGGCGAATACCATGCGCCTGATAAGTCTGCACAATCTGGCGAATCGACTCGCGCGTCGCGCCAATGCACGATAAATGCGGGGCCGCCGCATAGCCGGCGGCACGAATATCGCACACCGCCTGCAAAGTGCCGCTTTGCGTCGTACCACCTGCCCCAAAGGTCACCGAGAAAAATTCGGGCTGAAACTGCGCCAGCTGATCGCGGGTGGCCGCCAGTTTGGCCGCACCTTCGGCGGTTTTGGGCGGAAAAAACTCGAAACTAATAGGGGTGGCTGGGCGACTCATAATGAACAAAACTCATGCTAATTGCGTTTAACCATGAATGCTAATTGATAAACCGCCACCCCAAGATGAAGAATATTCATTTCAACATGCATGATTTCCATCAAGCCACTTCACTATCCAGCGCCCACAACACCCGCTACAATGGCGGCCATTGCTTTGGCATTGAATCGGCTCACTTTTTTATGCTCACACTGGCTCGCATGCGCAATCCCCGCTGGGTGTTGCTGGCGCTCATCGCGCTCAGCCTGCACCTGCTATTGCCATTTGCGCACGCCCTGAGCATGCCGAGCCAGCTCGATCAGCTGCTGGCACAAAATACCTGTCGCACTTTCGGCAGCGCCGCTAGCACCAAGGGCAACGCCAGCCCAGCGAGCGCGGATCAGCTCACCAACCTCACTGCCACAACCAATATCCCAGGCACCACCAACCCGGAGAGTGCCCCCGCCGCTTCCGGCCTGCCGATGTGCGCCATTTGCGCCGTGCAGGCCAGCAGCACCCTCGCGCCCCCGCCGGCGCTGACCGCCTTGCCTTCGTTTCGAGAGCACGTCAGCTCGCTCCGACTGATGCGATTCGAAGGCTCTTTTATCGCGGACCCAACCTATACCCTACCCCCGAGTCAGGCTCCACCCCAGCTGTAATCGACTCTAGAAAGCTATACCCCCATAAAAATCAAATTGACCGCAAGGAATCATCCGATGTTGAAAGCTGCTTTTGCTGGCGCGGCACTGCTGTGCGCCACGACCCTCTCTTATGCCCATGGTTTTACCGTGGGTGATCTGACTATTCAGCATCCATGGGCGCGCGCCACCGCGCCAGCCGCAAAAAATGCCGGCGCCTTTATGCTGATCAAAACCACCAAAGATGATCAGCTGGTGAAAGTCGATAGCGATATCGCTGAAAAAACCGAGCTGCACGAAATGAAAATGGCCGATGGCGTGATGAAAATGAGCCCAATCGCCAGCCTGCCGGTGACCGTGGCCGCCCCAGCCAAACTCGCCCCCGGCGGCTACCACGTGATGTTGCTTGGTCTGAAACGCCCACTGGTCGCCGGTGAGAAATTCCCACTGAAACTGACCTTTGCTAAAGGTGGCGTGGTGGAAGTGCAAGTCAAAGTTGAAGACATGACTTATCAACCCAAAGGCGACGCGCACAGCGGCCATTAAAAAGAGATCAGCATGAAAAAAATCCTCTTGGCCTTGGCCGTACTGGGCCTCTTGCACACGGGCCTCGCGCGAGCTGGCGATATTGAAGACATCCGCCACGGCATGCAACAGCAGTGGGAAAAACCCGATGCGCCACTCACGGTCAAACCGGTGGTGGTAGTGGGTGATGCGGCGCTGGCCGGATGGCTGCAAGGCGAGCGCGGTGGCCGCGCAGTGCTACGCAAACAGCATGGCCAGTGGCAAACCCAGCTTTGCGCCGGCGCACTGAGTAGCGATCTGCTGCGCCAAGCGGGCATCAGCGTCAGCAGCGCGCAGCAATTGCTGAAAAAGCTGAATCAAGCCGAAGCCAGCCTTAGCAATGCCGAACGCCAACAGCTGGATTCATTTGTTGGCGTGGTGAAGATGGATGGCAAAGGTCACCATGGCGAACACGCCCACCACGGTCAGGCCAGCGCACAAGCTGAGCACACGGCGCACGCAGCCCATGCGGCCAGCGCCGCCAGCAGCGCACATAGCCATTAAGCCAGGCGGCTGTCTAGTTGAAAAAAAAGCCCCGCAACTGCGGGGCTTTTTGCTTGATGACTAGCCCCACTCGCGCAGCGAGGCCCCCCGCAAGGAGGGGACGGGAGGGGTGGGAATAGAACATCAAGGCAGCAGATTAAATGCCTATTTCCCGGGCTCGGCTTTGCCGAGACTTGAAGAACATTGTTCTACCACGGGGTCAGCAGCCTGCGCCCCGCGACTGCGGGGCTTTTTGCTGGCGGGCGTTTAAGCCAGATCGCTGGGGCGGGCGGGGATTTCCAGTGCCTTGGCCAGATCTAGAAAGCGGCTCAGCTTCTGGCTGCGCACCAGCACCGTTTGCCAGCGCGCGCCAAAAGGCTGGCTGAAATTCACCAGTGTAAAGGTCGGCTCCAGCTCATCTTGCACCTTGTACAAGGCGGCTTGTTCGCTCAGGCCGTCCAGGCCGGCCAGTGGCAGCTCGAGTTCATCATCGCCAAAGGCATCGATAATCTGGGCATACAAGGCCGGAATATCATCGGCGCGGAACAGCAGGCCGTCTTCCAGCTGCTCCAGCAACACCCACTGCCACAGCGGCAGATTCAGCTCCGGCCGATAGGCCGATTGGGGATCGTTGGCCAGATAGGCGGCCGCATCATCGGCGGCGGCGATCACTTCATTGAGCATGGCCTGGATATCGTCGTGATCGAGGCTGCCGTCCACGATGATTTCGAGCAATTCGCTCAGGGCTTTCTTTTGCATGGGTTGATCCTTTTCAAGTTGCGGTGATTCTACGCCCTCGCCCGCCTCACGCCCAGCCTTATCCGCCAAAGGCATGGCGCAGCAGACCCAGCCCCGCGGCCAATACCAGTACCCGCGGCACCGACCATTGCCAGCGCAGCAGCGCCCACGCGGCCAAGAGACCCAGACCCAGCGCAGTCATATCCGGCCAAGCGCTGAAGCCCTGCGGCCAGAATACATGCCCGGCAAAAAATAGCGCCAGATTGAGCATCACCCCCACCACCAGTGCGCTGATCGCCAACAAGGGCGCTTGCAGGCTGCGGATTTGCCGGCTGGCTTCCACCAGCGGCGCCCCCACCAAGATAAACACAAACGAGGGCAGAAAGGTAAACCACGTCACGCACAGCGCGGCGCCAAGCGCCAGTAGCCACGGGTCTTGCCCGCCGCTGGCGGCCTGAAAGCCCGCCAGAAAGCCGACAAAAGTCACCACCATAATCAGCGGCCCCGGCGTGCTTTCTCCCAGCGCGAGGCCATCGAGCATTTGCCCGGCACTCAGCCAGCCAAAGTGCTGCACAGCGCCCTGATACACATAGGGCAACACTGCATACGCACCACCAAACGTTAGCAAGGCCGCCTTGGTAAAAAACCAGCCCAGCTGGGTATACAGTGGCGCCGCCCAAAGATGCAGCGCCGCCAGCGTAGCGGCCCACAGGCCCAGCCCTGTCAGCGCCACCGCGAGCACCGAACGTGGCCGCCAGCGGGTATGCACAGCCTGCGCGCTCAATGCTGCAGCCGATTCGGCGGGCTCAGCGGTTGCTGCATGCCCAGCACTGTCCACTGGCCAGTAAGTCGGCGCGTAGCGCGCCAGCGCCCAGCCCAGCAAGGCGGCTACGGTCACCAAGAGCGGAAACGGCACGCCTAAGTAACTACCCAATAATCCCGCGCCCGCCAGCGCCAGCAAGACGCCTCGCCGCAGCGTGCGCCGGCCCAGTTTATACACCGCCTGCACCACGATCGCGGTCACCGCCGGCTTGATGCCATATAACACCGCCGCTACCCAACCAACATTGCCGTAATGGACATACAGGCCAGATACTGCCAGCAGTATAATCAGCGAGGGGAATATAAATAACGCGCCGGCGGCAATACCCCCAAGGCGGCCATGCATCAGCCACCCCAGATAGGTGGCCAGCTGCTGGGCTTCCGGGCCGGGGAGTAACATGCAGTAGTTCAGCGCATGGGTAAAGCGGGGCTCGCTAATCCAGCGTTTTTCCTCCACCAGCTCGCGATGCATGAGCGCAATCTGCCCGGCCGGGCCGCCAAAGCTAATGCAGCCCAGCTTGAACCAGAAGCGCAAGGCAGTCGCAAAGGAAATCGTTGGGGTCAGCAAGATAGAGCCTCCGCTTAGGCTGAATGCGGCGATTATGCCGCAAGCGCGGCCCCAGCACAGCCCGACAGATGTTGCAAAGCAGCATTGAACACAGTGTCAGAAAGTGCAACAACAGCCCTACACGAGCTAGGGATTATATTTACAAAATAAGCGCTTAACGCCATCATCATCATCTATACAGGAGGCCGTATGCGCTGGATGTGCATCCTGCTCGGACTGCTGGCACACTGCGCGGTGGCCAGCGAGAGCAGTAGTCAATTTCAATCGCAGGTGGCGCAGCTGGTATCGCTGCGCAACCAGGCCTATCAATTTGCCGTAAAAAATCAGATCACCAAAGCCGAAACGCCACCGCTCACCCGCGCGCAAAGCAATCAGCTACGAGCAATGGCACTGCGCTACATCGAATTGCGTGCCGCCCTGCTACCTTATGCCACCCAGATGGCGCCGCTGTTTCAAACCAATGTCAATCTGCAATTAAGCCAGCACGAAGCCACCGATGCGCAGCTGATCTTGGATAACCCGCCCCAGGCGCTGAGCAAAGGCATTCGCAGCGCCTACATTAACCCCGGCGATGCCCGCGGGCAGGCCCTGCTCGAAGACATCCAACGTGGGCTGGCGGCGGCGCTGGTTTTGATGGATAGCTACCAGATCGCGATTGAGCCCTACCGCAATAATCCGGCCATTGCTTATCTGCTGACCTACGATGTCGGCAACAATGTCACACTGCGCCAGCTCTCGAATAACTATTACTCGGCCGAATACCGCACCCGCCTCAAGCGCGCGACCGAGTTTGTTGACCAACTCATGCAGCAGCGCCGCGAGCGAGGCCTGGATAGTAGCCCGGCCGAAAACGACTACTATGCGCTGAGCCAAAGTACGGTGTGGTATGTAAAGCTACACCGCGAAAACAGCTTGGCGCTCAGCAGCGGCAGCCTGAAACAGCTGGTGAGCAATCTTAGCCAGCAGGAAAAAAGCCTGGAAAACACCGTCAGCTTTGGGCTGAGCATGGGCTTTGGCAATATGCTGGGGCTGGTTAAAACCCGCAACGGCAAATTGCGTGATATGCCCGCCAGCGAACAGGCGCAACTCGAAAGCCAGCTGCAGCCAATGGATATCCTGCTGGAAAAAACCCCCTTCCGCCTCACCGACAAAATGATCCCCGGCCACTATGGCCATGTGGCGATTTGGCTGGGAAGCGAAGCCCAACTACGCGAGCTGGGTGTATGGGAGCGGATTCCGGCCGCGCATCAGCAGAAAATCCGCCAGGGCGGGCGCATAGTCGAGGCGCTGCGCAGCGGCGTGACCATTAGCCGGTTAGAGCATTTTCTGGATATCGATGATCTGTTAGTGCTGCGGCAAAACCTGCGCAGTGAACGCGATTATCTGCAAGCAGCCGCGCTAACCACCGTGGCGCAAGTGGGCAAAGAATACGATTTTAATTTTGATGTGCTGACGCACGAACGCATCGTCTGCTCGGAGCTGGCGTATGTGGTATTCCCAGATCTGCCCTGGCCGCTGGATAAAACCCTGGGGCGCTACACCATCAGCCCGGATAACGTCGCGCAGCTGGCCATCGGCCCACAGCCGCTACTCGACCCGGTGGTGCTGTATCGCGCGGGGCAGCGCCAACAAAACGATTTACGCACTAAGCTCGCCAAACTGATTAATCCGAAAGCAACATGGATGGCGCAAAATTGAGCTTTTTTCCGTGCTGCTCTCACTTCACCCTCACCGACTGAAGGCCACGGCATGATTACCGCCGAAATCCTGCAAGCGCTGTTTGATCTCTCCCCTTCCGGCATTGCCATTGCCGATGAGGCGGGTCGCTATTTGCATGTGAATGACGCGTATTGCAGTATTTTTGGCTACGCGCGCGCGGAGCTACTGGGCCAGACCTTTGGCCTGATTTTGCTGCCGGAAGACCAAGCACGCGAGCCGGAAATCCTGCAGCTGGCGCTCACCGAAGATCGCGCCGCGCCCAGCGAGTGGCGGGTGCGGCATAAAGACGGCCACGCCCTGTTTGTGCATTCCGCCTTTAAAACGCTGATCAAACCCGATGGCAGCGCCCAGATCATCACCATTTTGAGTGATGTGTCCACCCTCACCAACACCCTGCGCACACTGCAGGAGCAAGAACAGCTGCTGCGCCGCAGTAATGAGCTCTTGGAAGAAATGGTCAGCCGCCGCACCGCGCAGTTGGAGCGGGCCAACCGTGAACTGGCGCGCATGGCCACCCAAGACCCGCTCACCGGGCTGGCCAACCGCCGGGCGTTCGAGCAGGAAGCACAGCGGCTCATTGGCAGCGCCGACCGGCATCAGCGTGCGCTATCGGTGCTATTTTTAGACATTGACCATTTTAAATCCATCAATGATCAGTACGGCCATTCGGCCGGCGATCTGGCTATCCAGGCGGTGGCGCGCCATATTCAGCGCCTGCTGCGGGCCGAAGACCTGATTGCCCGCTGGGGCGGGGAAGAGTTTGTCGTGCTGCTGCCCGACACCCCGCTGGAGCAAGCAGTGGCCGTGGGCGAAAAAATCCTCTCCGGCGTGCGTTGGCTTTCGCGCGACTGCCTCGAAGTCCCGCGCGCCCTGACCATCAGCGGCGGGCTGGTCGAGCGCCAGCGCAACCAAAGCCTGGGCGAAGTATTACAGCAAGCCGATCAGCTGCTGTATCAGGCCAAGCACCTTGGTCGCGATCGGCTGGAGTACCGGCCACTGCAACATGAGCTCCTGATCCATAGCCGCATCCGGCAAGAAGACAGCGACTACAGCATCAGCATCTAATACCCATTACCTGTATTGCCCTGAAGTCATTTATCCAAATAGCGATAAGGGCAATACCCCCCAGCCATCTAATCCGCCCGCATGAATAGCCACGCTTGGCTATAGTGAAAAGCCGACTTGAACGCCTGCTTGTAGCGCGGAGGGGATGATGGAGATTCTGCAGCGCAATTATGTCCAGCAACTCGGAAATGGCGAGCCGATGCTGCTCGCGCATGGGTTTGGCTGCAATCAAACCATGTGGCAGCGCCTCACTCCGGCCTTTGCCGATGAATACCGGCTTATCCTGTTTGATTACGTCGGTAGCGGCCGCTCTGCGCGCGCCGCCTTTGATGCGCAGCGCTACAGCACGCTGCAGGGGTATGTGGCCGATGTACTGGAAATCTGCGCCGCGCTGGGCATTAGCGAGGGTCTCACTTTCGTTGGCCACTCGGTGAGCGCCTCGGTGGGGCTACTGGCTTCGCTCGCCCAACCCAAGCTGATAAAACGCCTGATCCTGATTGGCCCCTCGCCCAGTTTTCTTAACCATCCACCTGATTACTTTGGCGGCTTTGAACAAGCCGATCTGAATGAGCTCCTGAATCTGATGGATCAGAACTACATCGGTTGGGCCAACTATCTGGCCCCGCTGGCCGCCGGCGCGCCAGATTCACCGACCACGCAAGCACTGAACGAGAGCTTTTGCTCTACCGACCCGCAGGTGGCACGGGTCTTTGCCCGCACCACTTTTTTTGCCGACACCCGTGCCGAGCTGACACGCATTACCACGCCAGCACTGATTATTCAGCATGAACGCGATGCACTGGTGCCGCTCAGCGTGGGCGAATACATGCACCGGGCATTGCGGCATAGCCAGCTGGAAGTGCTGGATGTGGGCGGCCATTGCGCGCATCTTTCTCACCCCGAGCTGGTGATTGCCAGCATGCGCCGCTTTTTACAGGCCACTGCCAGCGCCCCAGCATGATTAAGCTCGATCAGGTGCCCTGCCCGCTGGCGCAATGCGATGGTCAGGGGCTGCTGCTCTCAGTCAATGTCGCCTTGTGTCAGCTCACCGGGCAGCCGGCGGCGCAGCTCATGCAATTGCGACTGGAGCAATTGCTGCCCCCGGCCGGGCGGATTTTTCTACATACCCATTTATGGCCCATGCTCTTGCGCGATGGGGAGCTGCGCGAGATCTATCTCAAACTCTTAGGCCCACACGGCGAGCTGATACCGGTACTGGCCAATTGCCAGCAAACGGGCAGTGCCGAGCGGCCGCAATATTGCTGGGTATTTTTTGTGGCACAGGAGCGCAGTGCGTTTGAAGCCGAATTACTCGATGCCCGCCAGCGGGTAGAAGCGGCCAATTTGGCGCTCGCCGATAACGAGCGCTTTTTAAACACCATTGCCAATGCCTTGCCCAGCCTTGTGGCCTATGTCGACCGGCAATTGCATTACCGCTTTGCTAATCAGGTGTATCACGATTGGTTTGGCTGCACAAGCGAGGCCATCATCGGCAGCGCGATACTTGCCAGCCCCCTGTTTGCCAACGAAGAAGCGGCCATTCAGGCCGTATTAACCGGGCAAGCCCAGCAATTTGAGCGCAGCTTGGCCACTGGCCAACACGCCTTGCGCCACACCTTGGTGAATCTCACCCCGGATTGCGATCTGCTGGGTGAGGTGATCGGTTTTTTTGTGCTGGTCAGTGATGTCAGCGCACTCAAACTCGCACAGGCCGACTTGCAATTGGCGGCCAGTGTGTATGAGGCAGCCAGCGAAGGCATTGTCGTTACCGATGCCCAATTGCAGATTATTTCGGTCAACCCTGCCTTTACCCGCATCACCGGCTGGCCAGCCCCCGCTGCGCAGGGCTGCTCGATGAGTGCGCTAAACCCGCCTGATGCCCCCGACCATCACCCGGCGTTGCTAGAGGCGATTCAGCAGCATGGGCAGTGGGCCGGCGAAAGCTGGTATCTGCGCCGCGATGGCCGCCCTTTTCTCGCCTGGCAAACCGTGGCGGCACTGCCGGGACACGAGTCCGCCGCGCCGCGGCTGGTGTGGATGCTCAATGACATCACCGAGCGCTGGCAAAAAGATGAGCGCATTCGCCATCTGGCCTTTCATGACCCGCTCACCAATCTGCCCAATCGCGCCCTGACCATGGAGCGGCTGGAACAACTCATAATCAGCGCACAGCGCCAACCCAAACACATCGCCCTGCTGTATCTGGATCTGGATGGTTTTAAGCAAATCAATGATCAATTTGGCCACGATGCCGGTGACTGGGTATTGCAGCAAGTGGCGCTGCGGCTCGTGGCGCAAACCCGCAGCGCCGATACCGTGGCGCGCTTTGGCGGTGATGAATTTATTGTGCTGCTCAACCACCCGATGGATGCGCTGGCCAGCAGCCAGATTGCCGAGCGGATGATTGCAGCAGTTAACCAAGCGCTAGACTGGGGTGGGCAGGCGCTGCAGGTGGGCGTATCGATTGGAATTGCCCAGTTTCCCATCCATGCTGTAAGGGCGGCCGAATTACTGCAAGCCGCCGATCAGGCCATGTACGCGGCCAAAACCGCAGGCAAAAACACCTTCCGTTTTGCGCGAGCGTCCGATGCCACAGCGCTGTAGGCATAAAAAAAACCGGCCCAAAGGCCGGTTGGAAGATCAAGAGCCGAAGCCCTCGATGTGCGCAAAAAAAACGGTAGAACACTGCCACGAAGTGGCAACATCAAACTGAGCGAGATAATACCAGATTTGGCAGTAGTGCCAAGTAGGCACACTACAAACCGTGAGCTGGCGCACAAAGAAAACCCGCCCAAACAACCGTTTTAAGCCACCTTTCCCACCAACACCTCGCCACAAAAGCACCGACCCAAGTGGTATCTAGCCACCCACTATACCCACACATTTTGCTGACAAAATAGCCACTTAACTGGCCGGCTGCGGATAGCCCGCCTTGGCCGCGGCAATCGCCTCGATCCGCGCAGCTTCCACCGCTTGCGGGATTTGCCGTTTGTCGGCGCACGCGGCAGCAATCGCGCCGGCATTCACCGCCGCCGCTGCAGCCAGCAGTGCGCGCAGATAATCGGCTTGCGGGTAGGCGCAATCTTCAAACGCCCAGCGCCCGCGCGCGTCGGCGAGGCAAGCATCCAAGAGCTGGCCAAAGCGCTCGGGCCGGCGCAGCGCATCACAGCGCTGCAGCAGCTGCCACACCGTGGCCGGGTGTAACTCAAAGGCGGTATGCACCAGCGTGTGCTCACGGCAAGTCAGCACCGCCAGATCGCGGCATTCGCTTGGCACGCGCAAGCGCTGGCAGAGCGCCTCCACCAGTGGCACTCCACGCATTTCATGCTGAATATGTCGCGGCAAGACTTCGGCTGGGGTTAGGGCTTTGCCGAGATCGTGGCACAAAGCCGCAAAGCGGGTAGCCAGCGGCCAGCCTTGCGCGGCGGCATAATCCAGCACCAGCATCGTATGTAGGCCGGTATCGACTTCCGGGTGATAATCAGCCCGTTGCGGCACGCCCCACAGGGCATCAAGCTCTGGGGCAATACGCGCCAGCGCGCCGGATTCGCGCAGAGCCGCAAACATCAGGCTGGGCCGCGCCTCCAGCAAGCCTTTGGCGATTTCCTGCCATACTCGTTCGGGCACCAGATGATCCACTTCGCCCGCGGCCACCATCTGCCGCATCAGCGCCATGGTTTCAAACGCGGTGGCAAACCCAAAACGGGCGGCAAAGCGGGCCAGACGTAAAATCCGCACCGGGTCTTCGGCAAAGGCGGGCGAGACATGACGCAGAGTGCGCGCCGCCAGATCAGCCTGGCCGCCATAGGGGTCGATCACTTGCCCATCAGCATCTTCGGCCATGGCATTGATGGTGAGATCGCGGCGCAGCAAGTCTTCTTCGAGCGTCACGTCGGGGCTGGCGTGCACCTCAAAGCCGGTATAGCCATGACCGCTCTTACGCTCAAGGCGCGCCAGCGCATACTCCTCATGGGTATCTGGATGCAAAAACACCGGAAAATCCTTGCCCACCGGCTGAAAGCCTTGCGCCAACATCGCTGCGGGCGTGGCGCCCACCACCACCCAATCCACATCCTTGACCGGCAGCCCCAGCAGACGATCGCGCACCGCGCCGCCAACCCGATAAATCTGCATGTTATTTCCTTAGTCTGAAGAGTTACTTCTGCCGGCCGTCATTTCCGGTCTACAATCTAGCGATTATCGCTTAATTCAGCATGAGGATGGGGTTATGAAGATTGCCAACAATGTCACCGAACTGATCGGCAAAACACCGCTAGTCAAACTCAACCGCGTGAGTGCCGGCGCGGGCGCCACCATCGTGGCCAAGCTGGAATACTTTAATCCATCGCATTCGGTAAAAGACCGCATCGCCGTCAGCATGATCAATGCCGCCGAAGCCGCTGGCCTCTTGGGCCCGGACACCGTAATTGTGGAGCCCACTTCGGGCAATACCGGTATTGGTCTGGCCATGGTGTGCGCTGCGCGCGGCTACAAGCTGGTTCTGACCATGCCGGAAACCATGTCCAAAGAGCGGCGCGCGCTGCTGCGCGGTTATGGCGCCGAGCTAATTCTGACCCCAGGCCCCGAAGGCATGGGCGGCGCGATTGCCAAAGCCAAGGCGCTGACCGAAGAGCACGCCAATTACTTTATGCCGCAGCAGTTTGAAAACCCGGCCAACCCGGAAGTTCACCGCAACACCACCGCGCAGGAATTGTGGGAAGACACCGATGGCCTGATCGATATTCTGATCTCCGGGGTGGGTACGGGCGGCACGATTACCGGTATCGCCGAAGTGATTAAGGCGAAAAAACCCTCTTTCCAAGCCATTGCCATCGAGCCCGACGCCAGCCCAGTGTTGAGCGGCGGCGCCAAAGGCCCGCACCCGATCCAAGGGATTGGCGCCGGCTTTGTGCCCAAAGTGCTGAATACCGAGATTTACGACGAAGTGATCCGCGTAAGCAATGACGATGCCTTTGCAACCGCACGGGCGATGGCCACGCAAGAAGGGATTTTGTGCGGCATCTCGGCCGGAGCGGCCACTTGGGCGGCGATTCAGGTTGCGCAGCGGCCAGAAAACGCCGGCAAGCTGATTGCGGTGATTATTCCGTCATTTGGCGAGCGCTATTTGTCGACCAAGCTGTTTGAGGGTCTGGCCGACTAAGCAGCAACCTGGGTATATGGCTGCAAACCAAATCAATCAAGGTTTACAGCCATATACCCACCAAAGTTCTACAACCTAGCTGAAACACAGTCGCCCGACTGCACGCCACGAAGCGGTATCACGAGTCATCTGGCTAGTAATCCAGCTAGTAATCAATCTCTGGCCGATCATCCAGCGCCCGCCAGTTGCTCACATCACGGAATACCAGCACCGCGCCGATCGTGTGCGACTGCTCATCGCGAATCCGCGCGCCGCACTCTTCAATCTGGAAATTGAGCCCGAATTTATTCAGCAGCACACTGCGCCGCGCGCCGTGATATTGCCCGCCTTCGCGCAACACCTCATCAATCAGATCAGGCAGCGGCAAGCGACTGAGCCGGTCTACGGTCTGGTAAATGGCACTCAGCGGCTGCCCACGCGCGGCGCTGAGCTCCCAGCCCACCAAGGATGAGGCCACCGGATTGATGTAATCCACCCGGCCAAAAACATCGGTGGTGATGACGCCATCGGCGATTGAATCCAGCGTGGCTTGCGCACGCTGCTGCTCGGCCAGCAAGGCGCGCTGCGCCATCCGTACCGATGTAACATCCCGGCCAATGCCGCGATAGCCCAAAAACTCGCCATCATCACCATACAAAGGATGGCCAGAGACGCTGACGATGATGGTTTCGCGCCCGAGTTGGGAGGTGTATTCAAAATCGCGATAAGGCCGGTGCATGGCCAGCACATGCCGATGCTCATCCCACTGCGCCGTCGTGAGCCCACCCGTGCCCAGCTCCCAGCGACGCTTGCCAAGGAAGAAATTCGGCGCGATATCAAAGCGGGTAAAGAAGCCACCAGTCACCAGCGTAAAGCGGGCCTCGGCATCTTGCTCCCAGAACCAATCGCTGGAGAGGTCGAGCATTTCTTGCAAGCGCTGGGCCTGCTTTTTCAGGCTCAGGCTTTGTTCATACTCGACACTGATATCGCGTACAAACAAAGCATTGGCCACGGGTTGCAGCCGGTCATTCTGAATTGGCTGCAAATAGGCTTCGAGGTGGCGCAGCTCGCCATCCGGTAGCGTGTGCCGGCTGGCAAAACTTTGCGGGAAGGGTAATTCACCCAGCTCGGATTGGCTTAACAGCACCTGATATTGCCCGGCCAGCTTCTCGCCCGATGGGCAAAACAGCGCATCTGCGGCGGCATTGGCATACAAAATTCGCCCATCCGGCTGGCGCAACACCACCGCATCGCGGGTATGTTCTACCGCCTGCAACAGGTATTGCACCTGCTGCTGCCGCTCCAGCTGATCGCCCTTGGTTTGTTCCAGCACTTGCAGCGCCCAATGCCGCGAGCTGTAGAGGTATTGCATCAGCCCCGCCAGCCCGGCCAAGCCAAGCAGCGCCACGCCCAGCGCCATCAACAGCCATTCATTTTGATGTTCATTCAGAAATTCGGTGTGCGAGTCGTAATGCAATTGCCATTGCCGCCCCGGCAAATGCACCAGCTGCGTGGTTGAGCGCGTGATTTTCAGCTCAGGCGCTACCTCGTAGCGCATCACCTCGCTGGCTGGCCGCGCCCGAACCCAGGTTTTTAGCGCATAGCCTTGATCAACCAAGCGCCAGCTCAAGCGGTCATCATAGTTACCGCGAATCAGCGGCCGCACCACCTCGCGCAAGCGCACCAGTGCCACCACACTGCCGGCATGTTGAGCGCGGCGATCATCCATAGAGGGCTCGGGGGGTAAATCACGATAGATCGGCGCGATATAGGCAAACATCGGCTCTTCTGAGCCCGGCAGGCGAAACACGGGGCTGGTCAACAGCCGGCCGGTATCGCGCGCACGGATCAGGGTTTCGCTCAGCGCCAGCGATTGCAGCACATTTTGCCCGAGCAAATCGCCAGTCATCCGGTTGATCGGATAAAGGTATTCCAGAATTTGGTAAGGGCTTTCGCCGGTGAGCGGGCCGGGCTGATAGTCTTTGTAGGCCAGCGGAGCCACGCGTTTATCCGCGCGGGCGGCGGCAATATGGGCCTGGATTTGGGTATCACTAATCGGCCGCACCAAGGCCATGGCCAGCAAGCTGGGATGACGGTACAGCACATTGCTTTGCAACAGCAGATCATAAAACTGCTGCCGATCCAGCGCGGGGTTGAGCGTGACCGCGGCCTGCAGGCCGAGCAACACTTCTTGCTGCTGATTCAGCCGCCCTTCGAGCTCGCTGGCCTGTCCGGCCGCAATTACTTCGAGCTGATGCTGCGCCGTGCTTTCCACCTGCTGCAACAACAGCGCGGCACTCGACAGCAGCACCAGCAAACCACCAGCCAAGACCGCTAGCAAAACGGCGTAGCGCTTGATCCAGGACCACAGCTTCAACAAATGACCTCCCGCAATCACAACGGCCTGCCGTTAACCGGCAGGCCTGTTGTAGTTGTATGCCAGATTGGCAGGCGGGGCAACTGTGGCCCCGGCGGTGTGGCGTTTCTTACGCGTTTCCGGCGCTGAGGAAGAGCTGATAAGCGGGATTTTCCGTTTCCAGCCAATACGGGTAGCCTAGGCGGGACAAAAACTCGCCAAAGGCCGCATCGTCTGCCGGCGGTACCTGTATCCCGACCAGCACGCGACCATAGTCTGCACCGTGGTTGCGGTAATGAAACAGTGAGATATTCCAGTTATCGCTCATGCCATTGAGGAAATTGAGCAGCGCGCCCGGCCGCTCGGGAAACTCAAAGCGGATCACCCGCTCATGCAGTGCTTGCGGGGCCTGCCCGCCCACAAGGTGGCGAATATGCAGCTTGGCCATTTCATTGTCGGTGAGGTCCAGTGCCGGCAAGCCTTCCTGAGCCAATTTTTCGATCAGCTCCACCACTTCACGACGTTGCTGAATCGACAGGCCGACAAACACATGCGCCTGATCATCCGCACCATAGCGATAGTTAAACTCGGTGACATTGCGCGCGCCAATCAGACTACAGAATTTACGGAAGCTGCCTGGTTGCTCCGGCACCGTCACGGCCATAATGGCTTCGCGCTGCTCGCCCATTTCGGCTTGCTCGGCCACATAGCGCAGGCGATCGAAATTCATATTCGCACCCGAGGCAATCGCGATCAGTGTTTGGCCTTCCACGCCTTCGCGCGCGGCCCACGCTTTGGCCCCGGCAATGGCCAGCGCACCAGCCGGCTCAAGAATGGAGCGATTGTCTTCAAACACATCTTTGATCGCTGCGCACATCGCATCGGTATCGACCAGAATAATGTCGTCGACGTATTGCTGCGTCAGGCGGAAGGTCTCTTCGCCCACCTGCTTCACCGCCACGCCGTCGGCGAAAATCCCGACCTGGGGCAAGGTAATCCGCTCGCCCAGCTTCATCGAGAGGTACATCGCGTTCGCATCGGTGGGCTCAACCCCGATGACTTTCACTTCCGGACGCAAGCGCTTGATGTACGCGGCCATCCCGGCCAACAGGCCGCCGCCCCCCACCGGGATAAACACGGCGTCAATCGGATCAGGGTGCTGACGCAAAATCTCCATCGCCACCGTGCCTTGGCCGGCGATGACATCCGGATCATCGTAAGGGTGCACAAAAGTAGCGCCGCTCTCCGCCGCGAGTTTGATCGCGTGCTCGTAGCAATCGGAATACGAATCGCCCACCAGCACTACTTCGGCGCCGCGGCGGCTTACGGCCTCCACCTTGATGCGGGGCGCGGTCGCTGGCATCACGATGGTGGCGCGGCATTTCAGGTGTTGCGCCCCCATCGCCACGCCTTGGGCATGATTACCGGCAGAAGCCGCCACCACGCCGCGCTCCAGCTCGGCCGGGGTCAGCTGCACCATCTTGTTATACGCACCACGAATCTTGAACGAAAATACCGGCTGCATGTCTTCACGCTTGAAGTAAATGGTATTACCCATGCGGCGTGATAAATTTGGGGCAAATTCCAGCGGGGATTCGATCGCCACGTCGTAGACGCGGGCAGACAGGGTGCGTTCAAGGTAATCGGTCATCATAGGGGCCAGTGAGCAATCAACAAAAAATGGGCAGTGCGTACCCAACTGCCCATTCTACCCCTAAACCAGCCCCCCGCGGGCTCAGTGATCGGTGAGGGTCTGGCGAATTTCCTCGATACGGGGCAGACACTTAAAGAAGGCGTCCACCACTTTCGGGTCAAAATGCTTGCCCGATTCGCTGCGGATCGTCTCGAGTACCTGATCGCGCGGCCAAGGGTCTTTGTAGCAACGCGCATGCGTGAGGGCATCGTAAACATCGGCCAGCGCAATAATGCGCCCGACGATATGGATCTCATCACCCTTGAGTTTGCGCGGGTAGCCGCTGCCATCCCAGCGCTCATGGTGCTCATAGGCGATCACCGACGCCATTTTCAGAATGCGGGGCTTGGCTTCGCGCAGCATGTCATAGCCCAACTGGGCATGGGTATCCATCACCGCCCGCTCGGCGCTATCGAGTGGACCGGGTTTATTCAGCACCTGATCAGGGATCCCCACTTTACCAATATCATGCAGGGGGCTGGCCGCGCGGATAATTTGCGCTTCTTCTTCGCTCAAGCCCAGCTCCAGTGCCAACACATAGGAAAACTCAGCCATGCGATGAATGTGTTTGCCGGTATCTTTCGAGCGGTTTTCAATCACCTCGGAAAGCTGATAGATAATGCTGCGCTGGGTGTCTTCGATTTCTTTATTCAGCATCAGGTTTTCGTAGGCAATCGCCACGTTTTTGCAGAATAAATCGATCAGATTGGCATCGGGGTGCGATAGCTCGACCGGGCCATCGATAATCAGCAGATTTATCGGCCCATGTGGCGAGATAAAAAAGCCAACGAAATGATCACTGGCAAACACGCTTTGCTGCTTGCTGATCGCCTCATCGATTGACGGCTGCAGGCGGCTCAGCTCGGCACCGCTGAGTGGCTGGCCGCAAAACTGCTGATACCCCCCGGTGGCATACATCACCACAAGGTCATTATCCTGGCTGAGCGCAGCCATACCCCCATTCACCACCAAGTACAGCGCGTCTTGCTCAAAAAACAGCAAGGACTGCAGCTGCTCCAGCACGCCTTGGGCAAATTGCTGGATCGACTGCAGGCGGAAAATACTGGTTGAGGCATCCACGACTTTGATCAGGCCGCGGCGGTTGGCTTCCAGCTGGCGGCGCTGATGCTCGATCAGCATAATGTCGTTGTAGGAACGCAAAGTACCCAGCACCGAGGTATACAGTTTGTCGCGGGTCAGCTCGGTTTTGGCTTTGTAATCGTTGATGTCGTAGTTTTCGATCACATGCCGCTCGGGCGCCACGCCGGGCTGGCCGGTGCGCAAAATGATGCGGATATGATGGTTATTTAAGGTTTCGCGAATCTCACGCGCCACCATCAGGCCGGCGTCTTCGGTTTCCATCACCACATCAAGCAAGACCAGCGCAATATCATCGCGCTGCGCCAATAACTCGACGGCCTCACGGCCGGAGTAGCAAGACAGAATATTCAGCGGCCGCTTCAGAAAATCGATATTAGTCAGCGCAAGCTTGGTGACGTGATGAATATCGGGCTCATCATCGACCACTAAAACATTCCAGGGCTGCACCTTATTCTGTTCTTCGACCTGGGTATCGTCTTCCAGCCAGTTGTCGTCGTCCAGCATGCTCATTGTGTCGTACTCCCTAAACCGTGACGGGGAAACTGAATGACAAAACACGCGCCACCGCCCGGTGTTTCTTCGATATGAATCGAACCTTTCAGATGCGCGACCACCAGATTGTGCACGATGCTCATGCCCAGGCCACTGCCACCTTGTCCGCGTTTTGTAGTGTAGAACGGCTCGAATACTTTTGCTCGCGCGGCCGGCTCGATGCCGCGCCCGTTATCCTGAAAGCGCAGCTCTAGCACCGTGCTAGATAGCTCCTGCACACTAATCTGAATCTGCCCGGCTTGCTCGGGGGCAAAGGCATGCAAAATCGCGTTATTCACCAGATTATTAATGATCTGGGTAAAGGCCGATGGATCGGCGCGCAACTGAATCGCCGCCGGGCAGCTCAGCGCAATTTGATGCGGGGTTTTGCGCAAAGTTGGGCGCAGCGATTGCAAGATTTCTTCCAGATAATCGCCGAGTACAAATTCCCGCACCACCGCGGCCGTCTGATCCACCGAGATATTTTTAAAGCTGCGAATCAGCGCGGCGGCGTGATCACAATGGCGCAAAATCAGCGTGGCCGCATCGCGAGCGACAGTGGCGTAATGCTGTAGATCGCTTTTCTTGAGATGGCCTTCTTCCAGTTGCTGCTGCAGGGTATGGGTTTCAGTATCGAGCGTGGATGCGGCGGTCAGCGCAATACCCAGCGGGGTATTCACCTCATGCGAAACCCCGGCCACCAGCGCGCCGAGGGCGGCGAGTTTTTCGGATTCGATCATTTGCTGCTGGGCGCGGCGCAAATGGCCCAGTGCCGCTTCGGCTTCTTCTTTGGCTTGCGCCAGTTCGGCCGTGAACTGGCGCTGGGTGGTCACATCGGCCTGCGCCCCCACCACTCGAATCACCCGCCCGCTGACATCACGATCGGCCACGCCATGGCACACCAGCACCCGCCAGCCTCCATCCTGATGGCGCAAACGATATTCGAGCGCCAAGATCCGCTCGCCTTCCAGCGGGCGAATTTGCACATATTGCAAAAACTGGCTTTTGACGGCTTCAAGATCATCCGGGTGCAGCAAGCCATGCCAGCTGGCCAGCTCATCGGCTAATTCATGATCGGCGAAGCCCAGCATGGATTTCCAGCGCGAGGAAAAATACCATTGATCGTGCTCGGCATCCCATTCCCAGATGCCATCGCCCGTGGCTTCCAAGGCCAGCGCCCAGCGGCGCTCAGAGCGGCGCAGCTGCAAGCTGATGTCGTTGATTTCATCCAGCGCATCGGCAAACAGCTCGTTACGCTCGCGCAGGGCGATCAACTCCAGCTCCTGCGCGGCCAGCCGCTGGCCACAGGCCTGCAGCAACGGTTGCCACCAGCCGGTGTGGGCAGTGTGCAAAAAAGGGTCACCCTCGGCGCGCCAGCGCTGCAAAACGCGCTGACGTTGCGCCAGCAACCACAACCCCGAAAATACCAGGGGTATAGCCATACAAAAAAGCAATACCAAGGCCAGCAGCGCAATACCCTGCCAACTTAGACTAACCGCCAGCGCCCTGCTGCTAATCTGGAATGGCCATTGCTCCAGCGGCAGCAAAACCAGCGCCAGCAGCAGGCCCGCAGGCAATAACACCACGCCCGCCATCGCCCCATAAAAATATCGCTTCGCTGTCACAGGCCGCCCGCATCTGCATTGACCGGCTCTTACTATAGACAGGCATTGCGCCGCGCGCCGTGCCAAGCGGGGCTTTAAATTCGGTGGCACGGCACTATTTAATACAACATTGATTCCCAGGAAGCACAGCATGACGCAGATGACCCCACAGGAAATTGTTCACGAGCTGGACAAACACATTGTTGGCCAAGCCGCCGCCAAAAAAGCCGTGGCCATTGCCTTGCGCAATCGCTGGCGACGCCAGCAAGTGGCCGAGCCGCTGCGGCATGAAATCACCCCGAAAAACATTCTGATGATCGGCCCCACCGGGGTGGGCAAAACCGAAATCGCCCGCCGGCTGGCCAAGCTGGCCGATGCACCGTTTATTAAAGTCGAAGCCACCAAATTCACCGAAGTGGGTTATGTGGGCAAAGATGTCGACAGCATCATTCGTGATCTGATGGAAATCGCCATCAAGCAGGTGCGCGATCAGGCCATCGCCCGCAACCGCGTCAAAGCCGAAGCCGCGGCGGAAGAACGCGTACTGGATGTACTACTGCCCCCACCGGCAAACAGCTATGGCAGCGTGAATCACGACGACAGCCAAAGCGAAACACGGCAGAAATTCCGCAAAATGCTGCGCGAAGGCAAATTTGACGACAAAGACATCGAAATCGACGTCGCCGCCGCCCCGCCAAACATGGAAGTATTCAGCCCGCCGGGGATGGAAGACTTTTCCAATCAGCTGCAGCAGATGTTTAAAGGTGCGATGGGTGGCAAAACCAAAAAACAAAAACTCAAAGTCGCCGACGCGCTCAAGCTACTGGTGGATGAAGAAGCCGCCAAGCTGGTGAACGAAGACGATGCCAAGCAAGAAGCGCTGCAAGCTGTAGAACAAAACGGCATTGTGTTTATCGACGAGATCGATAAAGTCACCACCCGCGCCGAAGGCAGCAGCGGCGAAGTCTCACGCCAAGGCGTACAACGCGATTTGCTGCCGCTGGTGGAGGGCACGACGGTCAGCACCAAATACGGCATGGTGAAAACCGACCATATTCTGTTTATTGCCAGCGGCGCCTTCCATCTGGCCAAACCGTCCGATCTGATCCCCGAACTGCAAGGCCGTTTCCCGATCCGCGTGGAACTCAACTCGCTCACCGTCGATGATTTCGCCACCATCCTCACCGGCACCGATGCGTGCCTTGCCAAGCAGTATCAGGCGCTGCTGGCCACCGAAGAGATCGAGGTGCAATTTACGCCTGAAGGCATTCAGCAAATGGCGGCGATGGCGTTTCAGGTGAACGAAAGCACCGAAAACATCGGCGCGCGCCGGCTGTACACCATCATGGAACGGCTACTGGAAGACGTCTCGTTTGAAGCCAAGCGCGGCGCCGTGGTGGTCGATGCCGAATTTGTACGCCAGAAACTCGGCGGCGTTGCGGCCAACGAAGACCTAGCGCGCTATATGCTCTAAACTCAGCCAGGGTATTGCCTCGGGGGCTATATATTCAATAACTCCTATAGCAATACCCCATTCACTTCTGCAAAGAACACACCACCAGACCGCCACGCGCCAACCCCATCCCCGCACCACAATATCACCCGGCCAGCCGACGAGCACCTCCGCCTTACAGGCTGCCGCGCCAGTACGCGTCAGAATTTGACCCGCATCAAAACTCACATATTTAGCGCAACACCCCCACGAAAAACACAATATATTGTGTTTCAACACGACAACAGCCCTAGCTGAAGTCGTGCAGGTTGTTCCGGTCTGCGTGCAGACCATCACGGAGCCATATTTCGGGCGGGCCAACCGCCCGCCCGCTTTTTTGGCCCTAGCGCCCCTTTTCTTGCGAGGATTTTGCCCATCATGCTCAAAGTGACCAAACGCGACGGAGCCCGTGCCGCCTACGATAGCGCCAAGATTTTTGAAGCCTGCCGCAAAGCGGCCTCGGCGGCGCGCTATCCGCAGCCCGAGGCGCTGGCCGAACGGATCACCGAGCAAGTGGAAGAAACTTGCCGTCTACTCAGCCAGCAAGGCCCGCTCGACATTCCCACGATTCAGCAGCTGGTCGAAAACGCCCTGATGCTGGAATACCCGGAAGTGGCGAGGATATATATCGAGTATCGCCACGATCGCGATCGCATCCGCGCGCAAGGCTCAGAACTACACGCCAAGCTGATGGGGCTGGTGAATAAAACGGATGTGGATGCCACCACCGAAAACGCCAATAAAGACGCCAATGTCTTCCCGGTAATGCGTGATTTGATGGCTGGGATCGTGTCCAAGCAATTTGCCAGCACTTTCCTGCCCAAAGACATTCTGGAAGCGCACAACAGCGGCGATATTCATTTTCACGATCTGGATTACTCGCCGTTTCTACCGTTCACCAACTGCTGCCTGGTTGATCTGAAAGGCATGCTGGAACACGGCTTTCGCCTGGGCAATGCCAAAATCGAAAGCCCTAAATCCGTCGGTGTGGCCTGCGCGGTGACGGCACAAATCATTGCCCAGGTGGCCAGCCATCAATATGGCGGCACCACGATCCCGAATATCGACCAAACGCTGGCGCCGTATGTACTGAAAACCTACGAGAAAAATCTCGCCATTGCCGCCGACTATGGCATCAGCGAGCCGGAACGCTATGCGCGCGAGCGCACCGAAAAAGAAGCCTACGACGGCATTCAGGCCTGCGAATACGAGATCAACACGCTGTTTAGCTCGAATGGCCAGCAGCCGTTTGTGACATTCTCGTTTGGCATGGGCACCAGCTGGGCGGAGCGAATTATTCAGCAGGCAATTTTGCGCGTGCGCATCAAAGGGCTGGGCAAGGAAGGCACTACCCCGGTGTTTCCGAAACTGGTGTTCTTTCTGGAAGCCGGCATCAACCTCAAACCCAGCGACCCGAACTACGACATTAAACAGCTGGCGCTGGAATGCACATCGAAACGGATGTACCCCGACATCATCTCGGCCAAGCTCAACCGCCAGATCACCGGCTCTAGCGTGCCGGTCTCGCCCATGGGGTGCCGCAGCTTTCTGTCGGTGTGGCGTGATGAAGCCGGCCGCGAAGTGCTGGATGGGCGCAATAACTTGGGCGTGGTCAGCCTGAACTTGCCGCGCATTGCGCTTGAGGCGCAAGGCAGCCAGGCGCGCTTTTTTGAGATTTTGCACAGCCGCCTGCAGCTATGCTACCAAGCGCTGAATATCCGCATTCAGCGCCTCTCCGGCGTGAAAGCCAATGTGGCGCCGATTTTATATACAGAAGGCGCATTTGGCGTGCGGCTCAAACCGCAAGACGACATCATGTGCCTATTTCGTAATGGCCGCGCCTCGATTTCGCTGGGCTATATCGGCTTGCATGAAGTGGGCGTGCTGTTGTTTGGCGCGCATCCGGCCGAATGCGCCGAAGCACAGGCGTTCTTGCGCCATGTGGTACGGGTAATGGCCGACACCACCACGCGTTGGAAAAAAGAAACCGGCATCGGCTTCTCGCTCTACTCCACCCCGAGCGAATCACTCTGCCATCGTTTCTGCAAACTAGATGCCGCGCGGTTTGGCGATATCGATGACGTGACCAACAAGGGCTACTACACCAATTCCTTCCATCTGGATGTGCTGCGCAAGGTCAACCCCTTCGCCAAGATCGACTTTGAAGCCGGCTACGCCGAATACGCCAGCGGCGGGCATATTACCTATGTTGAGCTGCCGAATATGCAGCACAACCTGCTGGCGCTGGAGCGCATTTGGGATTACGCAGTCGAAAAAGTGCCGTACTTTGGCAGCAACACCCCAGTAGATGCCTGCGGCGCCTGCGGGTTTATGGGTGAAGCGCTGGCCACCGCGGCCGGTTTTGTCTGCCCGGACTGCGGGAACACCGACAGTGCGACACTTTCCGTCACCCGCCGCGTCTGCGGCTACCTTGGCAGCCCCAATGCACGGCCATTTAACGCCGGTAAACAAAAAGAAGTGATGCGCCGCGTGAAGCATTTTGAAGCGGTGACGGAACACAAACTGGCGAAGGTATAGCCCGCCAAGCCGCATAAATATTAGATTTTCAGAATATACCGCTATAGGTATCGTCAAGCAGAGATCACCATGAACTACGATCGCTACTACACCTACGATATGGTAAACGGCCCGGGGCTTAGAGTGACGCTTTTTGTCACAGGCTGCGTCCATGCCTGCCCCGGCTGTCACAATGAGTCACTTTGGGATCGCAAAGCGGGCACGCCTTTCACCGCCGAAGTGCAGGAAGAGCTACTGCAAGCCTGCGCCGACCACGACGGCCTCAGCCTCTCCGGTGGCGACCCCCTCCACCCCGCCAATCGCGAAGCCATATTAGAACTCTGCAAGGAATTTAAAGACAGACACCCAACCAAAAATATCTGGCTGTGGACTGGGTATTTGTTTGAAGAAGTTCGGGAGCTGGAGGTTTTGGGATATGTGGATGTAGTGATCGACGGCAAATATGAAAAAGACAACCCCACCACATTACCGTGGCAGGGGTCAGCCAACCAAAGACTCATCAAGAGGCCCTGAATAGAACTTGATTAATCTGTGCTAAATCAAGCACACCAATCATTGCTCGTCCCCCTCAGACTCGATCAGTATATCAATCAGTGGCCTTAAGCGCTTATCTTCCTGAAAAGGAGCCAAATTAACTAAGAATAAACCTCTAGAGCCGGGGCTTATAGTGAGTGCTTTTCTTAATAACTTAACGCCATCATCTTGACGGCCAGCATAAGACAAATAAACAGCCCGACGAAATACAACAAATTGATAAGGCCGATACTGCATCATACTTTCACTCAGATGTAACTTAAATGGTAAAGCGCGATCAGAATAGTCTAGCCGCCAAAGCAAAATATGATCAGCTTTTTCTGCTGCGATTAGATTAGTTCTAAGTTTAACGGCATCTAAAAGTTTGCCTTCAGTCTCCGCTTCAGATTTGGTTGGCCACGCTGCAGAGACTAAATCGCTATAAATTTTCAAGGAAAAAATCGATACGATTGCAAAAATGATTGGAATCAGTGCAAAAAAAACCTGTAAAGTTGAATGGCTAAGAACTAACTTCATCGACTTCTGATCTTGCAACCCACAAAAAGTCACAAAGACTAAAAAAAAGTAGAAGTACCACAAAGGAAACTCCACCATGCTATGAAGAAGGATAATACCTAAACTTGCAAACACTGCCACAGAAGCATTTTTTTTACTGTCCAACACAAAGCTCTTGCCAATGTTAAAAATAATCATAAAGCCCAACAATCCTGCAAAGACCCCCAACTCTGCGAGCAATTGCAAGATCACATTATGGCTATGCGTAAACAGCGGAGGGTTATCGCCAGAAAAAACAAATGGGTGGAGGCTTGACTGCTCAAAACTCCAATGTGCATAACCTCCAACGCCAAGCCCTAACAGTGGATTCTCTAAAAATGCTGCAATTGCTTTTTGCCATTCAATCCAACGAACACCAAATGTAGCTTCACTTGCCACACGATCTATCATACTGGCAGAGCCAATAGGCAAAAATGGAGCCATCACCTGCGCAATAGAAAATGCCAAAACCACGAATAACATATATTTCTGAAAAGATCTAGACCCTTCGAATTTTCTAAATTTCAAATACAACAGCAACCCCACAAGAAAAACCAAATACAAAACAATTGCGCGAGAGGGCACAAGAGCTAAATTAGCAGTCAAAACAAATACGCCAAAACCAAATATTTTATTACTGATCTTTCCATTTGCAGCCAGAAGAGCAAACGACAAGCCGCCAAGAAACAAATAATCAGCAAGATTATTCCTCTGAAGTAAAAAGCCAGAAGCTTCACGAGTACCACTAAAGCGAGGAACAAGGGCTGACATTGTT
Source organism: uncultured Chitinibacter sp. (assembly GCF_945957625.1). NCBI lineage: Bacteria > Pseudomonadati > Pseudomonadota > Betaproteobacteria > Neisseriales > Chitinibacteraceae > Chitinibacter > uncultured Chitinibacter sp. The sequence continues at coordinate 58,776 of NZ_CAMFLP010000007.1, forward strand.
GAAGCCCATTGATTATAAATCTCTATCCCACCAAAAACCTGCAACAACGACACCGGCAATTGAGCGATAGATCCAATGCAGAACCCAAACGCAAGCAGAGAAAGAATATCAATATCACCTCTCAAATTAAAAACAACTATCACCAATAGAGTTGACAGAAAGATAATTGAAAATTGAAAAAATGGTGATCCAATATAAACTGGTCGGTTAGCAACAATTGAAAGCAATGTAATTACTAATAAACCCAACAACAAAACACCAACAACAGGGATCTTGAGCTCGTCTTTCTTACACAACACAAACCCAGACAAAACTACAATCGCCGCAAGAAAAAATGCTAACGTTTCAGAGGCCCAACTCGCGGCAGGAGAATAAGGCCACGTAAATACAAATGGTACGAATGCAATTAAAAATACACTAGCTTTGAATATCCGCAGCATAAAATTTACCATAAACAAAAAACGCCCCAATTGGGGCGTTGTATTTTTGAATGAGCTTCAAATTATCGGCATGCAGCTGGACGATATTTTGCGGCCAATGTACCACCTGTACAAGTCCACTGAATTGCATCAGAAGGTACAGTGCCAGCACTTAGAGCAGCACCACTTGCAGTTGGAACCAAAATAACAGTATTAGCACCTGCGCCAGCTACTTTGGTGGTATAGGTAACGGTGATCTGTCCAGTGGCTTGAGCAATAGCAACGCTTGTTACATTTGCAGTTGCACTAGGAGCAACATAGCCAGAATCCAGTGAAGCGCCATTGGCAGCATTTTCTGTCACTGCAGTTTTTGCTGCAGCAGCCAAACTCAAACCTTCAGTGACACGGGCGCGAACTGTGTAGTCTTGGTAAGCAGGAATCGCTACCGCAGCCAAAATACCGATAATCGCTACAACGATCATCAACTCGATCAGGGTGAAACCTTGTTGGGCACGTTTCATAGTGTTTTGCATTCTTAAAACTCCTGTTTAAAGTGAGGGTGAGAGCTAGTTGCTCGCTCGAACCTGACAAAGCATTTTTCGTGCCAAGCACAACTCACACTTAGATTCCCATACTCACGACCTGTGACAACATTCACAATTGCTAGTCTATCGGCAATAGGTCAAGACACCTCAACACTCAGTCAAACGGAGTGCGCAACCTTGAAACAACTACCGCGGGGCTTCAGCCTCGTTGAAATGGCCGTAGTATTGGTTATTGTCGGCCTACTTATGGCGGGGCTACTTGGGCCATTAGGGGCGCAGTTGGAAGCGCGCAAGTTGGCGCAAACGAAAACTGTACTGGAGACCAGCAAAGAGGCGCTGCTGGGCTTTGCGGTGCAGAATAAGCGGCTACCCTGCCCGGCTAATCCGAGCACTAGCGGCACGGGCGAGGGCTTGGAAGACTTGAATACTGGTACTGGCAGCTGCAATCGCCTCGTTGGTGCGCTGCCGTGGGTGACGCTGGGGGTCAGTAAAGTGGATGGCTGGGATCGTCGAGTGACGTATCGCGTCAGTAATAGCTTTTCGCGCAGTAGCAGCCTGCCGAATTTGAGCAGTAGCGGCGATATCACGGTTCGCGCGAGCAGCGGCGGCACCATCGTGGCGAATAATTTGCCGGTGGCGCTCGTTTCACATGGCAAGGATGGTTTGGGTGGCTATGCCAATGACGGCTCGGGCTTGGCCGCCGCGACGGGCGATCAGCTAGAAAACAGCAATGGCGATACCACGTTTATCAGCCGCAATGCCGATGAGAGTTACGACGATGTCACAGCCTGGTTGCCAACGACTTTAGTACTAGGGCGCATGGTGAGTGCTGGGGTATTGCCATAAAAGCATTATCATCAATAGATCTGATACGTATACCCACTAGGGTATGGTAAATAGCCGATCATTGCTGCTCGCAGTTGGCCACACGTAGACATCATCCGCCGCGCCCCCCCAGCCATCCTGATTGGCTGCATCTTCCAGATAATCACTCAAATTTGTACTCACCACGCTGCTGGTCGTTTGCGTAGCAGCAATGCGGGCGATATTGGCTTGTGGCGTGCCGGGCAAGATAAATAGCACGCTGGGATGGCTATCGGCTTGACCACTGCGCTGCACCGTCAGCGCACCGCAACTGGCCGTGCCACCCACGGTGTAGTACACCGCACGATGCCAGAGATTATTGCGAAACCAGGTGGGGTAGTTGATGGCGGTATAGCTCTCATCGGTTTGCGGCAGGATGCCGCGACATTCGCCCACCACACTAGGGCACCAATCGGTGCTGCTGCCGCTGTTCTGCCGATTATCGCTGCAGCGGGCGTCGCTGATGCGCGCCGGTGCCGGATAGTAGCCGTGGGTGGCACGATAACTCTCCAAGGCCAGTTTAATTTCGCTGGCAAAGCGCTGCTTGAGTCGATCCAGCCAGTCACTGGCGCTGATGATCAGCAGCTGATCGTTAAAGCTGGCATCCAGACTGCCCTGAATATATGGGCCACCGGTCGTGGCGTTATTGCGGCCCGCACGGGCTTCAAGAAAGGCGGCGGCATTCCACAGATTGCTGCGATCTTGGCCATAAATCCCGGGCCCGGGCGCAAATAAAATGGCGGCGGCTTCATCACCCGCTGCCATGGCCAGCGTCGTGCCATCGTTTTGATACACCTGCAGTGTGGCGCGCAAATCGCTATTGAGCAGCCGCCCGCTGGCCGGAGCGCGGAAATTACTATCCCGCGTATACCACAGTGTTTCACCCCAGCCATCGAGCGGATTTTGAATTCCCAGCGTACGCCAAGGGAGGCGGCCGACTTCACCATGCGCACAGCTACTGGCCGCAATGCCCTCGCCTAATGAAGTACTCAGATACGGGCAAGGTAGCTGCAACGGCACGCCACCTGCGTTGGGCTGGGTTAGCGAATAGGCCACCAGTGCCGCGCGAGCCGTGAGCAAGGCCTCGGCCGAACGTTGCTGCCGCAGCGCGCTTTGCTCGCGCGCTTTAAGTTCGCGTAGCAGCAGCGAGCTACCGACCGCCGCGAGCAGAAAAAGTAAAAGCAGCAAGGCAACGCCCTGCTGCTGGGAAGGTAAACGCATGCACAACCCGGCAAGCAACAGACTTCATCACTATAGAAAACGCACGCTAGAACGCGCGAGCGAAGTCAGCCGGAAGCTTGCGGGTTGCTGGGGCGAGGAATTAGTCGCCGTAGCCCTGCGGATTCTGGCTTTGCCAGCGCCAGCTGTCATTGCACATGTCTTGCAGATTTTTCTCGGCGCGCCAGCCCAGCTGCTCGAAGGCGGCTTGCGGGTCAGCGTAGCACGCAGCAATATCGCCCGGCCGCCGCGCCACAATCTGATACGGCACCGTGCGGCCCGAGGCAGTTTCAAATGCTTTGACCATATCCAGCACGGAATAACCATTGCCCGTACCCAGATTCACCGTCACATTGCCCGGCTGAGTGGCCAGTTTTTGCAGCGCTTTGACATGCCCGATGGCCAGATCGACCACATGGATATAATCGCGCACACCAGTGCCATCCGGCGTTGGGTAATCGCCACCAAAGACCGATAATTTTTCGCGCTTACCCACCGCTACTTGCGCCACAAATGGCATCAGATTATTTGGGATGCCTTGGGGGTCTTCCCCAATCAGGCCCGATTCATGCGCGCCCACCGGGTTGAAATAACGCAGCAGGGCGATGTTCCACTCAGGCTCGGCCACGCGTAAATCGCGCAGCATGTCTTCGATCATCAGCTTGCTTCGGCCATACGGATTGGTGGCCGAGAGCGGGAAATGCTCCAGAATCGGCACGGTGTGCGGGTCGCCGTACACGGTAGCGCTGGATGAGAACACCAGATTTTTAACTCCAGCAGCCTTCATTGCCTCCAAAAGGCGCAGCGTACCGACGACATTATTGTCGTAATACTCCAGCGGCTTGGCCACCGATTCGCCCACCGCTTTCCAGCCGGCAAAATGCACCACAGCTGAAAACGCATACTGCGCAAACGCCGCCGCCATGGCAGTACGATCACGGATATCGCCCTGAATGCAGCGGATCTCTTCACCCAAAATCGTCTGCAGGCGATTAAGCACTTCCGGTTTGGCATTATAAAAATTATCAAAAATCACCGGCTTAAAGCCAGCCTTGACCAATTCAATATAGGTATGCGACCCAATATAACCTGCGCCGCCAGTTAGCAAGACATACATAGTAGGGGTATCCAAAAATTCAGATCGTGATTGTGTTAGGTGCGTTCTTGTCGCCAGAGGAAATAGCCGGCCACTAGGGCTAAGGCCAGTGTCGGCAACATCGCCGCCAAGAGTGGTGGCAAGCGATACAACTCGCCAATATACGCCATCATTTGGTTAATAAAATTAAACGTGACGCCCAGCAAAATCCCTAGGAAGATCTTCACACCCACATTGCCACTGCGGCGCTGACCTAGCGCAAACGGCAAGGCGATCAGCATCATCACCACACAGGCCACCGGATAAAAAATCTTGCTCCACATCGCCAGCTCGTAGCGCGTGGTGCTTTGCCGGTTTTGCTTGAGGTGGTCGATGTATTGGGCCAGAGCCGAGACGGCCATTTCTTTGGGCTTGATCATCAGCACAGCCAGCATTTTCGGGTCCAGCGAGCTAGTCCACGCCGATTGGGCGGCTTTGCTTACTTGCACCTGATCGACAAAAAAGCGTGTCTGCACCACGTTTTCGAGCTGCCATTGCCCATCGCCTTGGTATACCGCGCGCTCAGCATCTAAGGTTTTAAGCAATTGATGGCGGTGATCGTGCACGTAAATGCGCAAGCCCTGCAGGGTGAAATCCGGCTGCATGGCAGCCACATTGATGATCTGATCATCGTTTTTCACCCAGACGCCAGAGCGAAAGCGGCCAAACAGTAATGATTCTTTGGCGGCCACCTGATAGCGCGTCGCCGCGTCATTGCTGACCGGCGCCAGATATTCGCCGGTGACAAAAGTGAGCGCACCAAAGGCCACGCCGCCCACGACGAGCCAGCGCACCAGCCGCAGCATCGACACCCCCGCCGCGCGCATCACCGTCATCTGCGAGGTATCGGCCAAGCTAGACAGCGCAAAGATACTGCCAATCAATAAAGACACCGGCAGCAGCTCATAGGCCCGGGATGGGGCACTGAGCAAGACATACACCAGCGCATGCTGAAACTGATAGCTGCCCTTGCCCACATCACGCAATTCGCCAATCAGATCAAAAAAGACAAATAGCCCCAACAGCACCAGCAAGGTGAGCAACACATACCAGCTAATGGTGCTTAATACATAACGCCCTAACCGGCTCATTTCAGCCCCTTACCTTGCTACGCCACACATATAGCCCAACCGTCAGCAGCGCCGCCGCAGCGTGCAGTGGCCACATCCCCAGCCAGCCTGGCACTCTGCCCGTGGCAATCCAGGCCTGCAGCACATTCATGGCGTTGTAATACGAAAAAGCCAGCAAGGCCGCGAATAGAATATTGAACGAGCGCCCGCCGCGCGGGTTGACAAACGCTAGCGGCACCGCCGCCAGCAACAAAATCAACGCCTGAATCGGCAGCGCTAGCCGCCAATGCAACTCGGCCCAGCGCTGGGGGGTGAGCTCTTTCACCAGCTCGCTGGTGCGCATGGCCTCAATCGCCGGGCTCGTCACTGGGCGGCTAGGCTCATCGAGACGGATTTTGCCATCGCTAAAGGCCAGAATATCGTATTGCGCCGCACCGGGTGCGGCTTGGTATGATTTCGCCTGCTTCAGCCACAGCCAGCGATCACCATTATCGTCGACCTCAATTCCGCCCTGCTCGGCCAGCACGGTGGTCAGCTTGCCGTCGCGGCGAATCTGCATAAATACATTTTCGCCCTCGCCGCGCTCGCTGGAAAAATTCTCGATAAAGTACACCCGATCGGCATTGCGCGATTCGCGAAACACCCCGGGGGCCACTTGGGTCACTTCTTCGTTTTTCAGGCTGGTTTCGCGGTATTCGCGTCCTTTGAGTTGCGCCCAGGGCGAGACGATCAGCGACAAGGCGGCGATCAACAGCACCACCGGCACCCCCAGCTGCAAAACCGGCGGGATGAAGCTGTAAATCGAGCGCCCGGCCGAAAACCAGACAAACATCTCATGATCACGCCACAAGCGCGTAATCACGGTCAGGATGGTAATAAACAACATCAGGGAAAACAGCAGGGGCAAGTAGCGCACGGCGGTAAAACCCATCACCGCCCACACGGCGGAACTAGCGAGGGCGCCCAGCGCGGCCTCGCCCAATAGGCGCACCACTTGCGAGGTCATTACGATCAGCAGCAAAACAATAAACAGGCCAAAGGCCAGCCATGTCATTTCATGGATCAGGGTTTTGCGAAAAAGCATCGGCGATTGTCTTTTGACTTGACGGTGGTGGAAGTGAATAATCGATTGGTTATCGAAATTGCCCCGGAGCAGCAAAGATGGAATTTACCATAGTTTCCCCCGCCCCCGAATCTGCGGATTGTTTAGTATTACCGGTTTGCGGTGAAAAGCTACCCGCCTTTGGCAAGGAACTGGATATCACCGCCGGCGGCATTCTGAGCCAGGCGATTCAAGATGGCGAGCTGGCCGCCAAAGCCGGTGCCGTACTGAGCCTTGGCCTCCCAGCGGGCCTGGATTTCAAACGCGTCATTCTGGCGCAATTGGGTAAAGAACCCACCGAAGCGGCCGTACGTGACACCGCGCGTGCGCTGGCCAAAGCCCTGCTTGCCAGCAGCAACACCAGCGTCTGCGTGGCCCTGAGCGCCGCCGGCTACAAAAAACAAGACCAGCAAGCCGTAGCCCAAGAAGTGGTAAACGCCCTGATGCTGGAAGCCTATCGCTGTGAGCAGTTCAAATCTGAGCCAGCCCCTGCCAGCAAACTAGCCACCGTCAGCCTACTGGCGCCGAAAAAAGCCGATCTGGCCGAAGTAGAAGCTGGCCTCACTTATGGCTTGGCGCTGGGCCATGGCATGAATCTGACCCGCGATCTGGGCAATTTGCCACCGAATGTCTGCACCCCGGCTTATCTGGCCGAAACCGCCGTGCAACTGGCCGAGCTGTTTGATTTCTCGGCACACGTGCTGGAGCAGGAAGAGCTCGAACAACTGAAAATGGATTCCTTCCTCGCCGTGGCCAAAGGCTCGGTCGTGCCACCGAAGCTGATCGTGCTGGAATACCGCAATGCCGATAAAAAAACCAAGCCCGTGGCTTTGGTCGGCAAAGGTATCACCTTTGATTCAGGCGGCATTTCGCTCAAGCCTGGCGAAGGCATGGACGAGATGAAATACGATATGTGCGGCGCCGCGACCGTGCTGGGCGTATTCCGCGCTGTGGCCGAGCTGGATTTGAAAATCAATCTGGTCGGCGTGATTGCCGCGTGCGAAAACATGCCAGCGGGCAATGCCGCCAAACCGGGTGATATCGTCACTACCATGAGTGGCCAGACGGTCGAAATTCTGAATACCGACGCCGAAGGCCGGCTGATTTTGTGCGACGCGCTGACCTATGTACAGCGTTTCGAGCCCGCCAGCGTGATCGACATTGCCACCCTCACTGGCGCCTGCATTATTGCGTTGGGCCACACCACCACCGGCCTGTTTGCCAACGACGACGAGCTGGCGCACGCCCTGCTCAAAGCGGCCAAACAAGCCGATGACAAAGCCTGGCAGCTACCGCTGTTCGATGAATATCAAGAGCAGCTCAAATCCAACTTTGCAGATATGGCCAATATCGGTGGCCGCCCAGCCGGCTCGATTACCGCTGCCGCCTTCCTCTCACGCTTTGTGAAAGAGCAAAAATGGGCGCATCTGGACATCGCCGGCACGGCCTGGAAATCAGGTGCAGCCAAAGGTGCCACTGGCCGGCCAGTACCTTTGTTGCTGAAATACCTGAGCAATCTGTAACCTTTAGGGTATTGCCTTGCAGGCCATTTTCGACAAAGCCTGCAAGGCAATACCCAGCACACAATGACCGAAATCTCGTTTTATTTTAATGTAAGCTCGCGTGAAAGCGCCTTGTGCCAACTGGCAGGCAAAGCCATTGCCGCTGGCAAATCGGTGTGGATCCTCACCGGCTCGCCCGCTGCCAGCGCCGCGCTGGATCGCCTATTGTGGGAAGTACCCGCCACTGGCTTTCTGCCCCACTGTGCCGCCGATGATGCAATGGTCGGGCTAACACCCATCGTGATTGATCACCGGGTAGAATTGCTGCACGATCGCGATGTGCTGTTCAACTGGACTGACCATGTTGTCACCCAGCTTGAACGCTGCGCCCGTCTGATCGAAATTGTCGATACTGATGAAGACCTAAAACTGGCCGCCCGCCAGCGCTGGACTGCCTACAAACAACTAGGCTACGCGCCGCAGGGCACCGACATGCAGGAGCTATACCGTGCCCGAGCAGAATCCGCCGGCTGACGATTCGGTCAATCCACTCTTTAACAAGATGGATGCCCTGATGGCCCGCCATCGGCATGGTGCCGCCCCGCAGCAGGATGATATTCCGGTCCTCACCGAAGTGGCCCGCGCCCCGCAGCCGGTCAGTGATGATGATATTCCCGCGCTGACCGAGGTGGTTGAGCTCGATCTGGCCGACAAAATCGCCCATCTGGAGCGCGAATGGGTGCACGATCATCGCGAGCCGGACATTAGCCATCTCGATGCCGAGATTCCGCTGGTCGCGAGCAAAGCCAAGCCTCCGCTCGATATCGAACCGCTGCCATTTCGCCCCAACCCGGCCCGCGCCGAAGCACAAGCAAATGCCCCCGTACCGGCCGAGCCCGCGGTAGTGCCTGCGGTGCAGGTGAAACCTGCCAACGCCCCAGCCAGCCAAACCCGGCCCGAAACCGCCGCCCGCTGGCCACGCATTGATACGCCAAGCCCGAAAAGCAGCGCCCCCAGCTTCACCATCCCTAGCGCATCAACGGCCGCCGCGACACCCAATCACAGTGCGCCGCAATTTCTGGATTTGCCGCTGCTCGATCTCACCGCCCTGAACGAGCCCCCCCGCGAGTTGCTGGATTTGCCTGAGCTGGCCATCCACACCCCGCGCGATCCGGAAGCGCTGGTCGAGCCGGAATTTATCGCTACCGATTTGGTATTGCCGCTGGACGAGCTGCCCACCCTGAGCGTGGCGGAGCCGGTGACGATTGGTGATTTCCAGCAAGTGCTGGCGCAAACCAGCGCCGCAGCTGCAGAAATTCCGCAACTCGATCTGGACGCGCTACTCCAGCCCTTAGACAACAATTCAGAGCTGCAAGACGACACCACGCTGAGCGTGGCCGATGCCGAGATCGCACTTGCGCCCGAACAGAGCGAAGTCATCGAAATTGCGCCACCAGCAATACTGACTGAGCCGCCGGCAGCATCGCCATTGCACGCAGAACCACTGCGTGCCGAACCCCAGCCAAACGCCGCTCAGCCCGATCTAGCCAGCAGTTCAGACTTCAGCCTGCCGGCCACCTCCAATTTGGCCAGCGAGCCAATACCAACACTGGCGACTGAGGATGAACTCAGCATTAGTCTTGGGGATGAAATCCACCTGACCATTGCCGATCTGGCGCCCGCCGCGCCCGTACTCACCGAGTGGGCAGTGCCCGCGCTGGAGGCCACGGCCCTTAGCCTGAACGATGCCCCTCTAGAGCAAACCGTTACCAACACCGGCATGATTGCCGGGTTAGCTTCAACGCCAGCGGCAAGCGCAGGAGCAGAAACACCTGACGCCATAGCGGACGGTACACATCGCATCGCTTCACCGCTGGCCGCGCCTGAGCAACCCGCCGCGTCCGCCGCCGGCGCGATGGAATGGGCCGCTGTGCCCGATTTGCCACCCGCCGCCACCGTCAGCTTTGAAGCGAGCAAATCACCGCAACCCAATACCACACCGTCCAGCGCCAGCCTGCATTGGGATGATGAAGAAGAGCTGGTTTTATACGCTGCTCCGGCCGCGCCGCAAGCGCATATTGATCTGGATGCCAGCGAACCCAGCCTGAGCTTTATCGAGCCAGCGGTGCGCCCCCTTGCCGCCGCCCCGGCTCTGGCTGAAGCAAGCACCGAAAGCACAACCTCAGCCCCGTTGCCGGCCACCGCGGAAACGGCAAGCCCCACACCTGAGCTGCCACCGCAAACACTTGCCGCAGCAGGCAGCGCCCCCGAACCGCAGCCGGTTGGCCACGATACCCCTGCCAGTATCGCCACAGCAGCCTTACCGGATGAGCCAAGCAAAGCCATACCCCCAACGCTCAATCAGCATGCAGTTGATGACATCACGGCCATGGTCGGTGCGCAGCTGGCGATAGATATCGCCAGCGAAGTCGAGCAGCTGGCTAAACAGCATTTCAGTACGCTGATGAATCAGCTGTATGAAGAAACGCTCCGCAAGCTCACCACCCAGATCAGCCTTGATCTGGAAGCCCAGCTCGCGCCGCGCATTAGCGAGTTGGTGCAGGCCGAGCTGCGCAGCAAAGGCCTACTTTAAGCTCGTAAACTAAGGGTATTGCCTGCCAAAGCTCATCAATAAAGGCTTCTGCGGCAATACCCACTCACCAAACTACTACCCAGCCCCCTATCCAGCACCTCACGCCGCCGCCACGCGCACCCACTTGCGCAACTGACGTATAATCTTAGGTTTCGCGTATTTTTGAGCACGCCGACATGGAACTCGCCAAGAGCTTCGAACCACAGAATATCGAATCACGCTGGTATCCGTTCTGGGAAAGCCAGGGTTACTTCAAGCCCAATATGGACCTCGCCCGCGAGGCCTTCTGCATTCAGCTGCCACCACCCAATGTGACCGGCACGCTGCACATGGGCCACGCCTTCAACCAGACCGTGATGGATGGTCTGACCCGCTACCACCGCATGAAGGGTGAAAACACCCTGTGGCTGCCGGGCACCGACCACGCAGGGATCGCCACCCAGATCGTGGTCGAGCGCCAACTGGATGCCAAAGGCACTTCCCGCCATGAATTAGGCCGCGCCGCTTTCCTCGACAAAGTCTGGGGATGGAAACAGGAATCGGGCAATACCATCACCCAGCAAATGCGCCGCATGGGCGCTTCGGTGGATTGGGATCGCGAATACTTCACCATGGACGACAGCATGTCGACCGCCGTGATCGAAGCCTTTGTGCGTTTGTACAACGAAGGCCTGATCTACCGCGGCAAACGCCTGTCGAACTGGGATGCCAAATTGGGCACCGCCATTTCCGATCTGGAAGTCATTTCCGAAGAAGAAAACGGCTCGATGTGGCATATCAAATATCCGGTGGTGGATTCGGATGAATTCATCATCGTGGCCACCACCCGCCCGGAAACCCTGCTGGGTGACGTGGCCGTAGCGATTGCGCCGGACGACGAGCGCTATCAGCATCTGCTGGGCAAACGGGTTGAGCTGCCGCTCACCGGCCGGCAGATCCCGATCATCGCCGATGAATATGTGGATAAAGCCTTCGGTACCGGCTTTGTGAAAATCACCCCGGCCCACGACTTTAACGACTATCAGGTGGGTAAACGCCACAACACCCAGCTGATCAATGTGATGAGCCTGCAAGCGACGATTCTGGCCAAAGCCCAGATCTTCAGCTTTGACGGTGCCGCCTTGGGCAGTCTCGATTTACCGGCTGCCTACGCCGGCCTCACCACCGGCGAAGCCCGCAAAGCCATGCTGGCTGATCTGGAAGCACAAGGGCTGTTGCTGGACACCAAACCGCACAAACTGATGGTGCCACGCGGCGACCGTACTGGCACCGTGATCGAGCCGCTGCTGACCGATCAATGGTTTGTGGCGATGAGCAAACCGACCGAGGATGGCCGCAGCATTACCGACAAAGCCCTCGACGTGGTGAAAAACGGCGAAGTGCAGTTTGTGCCTGCCGATTGGGTGAATACCTATTACGCCTGGCTGAATAATATTCAGGATTGGTGTATCAGCCGCCAGCTGTGGTGGGGTCATCAGATTCCGGCCTGGTATGACGAAGATGGCCAAGTGTATGTCGCCCGCACCGAAGCCGAAGCCCAGGCGCAAGCCCCGGGCAAAACGCTGCGCCGCGAAGACGACGTGCTGGATACCTGGTTTAGCTCGGCACTAGTGCCGTTCTCTAGCCAAGGCTGGCCGCAGGAAACACCGGAATTGGCGGCGTTCTTGCCATCATCCGTGCTGGTGACCGGCTACGACATTATTTTCTTCTGGGTGGCCCGGATGATTATGATGACCACGCATTTCACTGGCAAAGTGCCGTTCAAGCATGTGTATGTGCATGGCTTGGTGCGTGATGCGGAAGGGCAGAAAATGTCCAAATCCGAAGGCAATGTGCTGGATCCGGTTGATTTGATCGATGGCATTGCGCTAGAGCCGCTACTGGAAAAACGCACCACCGGTCTGCGTCGCCCAGAGAAAGCGCCCAAAGTCGCCGAAAAAACCAAAAAAGAATTCCCTGATGGCATCCCGGCCTACGGTGTGGACGCGCTGCGCTTTACCTTTGCGTCGCTGGCCTCACTGGGCCGCTCGATCAACTTTGACCAGAAACGCTGCGAAGGCTATCGCAATTTCTGCAATAAGATTTGGAACGCCACCCGCTTTGTGCTGATGAACATCGAAGGCAAAGATTGCGGTCTGGCAGATGGCGCCGAGCTGGATTACAGCTTCCCCGATCTGTGGATTATTGGCCGCCTGCAACAAGCCGAAAGCCAGATCACCGAAGCGCTCGACACCTTCCGTTTTGACTTGGCCGCACAAGCGATTTACGAGTTTGTCTGGAACGAATACTGCGACTGGTACATTGAGCTAGCCAAAGTATCGACCCAAACTGGTACCGAAGCGCAGCAGCGCGCTACCCGCCGCACGCTGATCCGGGTACTGGAGACGATTCTGCGCCTCACGCATCCGATCATGCCGTTCATTACCGAAGAGCTGTGGCAAACCGTGGCTCCGCTGGCCGGCAAAAAAGACAGCGAATCACTGATGCTGGCTCAATGGCCGGTGGCAGATCTATCACGGGTGGATGCGGTCGCCGACGCCAAGGTCGAAACGCTGAAAGCCTTGGCCTTTGCCGCCCGGAACCTGCGCGGCGAAATGGGCTTATCTCCAGCAGTAAAAGTGCCGATGTTCCTCGAAGGCAGCACAGAGATGGCCGAGTTTGCGCCTTATCTGAAGCCGCTGGCCAAACTGTCGGAAGTGAATATAGTGGCCGCGCTGCCCGCCGATGATGCGCCTGTGGCCGTCGCCGGCACCACGCGCATGATGCTGAAAGTGGAAGTGGATAAAGCCGCTGAAACCGCCCGCCTGAATAAGGAAATCGGCAAAACCACCGACACCCGCGACAAGCTGGTAGCCAAGCTGGAAAAACCAGGTTACACCGACAAAGCACCGGCACACTTGGTAGAAAAAGACCGGGCACAGCTGGCCGAGCTGGATGACAAACTGGCGAAACTGGCCGCGCAACTGGCCAAATTGCAATAAAATTGCGCTACAAAAAACGGCCTTCGGGCCGTTTTTTATCGCCCAGCCCTTTAATAATGCGGCGCATTGCCGATAAGCATAAGCCCTCACTCTGACCACCCGCCCGCATGCGCAAATACCTGCTCAGCTCTGACCCCAACACGGAAGGCATCCGCCGGCGACGGCTCGGGCAATTTATAACCATTACCATCGTGGCCCTGCTGATCAGCAGCGCGCACAATGTGTTTTTTGGCAACTGGCGTGATGCCATTTTACTGGTGAGTGGCGCGGTGCTGACGCTAGGCGCCTACGGCATGGCCAAACGCGGCCATACCCAAGCTGCATCCTCCACCTTCACCCTCAGCCTACTGGCCGTGCTGGCGGCCATTCATTGGCTAAGCACCGGCACCCACGACCCGACGCTACTGGCCTACCCTGCCCTCATGGTTTTTACCGGCCTACTGTGCGCACCATGGCTATTCTGGCTTGAGTTTGCACTGATCATGCTCAATATCACCTTGCTGGTGATTGCCGAGGCACAAGGCTGGCGCATAGCCAAGGATGCACTTCCCGGCTGGCCATTCTGGATTGATGTCACCCTGATTATGGTGACGGTGAGCATGAGCATTGCGCTAATCATGCGCGATTTTCGCCATGCCCTGGCTTCGCTGCGCAGCGAAAATCAACGCGTGCGACGCTCTCAAAAAGAAGTGGAGTTCCTCGCTAGCCACGATGCACTCACCAAGCTGCCCAACCGGCTACTGGCGCGCGATCGCTGCGAGCACGCCTTGGCTTTGGCTCGCCGCGCGCACAAGCAAACCGCCTTGCTGTATATCGATCTGGATAACTTCAAAACCATCAATGACTCCTTGGGGCACGCCGCCGGCGATCAGCTGCTGCTCACCATGAGCGAGCGGTTGCAAACCTGCGTGCGTGAGAGCGATACGGTGGCGCGCCAGGGCGGGGATGAGTTTTTGATTATTCTGGAATGCATTCCGGCACCGGACATCGCCGCTGATATTGCCAAGCAGGTGATTCAGCGTTTGGCCGAGCCGCTGGCCCTCGGCCCGCTGAACATTACTGCCACCTGCTCGATCGGTGTCGCCGTTGCCCACGATCAGCAGGATGACTTTGATAGCCTGCTGCAAAAAGCCGATATGGCGATGTACCGGGCCAAGGGCGCCGGGCGCAATGCATTCCGGATTTACGATGACAGCATGAACACCAAGGCCACGGAGCAACTCGAGCTGGCCTCAAAAATGCGCGTGGCGCTGATCAAATCAGAATTTACCCTGCACTACCAACCCCAATTTGATTTGCGCAGCGGCCAAATTATCGGCGCGGAGGCGCTGGTGCGCTGGCGCCACCCCGAGCTCGGCTTAGTCCCACCCGGGAAGTTTATCCCGGTCGCAGAAAATTCTGGGCTAATCGTTGAGATGGGTGAATGGATTGTGCTGGAGGCCTGCCGGCAGGCCAAGTGTTGGCTAGACGAAGGCCTCGGTGAATTAGTGGTCGGGATTAATATCTCGCCGATCCAATTTCGCCGTGGCGATGTGGAGCAGCTAATCAATCACGCCCTCGCACAAACCGGTTTACCCGCACACCTGCTGGAGCTAGAGCTTACCGAATCATTGCTACTGGAAGACTCGGCCCACCTGAAAACCATTCTGCAAAATCTACGTAGCCTAGGCATCAGTTTTTCGATTGATGATTTTGGCACTGGGTATTCCAATCTGAGCTACCTCAAGCATTTTGAAGTCGAGCGTCTCAAGATTGATCAATCATTTATCCGCCGCCTGAGCGATGATGCGCACGATGAGGCCATTGTGCGGGCGATTATTCAAGTCGCAGACAGCCTGAATCTACACCTGATCGCAGAAGGGATTGAGGACACCCGCACCCTCACTAAGTTGCAAGAGCTCGGGTGCGAGCAAGGCCAGGGCTTTTTGTGGTCGCCAGCGATTACCGCAAGCGAGTTCAAACGCTATGTGCTGCAGCATCAAGCCAGCCCCTCGCCGGCAGCCTAATCGGCAATAGCCGGCGCGCACCGGCCATCGATTCGCCTGAGGGCCATTTCACTTCAGGCGGCTCCCCCGCCCCTCCAAAGTGTTTCTTTTTAGAAACACATCGCCTTATCAGCGCAATATTCCAGCACTTTTTGTTCAGACACCCGCCAAACGGCAGGTGCTGCGGCACCAGCGGCTGATCTTGTTACACTTTGCCACCCTTATACGAACAAGCAGCAAAGATGACAATAAAAACACATAAAAATCATGCAATTAAAATCATCAGCACCCGCACACCCCACCGCGCTCGCCCTTACTTAATCTCGCAATAACTTACACAGGCTTCGCCTGCCGACCTTCCATTCGCCAAAGCCTCACGTTAAGCAGCCCAAATTGGGCTTCGCGTCAAGATGGTTTATTCATTAAGGGTATCGCGCCTATTTACGTTGAAAATCAGAATATTCTAATATTTTGAAAAATAGAGGATATCCCAGTGCGCAAAGAAATCGGATTCACACTCATCGAGATGATGATCGTGGTGGCCTTGCTCGGCATTATTGCCGGGATTGCCGCCCCCAGCTTAGCCATGTTTGCCAAAAACAGTGCCCTGAGCGGCGCCTCAGAAGATCTGCTGAATGTGTTTAGCTACGCCAAAACAGAGGCGATCAAACGTGGCGCCAGTATTTCGGTCTGCAACTCGGCCAACCCAACGGCCGATACGCCTACTTGCGTCACCAGCACGCCCAACTGGACAACAGGCTGGCTCGTTTTCCTGGATGCAGATGGCGACAGTAGCTACGACTCGGGCGAGACACTGCTGCAGATCGGCCATGCTGTGAAAAACGTCAGCAGCATCAGCGTGAGTAACAACACCAAAGCGCTGCGCTTTCGTTCAGTGGTGTTAGCCGGCAGCAGCGATACCGTGTTTACCCTATGTAACAGCGGCGCCAAGGCACGCACAGTAACGGTCGACAAGGTTGGCCGCATCCGTCGTGATCTGGGCACAACCTGCAGCTAGGAGCCCGCAATGAAACAAGGTGGCATGATCATGATCGAGGTGCTGGTATCGTTAGTGGTACTGGCGGTAGGGATTTTGGGGCTAGCCTCGTTGCAAGCGTATTCGCTGCGCGCGACGCAAAGCTCGTATTTACGCTCAGTGGCCAGCGATTTAGCCAGCAGTCTGGCTGAGCAGGTACAGGCCAATCGGGCCAAAACCATCGCCTCCACCGAAGCGGGCGCAGATGCCCGCTACTACGGCACTGGCGCACCACTGCTGCCCAAATCACCCGACTACGCCCGTTTTACCTGCACCTTCAATACCACCACCAGCCGTTTCGGCTGTGCCAATGCCACTGGGTACACCCCAGAAAGCAGCAGCAATAGTACAACCCTCGCCCGCGCGGAGCTCGCAGCCTGGCTTGACCTCGTGGCGGCATCGTTACCCCTCGGTAGTACTGGTGGGGCGGTTATTTGCCGTGATACCACGCCGGACGACGGCACTGAACCCGTGCGCGATAGCACCAGTGAAGATTTTGCGGCCAAAACCGGCTGCCTACCCAGCACTAATGCGGCCTACGCGACAGCACCCTTTGTTGTCAAAATTTGGTGGCAGGACGAAAAGCCGACCAAAGAGGATCCCACCCCGGATCTAACCCGCTTCTCGCTGACGATTTCCTAGGGGGCAGCATGTTTAAACCTCGCCAATCCGGCTTTACCCTCGTTGAACTGATGGTCGGCTTAACGCTGGCTTTGTTGCTCACACTGGGGATCGCCAATATTTATCTGCAAACCCGGCAAACCTTTCGCAGCCAGACTGCGCTGGCCCGGATGACCGAAGATGGCAAATATGCGCTCGCGACCTTGCAACGCATGATTTATCAGGCGGGCTTTCAAAATACCGCCAATATGACTGCGGCGGCGGCCACCGCCTTTCCGGCTGGCTATGGCATGACCGCAGGCGCCTTTATCAAAGGCACCAGTACCAGCGTCGACCTGCGCTTTCTCGGTGACACCGAAGGCAATATGGTGACTTGCGCACAAGACACGAGCGGCAATGCCGATTACCCGACACTAAAACTCAACCAGCAATATGCCTATCGGCTCAGCTTTCAAAACAATCAGCTCAGCTGCGGCACATTGAATACCGCCGGCACAACAGTGACTGACTCGCAGGTGCTGGCGGACAATATCATTGACTTCAAGCTCACCTATGGCGTGGACAGCGATGGCGACCGGCTGGCCGATAGCTACACCGACAGCCCCACCAACTGGGCCAATGTCTATGCGGTACGCGCCTGTATGGTCGTGCGTAGCAGTGACGACAAAATTACCGTGAGCAGCTCGGGCAAAACCTACCTGAACTGCGATTTCCCTAACCACGCACAGCAATCAGTGGACGATAGTGACGGTCACCTCTACCGCACCTTCTCGACCACTTTGTATTTGCGTAACAAGACCAATTAGGGAGGCCACATGCGCTCAACGCATACCCAGCATGGTTTTGTGCTGATCACCAGCATTGTGTTTCTGGTGGCGATCACCATCACGGTGGTCTACGCCGTCCGCAGCGCGACCTTACGGGAGCACTCGGCCGGGAATAACCGCGCCCGTGCACAAGCATTTGAAATGGCCCAGCTGGCCATGCGCCGTGCGCAAGCCCAGTTAACAGAAGAAGTGATTTTTCCAGCCTCAGGCTGCAGTAATGGCCTGTGCAACAAAGAAGACGCCACCAAAACCTACCTGCTCAATAGTACCAACTGGGGTAGTGGCACGGGCACCTGCGCCATCGACAACACCAGCTGCAACAAGATCAAAGGTGGCAACACGGCCATCACCCAGACCGTAGCTGGCGTAGCCGCTCAGCCGCGCTGGGCGATTCGCGATATGAATAACAATGTTCAGGGCGACTGCACCTATTACGAAGTCTGGGCGCAAGGCACCGGCGCCGACGCCAATAGCTCGGTATTACTGAAATCGATTGTCAAAGCTTGCGAGAGCTAAGGAGTCTGATCATGCAACGCACCACTTTATCTCTCATGCTCAGCCTGCTATTTCTGCCCGCATTCGCGCAGGCGGTGGCACTGAATAACCTAACCCAGGGCGGGCGCGACCCATTCACCCCGCTATATCAGTCATCCAATGAACCACCACTGAATATGCTGGTGTTGGGTAAAGATCATCGGCTGTATTACGAGGCCTACAACGACGCATCCGATCTGGATGGGGATGGCGTTTACGATGTGGGTTACCAAGGCTGGCGTGTCAAACCCGGCTATGGCGAAGGCAAAGGCAACTTCAAGATCGATTACTACGGTTATTTTGATAGCTATAAGTGCTACAGCTACAACAGCAGTAACTCGCGCTTTGAACCCATTAACACCACCAGCAATAAAAAATGCCGCAGTTTCAGCAGCGCGCGCTGGAGTGGTGACTTCCTCAATTACCTCACCACCTCACGGATTGATGCCATTCGCCGGGTCTTATATGGCGGCAAACGCAGCACAGATACCGCCAGCGACACCGTGCTAGAGCGCACATTCATTCCGCAGGATGCGCACAGCTGGGGCAAGGAGTATATGAGCGTAGCCTTTGATGGCTATGACATTCAGGACTATACCCCAATGGCTTCACCTGCATCCGGTCGGCGCCACCTCTTTGCCAACACCACGCGCTGCACCCCGAATGGCTGCCAAACCAGCTATCTCAACCCACCGCTGTTGCGCACCATTAAAGACAGCAACCGCCGGGTATGGGAATGGGTCAGTATCGAGCGCCCGGTGGCGGATACCCAATATGCGGATGGTTCGAATAACCGCGTGGACATCCCGACCAGCGATCTCACTGATTATGTCGTGCGCGTACAAGTCTGCAAAACCGGTCTGCTCGAAGACGAGTGCAAGCGCTACGGCACCTCCTACAAGCCCTATGGCCTGATCCAGCAATACGGCGATGCCGGTGGTATGCGCTTCGGGCTCTTTACCGGCAGTTACTCAGACAACACCCAAGGCGGGGTACTGCGTAAAAATATCGGTAGCATCAGTGATGAAATCAACGCTAGCGATGGCACCTTCACCAGCACCGTTGGCATTATCCGCAATATCGACAAGATGCGGATCGAGGGTTTTTCCAATAGTCGCGAATACTATGGTGTCAGCACTAATGACAACGATTGTAGATATGGCGATGCGTTTTCAAAGCAACTGAACAATGGCCGTTGCAGTAGCTGGGGCAACCCGGTAGCAGAAATGCTGTGGGAAACCGTGAAATACTATGCCGGTGGTAGCGCCGGCTATACCAGCGATGCCAAAGGCGCCGGCGTTGGCCTCTCGGTCGCCGCCTGGACCGACCCCTATGGCATGAATGGTACGCAACGCCGCAACCACGTCTGCGCCAAGCCCGTGATTACATTGATATCCGATATTTTCCCGAATTTCGACGGCGATCTGGGTAATGCCACGCTCAATGGTAGCGAGTTCAAAATTCAAGAGACTCTGGATAACATGTGGAAAGCAGAGTTTGGTGAGGGGCCAAGAAATGTCATCATTGGTGAATATGGGAGCAACAACAACCAAGCGCCCACAACTAAAACAGCAACAAGTTTCTTCGGCTTAAGAGGCTTACCTGAAGAACCAGGCAAAGCAGGTACTTTTTACAGTGCGGCTGTTGCTGAGTTCGCCCGTAAAAATGACATTAATGCAGCCCCTTCAAAACAGATAGTTAGCACCTTCTCAATTGCGTTGGCTTCAGCCTTGCCCAAAATCGAGATTCCGGTGGCTGGCCAGAAAGTAGTTTTCACGCCGTTTGCCAAATCACCTTCGAACGGTGGTGGCACTGGTGACAGCACCAACTATCGCCCGACCAATCAGATTGTCGATTTTTACATCGACACCATCCGCAATGTACCCGGCTTTGCCACCGATACGTCGATCAATGCTGGCCGCCCTTACTATAAATTCCGCATCAACTTTGAAGATGTGGAATATGGTGGTGACCATGATATGGATGCCATTGCCGAATACGAAATTCGCCTCTTGGCCAACAACACCATCGAAGTAAAGGTCAATTCAACCTACGCCGCAGGCGGGATTGATCAGCACATGGGTTATGTCGTCTCTGGTACGACCAAAGATGGCGTATATCTCGTGGTTAAAGACATAGGCGGAAATAACGTGAAGTACTGGATGGATGCGCTGCCCGCCACTACTGGCAACCCATCGGGCACGCCATTCGGCGCCACCGGCAATATGAGTGCACTCACCGACACCCGTATCTTCACACCCAATAGTTCGGCGAGCACCATCACCGATCTGAAGTCACCACTTTGGTACGCCGCTAAATATGGCGGATTTATTGATGACGAGGAGGAGGACAAACCAAAAAGAAATGTACTAGACAATGTGGCCGAGTGGGATGCGGATGGTGACGGTGTTCCTGACAATTATTTTCTTGTCACTAATCCACTAAAACTGAAAGAGCAGCTAGATCGGGCATTCTCACGGATTGACGCCACCGCCCGCTCCAGTGCACCGGTAGGTAGCACCGCCGGCAGTAGTTCGCAAAGTTCGGAGTACCGGATTTACCGTACCGCCTACAGAGCCAATCAATGGAGCGGTAATCTGTCGGCGCTGGCGCTGAATACCGATAGCCTGCAACTGAGTACGACGTACTGGGATGCTAACGACCCCGGCAAACTGATTCCACCGATCGAACGGGTGTTGATGTCTTGGAACCCAGACACCCGCACTGGCCGTGCCTTTGATGCAGCCGCCGAAATGGCGCAACTCTCATCGGCGCAAAAAGCAGCGCTCAATTACCCAGATGGCGACCCTGGTGGCTTTGTGGTAACCCCGCGCATGGAAGCGCGCGCCAAATACATCCGTGGCGACAACAGCAACGAAGGGACCACCAGCGGTAAATATCGGGTGCGCGAACAAGTCGGGAATGAAACCAACTACATTGCTGACATTCTGGACGCTCAGCCCTACGCGGTGGGGCCAGTACCGCGCGCCGACTATTATGCCGATACAGGCTACGCAGCGTTTGCCAACCAACAGGCCAGCCGGATTAATTTCGTGTATGCCGGCGCCAATGGTGGGGTGTATCACGCCTTTATGGACGATGTGGTCACCAACCAGGAACACAATGGCCGTGAGCGCTTTGGCTATATTCCCTCTTTTGTATTCGACAAGCTGCGCAAACTCGAAGAGCAATCATATAGCCACGAGTATTACCTGAATGGCCAAACCGCCGTGCAAGATGTAAAAACCGACGATGGCACTTGGCGCACCCTACTGGCCGCTACTGCCGGTTTTGGCGGCAAAGGGCTGTTTGCATTGGATATTAGTAATCCGCTGAGCGTGGGTTCGTCGGTAATTTCTAGCGTCACCCGCTGGGAGTTTTTCAATAGCAACGACACCGCCAAAGGCAGCCCGGATATGGGTTACCAACCATATAGCCCGCTCATTACCAAGATGAATGATGGCAAATGGTATGTAATTACCGGCAATGGTTTCAACAGCACCACGGGTAGTGCCACCCTATTTATGCTGGATGTTTCTGGCCCGGGCAGCAGTGGGTGGAACGGTAAAGTTGTGAAACTGACAGTCGATGCCACCATCGCCGGCAATAATGGCCTTTTCAGTAATAGCAATGGTTTGTCAGCCCCAACTGCAGCCGATATTGATAGCAATGGCACCGCTGATTACATCTATGCCGGGGATATGTTTGGCAATCTGTGGAAATTTGATGTGAGCAGCACCAACTCCGCGCAATGGCGGGTCGGCCTCGGTGGTAAACCGATGTTCCGTGCCGTGCGGAGTGATAAGGCGCAATCGATTGTGAGCCCACCGGCGATCGCCATGGAGAAAAAAGCCGAATCATCACTCAGCATCACCAATAAACGGCTGATGGTGTATTTCGGCACTGGCAAGTTTTACGAAGATTGCGACCGTTATAACAGCAGTTGTACCGGACAAGCAGATACCAATAGTGTCTATGGCATTGTTGATCCAGAACTGAGCATCGGTAGCGATGGGGTAATGACCAATGCCGCAGTGGGTAGCAGCTACACCCCTCCTGCGCTCACCAGCCTAGTCGAGCAAAGAATTGCCCAGTTCAACAGCGCTGATCTGACCAAATTCAACATCCCCGGCTTGCTGCTCAGCGACATTGAGAAATACCGCTGTATCCTGCCGAAAAAAGAGGACGGCACTTTCCAAAGTAATTGCTCCGATGACAATAAATATACAGCTGGCATTCAATATGGCTGGTATGCCAATTTCCCACTTGGGGAAGAGCGTCACGTCGGGATGCCACGGATTTCGGGCGGCACAGTGATTTTTAACACCATGACGCCAGCCGAAGACGTGAGCAACAGCTGCGCATTTACCTCTAAATCGGGGCTGATGGCACTGAATCTGGATGATGGCGGTCAATCGCGCCCACGCTTTGTGATTACCAATAGCGGCACAGGCACCAAAGTTAGCATTAATAATGTCGGCTTTTTGTCGACCACCTCCACCCCGAACGGGACAACTACCATCAAAGGCTCGATTCCTTCCGGCCTGAATGATGAACGGGGCTTTGGCCGCAACTATAACGGTAAGAAATCCACCAGCGCGTGTGAGAAAGCCATCGACGTTGATCCATTAGGCAATGCCACCCAGATCAATGTGTGTGACTCACGGGTGGTTGTACCGGTGAACTGGAGCGAGGTAATCAAATAATGACATGCACATTGGCGGCACAACGCGGTTTTACGCTGATCGAGCTGATGATCACGGTGGCGGTGATCGGCATTTTGGCCGCGATCGCGATCCCGAACTATCAGGATTACGTGCGCAAAACCCGGCGGGCAGATGCACAAGGGGTGCTAATGCAAAGCGCACAAATTCTGGAGCGGCGTTTTACCGAAAACAGCCGCTACTCGGCGTCATCCACCTGCCCAACGCCACCGTATACCGAGTCGCCAATTGATGGCAGCACCAAGTATTACGATATCGCGATGAGTAACTGCAGTGCCGATGGCTCCACCTTCACACTCACCGCCACCCCCAAAGGCGCGCAAAGTGGCAACGGCATTTTGGAGCTACGGCACACCGGTCGCAAAGCCTGGGATAAAAATAACGATGGCGATACCGCCGATACCGGTGAAGACAACTGGTAAACACGTGCACCGCTCGGCGCAGGCTTAGTGGGTAAATTCAACTCGATAGGTTTTGCTGGAAGCGACGCCCAGTCCATTTTCAATGGCTGGGCGAAATTTCATGGCGCCCACTTTACGCAAAATGGAGTGGCGCTCTTCGGGGGGGATATTGCCGCTGAGCACGTGAATCTGTTGCACTAGGCCGGTGGCATCAATCTCCAGCTCCAGCACGAGCTCGGCAGGGCTGCGGGCAAAGTCACTGGATACAAATTGCGGCTCACTCAATGCCACCGCCTCTTGTCGCTCTGGCGCAGGGCTGGGCAGCGCCCCCATGCTGGCAGCAGACTGCTCCACCGAGTTTGACGCTAGTTGTGCACTAGCGAGCAGATCAAGGGCCGGCTGATACGGCTGCAAGGCGGCGGCGGTGAATGCAGTTGGGTCGGCCAGATTTTGTAAAGGGATTGCCGCTGATTCGGCGGCAGTCTGCTCAGCCGAAGGCGGTGCAGCCAAGCTCACACTCAGCGCCTCTACCCCGCCCGTAGTAGCTGCCGGCCACGGCACACTCCACCCCGAATCCGGGCGTAAAGCCCACAGCAGCAGCCCATGCACACTGAGCGAGAGCGCGATGGGAGCCAGCCAGTGGCGCAATACCGATGGAGCCAAGCTGCGCCGCTGCATGCCATCTGCTTCCCGAGTTAGTACCACCAAATTGTCGCAAGCAGGCCGGCCAGCAGAGCGGCGATCAGCCCCAGCAGATAATTGCGCTTTTTCTGCTCCCACATCAGCCCTTTATAGCCCGCCAGCAAGAGTTCGGTGTGGTTTTGGTTCAGGACTTCGTTAAGCTTGCGCGGCAAAGTCGGCAGCAAGGTCGCCCACTGCGGCGCCTCATGTTTGAGCGTGGTGAGCAGACCGCGCCAGCCGATTTGCTCATTCATCCAACGCTCCAAGAATGGCTTGGCGGTTTGCCATAAATCCAGATCTGGATCGAGCTGGCGACCCAGCCCTTCAATATTGAGCAAGGTTTTTTGCAGCAACACCAGTTGCGGCTGGATTTCCACATTAAACCGGCGCGAAGTCTCAAACAGCCGCAGCAAAACAAAACCAAACGAGATCTGGCTCAGCGGCTTATTAAAGAAGGGCTCGCACACCGTGCGCACCGCAGCTTCCAGCTCTTCCACGCGGGTTTCTTTCGGCACCCAGCCCGACTCGATATGCGCCGTCGCCACCCGCCGATAGTCGCGATTAAAAAAGGCGAGAAAGTTAATCGCCAGATACTGCTTATCGGTATCGCTCAGCGAACCAACAATACCAAAGTCTAGCGCGATATACCTGTTATCCGGCGCCACAAAGATATTGCCCGGATGCATATCGGCATGGAAAAAACCATGGCGAAATACCTGGCTAAAGAAAATCTCCACCCCGTAGCGGCTGAGCTTTTTCAAATCCATGCCCGCGGCTTTAAGCTCGTCGATGCGGCCGATGGGAATGCCATCCATCCACTCCAGCACCAGCACTTCGCGCGCGCAATAGTCGTAAAACACTTCGGGCACGATCAGCTGATCGGAGTCTTTAAAATTGCGCCGCAGCTGGCTGGCATTGGCCGCTTCATGCATTAAATCCAGCTCATCGTGCAGATAGCGATCAAATTCGGCCACCACTTCACGGGGCTTCAGGCGTTTGCCATCCGCAAATAGCTTTTCTACCCACAGCGCCAGCATGCGCAGCAAAGCCAAATCGCTTTCGATCACCGGCAAAATACCCGGGCGCAACACTTTCACTGCCACCGCCCGCCCTTGCCCCCCCTCAGGGGCATGCAGCCGGGCGCGGTGCACCTGCGCGACCGAGGCAGAAGCCACCGGGGTGGCATCAAACTCGGCAAACAGCTCCGCCAACGGCTGATTCAGGCTGGTTTCGATTTGCCGAATGGCGAGTTCCGAGGCAAAGGGCTTCACTCGGTCTTGCAGCAAGGCCAGTTCATTGGCCAGATCAGGCGGCAATAAATCGCGGCGGGTCGATAACACCTGACCAAATTTAACAAACACCGGCCCCAGTGATTCCAGCGCCAGCCGCAAACGCACACCGCGGCTGTCGGGTAATTTTCGCCAGAAAAACAGCGCGCCGATCAGCTGCCGCAGGCCACGTACACGCTCGTGCCCCAGCAAAAATTCATCGAGCCCGAAATGGACAATCACATACAGAATGCGAAAAAAACGCAGCATTATTCGCCTTTGTCCGCCAGCCGCGCCTGTAGGCGGGCCAGCCGTTTTTCCAGTCGCGCCACATCGTGCCGCAAGGTATCCACCGCGCTACAGTAGTCGGCCACCTGCTCTTTACGCACTAGCCAGCGCGCTTCATCGCGCGCGTACTCTGCCGCGGCCGTGGCCAGCCGTTCACCAGCTGCCAAGGGCCATTGCGCCAGCGCTTGCCCTGAGCGCACGACCCGATGCGCCACAATATCACCAGTCCAGCGCGACAGATCTTCGGCCGCATCCCAGGCGAGCGCGCCCAGCACAGCCCCGGCGCGGGCGGCCAAATCCGGATCGCCCGCCAGTACCACTTGCCGCGATGCGGCTTGTGGGTCGGTGAGCCGGGTAAGAAAGTACGCCGTTGGCAACGTCAGCGTAGCTTCCGGCTCCGCTTGCGAATCAGCCAAGCGGCCATCGGGCATCACCACCACGGTGGCAGTGAGCAGCGGTAGCTGCAGCGCAAAGCTCCGCCCGGCCAGCGGCTGCAGGGCCTGCAACTGCTCTGGCGCTTGCGCCAGCAAATGATTGAGCAAGCGCGCCAGCAGCATCAGAATTTGGTCCCTTTATGCAGCGCCACCACGCCACCGGTCATATTGTGGTAATCCACGCGGCCAAAGCCCGCATCGCGCATCATGGTTTTCAGGGTTTCCTGATCCGGATGCATGCGGATGGATTCGGCCAGATATTGGTAAGAATCGGGATCATTGGCCACCAGTTTGCCCATCAGCGGTAGCAGTTTGAATGAATACAGATCGTAAGCCGGCTTGAGTGGTGCCCATACTTTGGAAAACTCCAGTACCAGCAAACGGCCGCCGGGCTTGAGCACGCGGCACATTTCTTTCAGCGCGGCATCTTTGTGCGTCATATTGCGCAGGCCAAACGCCACCGAAACAATATCGAAGTATTCGTCTGGAAACGGCAGCTTTTCTGCATCACATTGAGCTACCGGGAGGGGGTATCCGGAATCCAGCAGGCGATCACGGCCTACGCCCAGCATCGAGCTATTGATATCGGTCAGCCACACCTGCCCCGATTTACCCACTTTTTTGGCAAAGGCCTTGGATAAATCGCCGGTGCCGCCAGCAATATCCAGCACCCGATCACCGGCCTTGGCGCCACTGGTTTCAATGGTGAAAAACTTCCAAGCCCGGTGCAGACCTGCGGACATCAGGTCATTCATTACATCGTATTTTTGAGCCACCGAATGGAAAACTTCAGCGACTTTTTGCGCTTTTTCCGATTCGTTGACTGTAGAAAAACCGAAGTGGGTTTTCGCGTCGCTCATTGCTTTGCCCTTGCTGCTTACAGCGGTTCACGCGATGCGCCGGCGGCGGCGAGATCGCTCAGGTATTGTTGCCAGTTGGCGTCCTGCTGGGCGCCCAGTTCGTATAAATATTGCCAGCTAAATAGGCCGCTATCATGGCCATCATCAAACACCAGTTTGGCCGCGTAATGGCCCACCGGTTCAATCGCGCGGATATTGACGTGCTTTTTGCCGACTTGCAGCACTTCATTGCCCACCCCATGCCCGCGCACTTCGGCCGAGGGGCTAAATACCCGCAAGTACTCGCACGGCAGTCTAAACCGCGCGCCATCATCGAAGGCGATTTCCAGTACTCGGGAAGCTTGATGCAGCGTCAGTTCGGTGGGCTGCGGGGTGTTGGCGTGCAAACCGGCCATATCCAGCTCAAAAGGGTTGATTTGAATAGCCTCCATGATACCGCGCCGCCCTTGTAGCCGCCAGCGAAGTGACGTTGCTTTCACCCCGTGAAATTTATGCCATGAGTTTGCAGACTTGTAATATTAAGTTCACACTAAAGCCTTATTCTCGCAACCAATCTGAATTGAACTTATCGCGCGAGGAGCTGCCATGGCCGCAAACATTCTGCTGGTCGAGGACGAACCAGCAATCCAGGAGTTGATTGCCTTTAACTTGACCCAAGCCGGTCATCACATCATGCGTGCCGACTCGGTCGAAAGCGCGCAGAGCATTGTGCGCAATGCCCTGCCCGATCTGATTCTGCTCGACTGGATGTTGCCTGGCATGTCCGGCATCGACTTCGCACGTAAATTGCGCGCCGATGAACGTACCCGTGGCATTCCGTTGATTATGCTGACGGCCCGCTCGGACGAGCAAGACAAAATCGCGGGGCTGGAAACCGGCGCCGATGATTACATCACCAAACCCTTCAGCCCACGTGAACTGCAAGCACGCATCAAAGCCGTGCTGCGCCGCCGTGCGCCACAAGCCACTGATGATCCGGTAGAAATCCAAGGCCTGCGCCTTGATCCGGTCACTCACCGCGTCTCGGGCAATGGCAAGGCGCTGGATCTGGGCCCTACCGAATTTCGCCTGCTGCACTTCTTTATGACCCACCCTGAACGCGTACATACCCGCGCTCACCTGCTCGACCAGGTGTGGGGCGACCATGTATTCGTGGAAGAGCGCACCGTTGATGTGCACATTCGTCGCCTGCGTTCCTCATTAGAGGGAACTGGCCACGATCATCTGATTCAAACCGTTCGTGGTTCAGGCTACCGCCTGTCTGTCAATTAAGTACAATCCGCAGTTCCTCAGGGTAATGCACTGCATTACCCTGACCTGACGCCCGCTCTCAAAGGCACCGAATGCTCTGGCTCCGCTCCATCGTTTTTTATTTGTCCGTGACCTTGATCGCGCTGTTTATCGGTGGGATTGCCGGACGGGAGTGGGGGCTGACCTTTGCCTTGGTGGTCGTCTCACTCACCTGCCTATTTCATATTTTTAATTTGCACCGCTTGTATCACTGGCTGCAAAACCCGCAAGTCGATAATGTGCCCAGCAGCTTTTTGCTCTGGCAAGAAGTCTTCGATCAGTTTTACACCGAAGTGCGCAAGCAGAAAAAAGCCAAAGAGCGGCTGGCTAATACGCTGGATCGTTTTCTATCGGCCGCCGAAGCGCTGCCCGATGGCGTGGTGATTCTGGACGAGTACGATCGCATCGAATGGTGCAATCCGGCTTCCTGCGATCATTTGGCGCTGAATCGTAAAACCGATACCGGCCAACCGATTACACACTTGCTACGTCACCCTAGCTTGCGTGAATACCTCAAGCAGGAAGACTTTAGCCACCCGATCGTGATTCGCACTACCCGCCCCACCGAGCAAACGCTTTCGGCGCAGATGGTGCCGTTTGATTCAACGCGCAAACTGCTACTCAGCCGTGATATTACCCAGCTCGAGCGCGTGCAAACCGTGCATCGCGATTTCGTGGCCAATGTCTCGCACGAACTGCGCACCCCGCTGACGGTAGTGGGTGGTTTTATCGAAACAATGATCGATATGCCTGCGTCAGACGCGCAAACCCGCGACACGCATTTGCAGCTGATGTACGAACAAACCCAGCGCATGCAGCGACTGGTGGACGATTTGCTCACGCTATCCAAACTGGAAAGCGGCGCGCAAGTGCGCGAAGAGGAAGTCGATATTCCGCAGCTTATGCAATTGCTGCGCACCGAAGGCATGGGCCTCTCGCAAGGCCGGCATACGGTCGAAATCGGCAAGCTGGAACGCGCCCGCCTGATCGGCAATAACGACGAGCTGCATTCGGCACTGGGCAATCTGGTCTCCAATGCCATTCGCTACACTCCGGCGGGCGGCAAGATCACCATCGGCTGGGAGCGGCGCGACGATATGCTGTGCTTTACCTGCCGTGACACCGGGATCGGCATCGCTCCCGAGCATATTCCCCGCCTGACCGAGCGCTTTTATCGCGTTGATCGCGGCCGCTCACGCAATACCGGCGGCACCGGCCTAGGGCTGGCGATTGTGAAGCACATTCTGCACCGCCATCAGGCGCAGCTGTGCATCACCTCCGAGCCTGGCAAAGGCAGTGAATTTGCGGTGAAGTTTCCCGCCACCCGCATCATCGAATAAACCGAGCCCGCCTTGTGCGGGCTTTTTGTTGCCGTCAACGTGGATCAAGCCAAGGCCAGCACTTGCCCTGCCGGACAACTATCCGTACATTGCAGCAATCACGGTTTTTTTGCGCCTGCGCAAAGGCATCAGGCTTGTTTTGCAGTGATAATGCCCCATGTCCTTTGCAACGACGTTCCACCCTGTTTGCATCAGTTCAATACTAATGAGGTTTTTACCATGAGCAGAATCGCAGCAATCAAACCTTTCGGCCAACGCATCTGGCTGGACAACCTGTCGCGCGGCCTTCTGGCCTCTGGCGAGCTGGCTCGGCTGATCGCCGAAGACGACATCGCCGGCGTTACCTCCAACCCTGCGATTTTCTACAAATCAATCTCTTCTGATCCGCTGTATACCGGTGATCTGGCTGAACTGAAAAAACAGGACCTGACCGCCGAACAACGCTACGAAGCGCTGGTTGTACCGGACATTCAAGCCACTTGCGATCTGACTCGCGCCATGTACGACGCCACCAATGGCCAAGATGGCTACGTGAGCCTGGAAGTATCACCAACACTGGCGAACGACGCGCAAGGCACCATCGACAACGCCAAACGCCTGTGGGCCGAAATCAATCGCCCGAACGCCATGATCAAAGTGCCAGCCACTGATGCTGGCGTTGTGGCCTTCGAAGAGCTGATCGCTTCTGGCATCAACGTGAACATCACCCTGATGTTCAACCTGAAACACGTTGATAACGTACTGACCGCCTACATCCGCGGTCTGGAAGCGCGCGCGGCCGCTGGCCTGCCAATCGATAAAGTGCAAGCCGTGGCTTCAGTATTCCTGTCACGCGTGGATAGCCTGATCGACCCACAACTGGAAGCCATTGGCACTGCCGATGCGCTGGCTCTGCGTGGCACCGTGGCTAAATCATTCGTGAAAGTGGCTTACCAGCATTACAAAGCGCTGTTCCACGGCAACCGTTTTGCCGCGCTGAAAGCCAAAGGCGCTAACCCACAACGCCTGCTGTGGGCTTCTACCGGCACGAAAAACAAAGCCTACCGCGATGTGATGTACGTAGAGGACCTGATCGGCCCAGAAACAGTGAACACCGTACCCGATGCCACCCTGGCGCTGTTCCGTGACCACGGCGTAGCCGCAAACACGCTGGATACCGGCATTGATGCTGCCGTACAAACACTGGTGAAAGTACGCGAGCTGGGCATTAACTACAATCTGGCCGGCGAGCAGCTGCAGGTTGAAGGCCTGAAGCAGTTTGACGAAGCCTTTGCCAAACTGATGGAACTGACCAAGTAAGCGGTCTAGTTTTTCAGCAAAAAACCCGCCTGCAGGCGGGTTTTTTATTACCCCACCAGGGTATCTCAATCAAACCATTGACAAACAAACCACACGACAACATACCCATCGACATAAAACGCAGCTTTTCCACCACACCCAGCCCAACCTTCATTAAAGCTTCCTAATTTTGTAATAATTTAACAAAAATGTAACAATAAAGCTGACATTACCTGCCATAATGTTTCCCCTGTTACTTGGTGATTGAATATGCGTAAGATCTTGATTGCCAACCCCAAAGGCGGGAGTGGCAAGTCGACCCTCTCCACCCATCTGGCCAGCTGGTTCTCGTGGCAAGAAACCAAGGTGATGCTGGGCGATCTGGATCGCCAGCACTCCAGCCAGCGCTGGCTGGATCGCCGCCCTAGCAATCTACCCCGTATCGAGCGCTGGGAAATCGGCAGCGACCAAATCGCCCGCCCGCCCAAAGGCAGTCAAGTGGCGGTGCTGGATAGCCCCGCCTGCTTTGGCGGCAGCAAACTCAAAAAAGCCCTGAAAGTCGTCGACCGAGTCATTATCCCGATTTTGCCTTCTGCCTTTGATTTATGGGCCTGCCAGGATTTTCTGGCGGAGCTGGCCGAAACCAAGGCCGTGCGCCGCGAAGAAGTCCAAGTGGCCGCCGTCGCCATGCGCGTGAATCCGCGTAGCAATGCGACGCAACAGCTGGCCGAGTTTTTGCGCCAATTCGAGATTCCGCTGATCGCCACCATCCGCGATACGCAGCTCTATAATCTAACCATCCAGCGCGGCATGACCTTGTTTGATCTGCCCGCGAGCAAAAATCAGCGCGACGTCCAAGAATGGCGGCCGCTGATTCAGTGGGTGCTGCAGCGGTAATCCGCTACAGCCAGCCGGCGGCATTTCGGCGTACAATCGCCGGCTTCACTTTGAGGCCGCCATGCATTTCACCCTTCTTAGCCCGCAACAACAGACCGAACTCGAGCGCGCCCTCGCGCAACAGCACGGTCGCGTGCTAGCGCTAGAGCTGGCCGGCGAGGCCGTGATTGTAAAACGCCAAGAAGGCCGCAACCGCCCACTGGCGTATTCATTACTCAATCTACTCGCCCGCAGCCTGCGCCAGCCCTTGCTGTGCGCAGTGCCCGCCCCAGGTGGCGCCGCTGGGCAGGCGATTGAAGCCCGGCGACTACAAACCCTGCATGCAGCCGGCGTCTTGGTGCCCGAATTATTGGCCGCACAGCCCGGCTATCTAGTGATGCGCAATGTGGGCAAGACCTCAATTGATCATTTGCTCGCACATCAGCCCGCCGATCAGCGCAAAGTGTGGCTGGCGGGCCTGAATGCGATTCTGGCCACTCACCGCTGCGGACAAGCCTTAAGCCAGGCCTTTGCCCGGAATATTATTTTCCACGCCGGTCAGGTGCATTTCATTGATTTTGAAGATGATCCGCTCAGTGTATTGAGCCTTGCCGAAGCGCAAAGCCGCGATTGGCTGTTTTATCTGCATTCCACCAGTTATCTGCTTAGAGCAGGGCCCGCCGAACAGGCGCAGCTATTGGCGCGCTATTTGCGCCAAGATGATCCCACCGTGCAGCAGCTAGTGACCCGCAGCGCCAACACTTTGGCCTGGCTGCGCCACCTGCCCAAGCAGCGTAAGCCCTGGGGCCGCGATGTGATTTCGTTGCAAGGCGCGGCGGCCACGCTGCATGCCTATCGTTGCCTGGATGCGCCCGGGCCATTGGCCCCTTAAAATGCCTAGGCCATGCGCCATAAAAAAAGCCCGGCTCGCGCCGGGCTTTCACTTTAAGGCTGAACAAGGTGACGCTTATTGCTTCACTTTGCTCATTGCCTTCATCAGTGTCGCGCCACTGTCATCGCCATCCAGCGACCAGCTAAACATCCCGGCCAGCCCTTTGGCCTTGCTGTAGTTGATCTTGGTTTGGATCACTTCCGGCGTATCGTAAGACCAGAAGGTTGAGCCATCAAACTTCCAAGATTGCTTGGTCACATCGTGGGTATAAATCGTACCCGCGGCGTTCTTCAGCACTTTGAAGTCTTCAATGCCGCCTTCCCAAGTTCCGCGCGCCGGTTGCGTAGCGGTTTGGTACAGACCATTATTCACGTTTGGCACCCCAGTCCAGCCACGGCCATAGAATGGCACCCCGAGCACAATCTTATTGGCCGGGAAGCCTGCCGCGGTCAGATTGGTCACCGCATCATCGATGGTGTAATACGAAGCCACACCCCGTTGCCCGGTTACCGGATCAAGATAATTCGGGCTCTTCGGATCAGCGTACAGATTCGAGTGGAAGTCGGTCTTGGCATTTGGATTGGCATGATTTTCATACGCGCTATCCATATAGGTGGTGCTGGTGTATTCCCAGCCGCCATGGAAGTCGTAGGTCATCAGGTTAATCCAATCCAGATACTGGCTGTACTTGGCTGGCTCAGTCATCTCGATCTTGTCTTTACCCGCCGACATCGCCGCGGTCAGATAGTACTTCTTGTTGCCATTGGCGGCGCTCAGCGCATTCAGTTGCGCGCGGAACTCGGCCATCAGCAGGGTGAAGTTTTGCTTATCTTCCGCCGAAACGGTGTTGTAGGGCTGACCGACAACGCCTGGGAATTCCCAATCCACATCAATCCCGTCAAACACGCCCGCTAGCGAGCCCGACCCACCGCGGCCGCTATACGAAGGCAGATTGCCCTTGATATAGATATCCAGACACGAAGCGACCAATTGTTTGCGTAGCGCATCGGTTTTCGCCGCCGCCGAGAACCATTTCGACCAAGTCCAGCCCCCGAGCGAGATAAACACTTTCAGGTTCGGGAATTTCGCTTTCAGGTCTTTGAGCTCGTGGAAATTCCCAGCCAGCGGCGTTTCCCAAGTGATGGCGTTGGCAGGGTTTACTTGCCGAGCCGGTGGGCGGCCATAATCGGCCCAGGCATCGCCCCCCGTACCCGCATCGGGTGCATTCGGGTTGGTGGCGCCTTGCTCCAGCTTATCGATCCCGGCTGCACATTCGTAGCCGCCGTTTTTCTGATAGATATTGCCGAAAGCGTAGTTCAGGAAGGTCATTTGTGCGGCGGAGCCGTTGTTCACAAAATCCACCACCTCAAAGCTACGACCATACACGCCCCACTGGGCAAAGTAAGAACCAACTTGCTTCTCGCTTGGCGCGGGAACCGCGCCACCCGGTACGGTTGGCGCTGGCGTATTGGTAACGGCAGGGCTGGTCGGCGTTGGCGTTGTGCCACCCGGGGTAACGACTGGGGTTGCGGTGGGGACTGCCGGCGTTACGACCGGGGTTACGACTGGCGTAGCCGTTGGTGTGGCGGTAGGTGCTGGAGTTGCAGTACCACACGCGCCACCTACTTTCCACAAGGTCGGCGTTGTCGATGGCGTCCAGCCGGCGCCGACATAAGCTGTGTGGGCCGACAGGGCGGTATAGCTCTGGCCGCTATAGCTGACAACGTCTCCAGCCTTATACGTACTACCTTCAGCCCAAACTGCGCAGCTATTGCCCGGCACCGGAGTCGCGGTCACGACTGGAGTTGGGGTCGGTGTGCTCGGACGTGCTGTTGGCGTTGCGGTTGGAGCAATCGTCGGTGCAGTTGTTGGCGCGACGGTTGGTGCGCTGCTTGGCACCGGCGTGCTACCGCTCACCACTTTCCACGGGCCCCACTGCGCGGCACCGGGCACTTCGCCCTGCGTCCACCACTGCGCTTCATACACCACGCCGTTGTAGACCACACGCTGGCCACCGGTATAAATCGTGCTCTTATCCCAGGCGGCTACCCCACCCGGAGTTGGCGTTGGGGTGACGGTAGGTTTGGGGGTTGCGGTCACAACAGGTGTCACCACCGGTGTTGCCGTCGGGGTTACGCTCGGAGTTGGCGTAGGAACAACCACACCACCCTGCGCGTTTTTGAAGATATTCCAGAATTCAAAATTGGCTTTGCTGGCCCCGTTGCTGCTGTTATCGCGATGGAATGACCACCACGCGATCAGCCCCAGGCCTTTTTGCTTGGCAAAATCGGTAAGGATCTGGGCATCGGCCAGCCCAAAGACTTCCGATTGCACATCATTCACGCCCAGCATGGGCGTCACGCCCACTTTGGCCCAGATTTGGGCATCCGTGAGACCGGGGAACAGCGGCTTGATCTGGTTAAAGGTACTTTGCGCGGCCTGTACGGCCAAATCACCCATTTTCTTGCCGGCTGAGGCGGATGAACCATAATCCATCGCCATCACATTGACCATATCCACGCGTACGCCAGCGTTAATGGCCGATTTCACCGCGTTCACGCCTTCGGTAGTGAGGCCTGTTGGCATCACCGGCAAGGTGAATGACACGTACAAATCGGGATATTTGGCTTGCAACTGCTTGATTGCGGCCGAGCGAGTGCTGTTGTAGGTGGCGTTGCTGAGTGAGCCGCCTTCCACATCAAAATCCAGCGCCTTAATCCCATGCGTGGTGATCATGCCGTCGATCAGATTGACCATGGCATCCACCGAGCAAACTGCTTCCAGATACGTGCCGGCAGCACCACCAAACGACGCAATCACGCGCCCGCCCGCTTGGCGGAAGGTGGCGATGTCGGCTTTCATACCCCCATTGAGTATATCTGTACCCGACCCGTCATTGCTGATTGCGCAGCTATTACCATTGGCAATGGTAAACGCTAAGGTCACAGAATTGAGCCCCAGCTGCTGGCGCGCTTGAGTTAGCGAGAGATTATTGCCCGCGTACCACATTTCATAATACGGGGCGACATCGGTGGCCGAAGCCAGGCCGGCTGCCAGCAGCATTGCTGCTGGCAGCGCCTTGAGCGCAAACGACTTGCGCGAGGTTGTGTGCAACATTTCATCTTCTCCATATGTTTTTGGTGGGGAAAATCCCCGGCTGCGCGCATCTTTGGCTTCGCTAGCTCTTCTCTGCTTCTAACGAGCAGATATAAAAAAACCCCCTCTTGCGAGGGGGTTCTTGGTGCCAGATTACTGACGGGCTTTACCCATGGCTTTCGACAGTGTTGCTGCGCTGTCGTCACCATCCAGTGACCAGCTGAACACACCACCGTTCAGCCCTTTGGCTTTGGCGTAGTCGATCTTAGTTTGGATCACTTCAGGTGTATCGTACGACCAGAAAGTAGAACCGTCGAACTTGTAAGACTGTTTAGTTACTGGGTGTACATACACAGTACCCGCAGCGTTTTTCAGTACTTTGAAGTCTTCGATGCCTTTCTCGTAGGTACCGCGTGCTGCGTCAGTCGCTTTCTGGTACAGACCGTTGTTCACATTGGTCACACCAGTCCAGCCACGACCGTACTTAGGAATACCAACCACCAGTTTCTTCGGATTCACGCCAGCTTGGATCAGCAGGTTCACTGCGTCATCGGTGTTGTAGTAAGACACCAGGCTGCGGTCACCGTAGCACTTGTCGGCTGGTTTGCCAGAGCACTTGTACTGTGGGTTGCTTGGATCAGCGAACAGGTGAGACTGGAAGTCAGTCGGGCCTTGTGCGTTCCAGCCGCCGTTGTAGTCGTAAGTCATCATGTTGATCCAGTCGAGGTAACGTGCATACTCGCGTGGCTCAGTCATTTCGATCTTGTCACGACCTACACCGATAGCAACGGTCAGGTAGTATTTCTTCTGGTTAGCGGCAGCCAGTTCATCCAGTTGTTTGCGGAATTCAGCCAGCAACAGGGTGAAGTTTTGTTTGTCTTCAGGCGCTACAGTGTTGTAACCCACGCCTTGAACACCTGGGAATTCCCAGTCGATATCGATACCATCGAAGATGTTCGCAGCTGAACCTGCGCCACCACGGCCATCCACCACTGGCAAGTTACCTTTGATGTAGATGTCGATACACGATTTAACCAGCTGTTTACGCAGCGCGTCGGTTTTCGATGCAGCAGAGAACCATTTCGACCAAGTCCAGCCACCCAGAGAGATGAACAGTTTGGTGTCTGGGAATTTTTTCTTATAAGCCTGGAACTCACGGAAGTTACCGGCCAGTTTGTCGTCCCACTTGATTTGATCAGCTGGATCAACACGACGTTTCGCAGTCAGACCAAAGTCGGCCCAAGCATCGCCACCAGTACCGGCGCCTGGTGCATTTGCATCAGTTGCACCTGGTTCCAGTTTGTTCACGATACCGCACTCGTAACCACCATTTTTCTGGTAGATGTTACCGAAAGCGTAGTTGATGAAGGTCAGTTGCTGAGCTGCACCGCTAGAGATGATGTCGGCAACTTGGTAGTCACGACCATACACGCCCCACTGAGTGAAGTAAGAGCCGACTTGCGCTTGCGCAGGTGGAGGCACTTCTTGACCTGGAGCCAAGGTAGCTACTGGAGTTGGCGCTGCAGTTGGAACTGCAGTTGGAGTTGGCGCTACGGTTGGTGCTGGGGTCATGCCAACTGGGGTTGGTGTTGGCGCTACAGTTGGCGTCGCAGTGACAGCTGGGCCGCACTCGCCTTCGTATTTCCATGGGCCCCACTGATCAGTTGCAGAAGGCGCCTGACCTTGTGTCCACCATTTAGCTGAGTATTTGCCGCCGTTGTAGGCCACTACTGCGCCGCCGCTATAAGCAGCAGTTGAATTCCAGGCCGCTACAGAGCCACAACCTGCTACTGGGCCAGTAGTTGGCGCGGTAGTTGGAGCAGTTGTCGGTGCGGTGGTTGGCGCAGTTGTTGGGGCCGTGGTTGGCTTAGCCGTTGTTACTGGCGTCGCGGTTGGCGCTGGCGTAGCAGAACCAGTAGCAACCAGTTTCCACAGTGTTGGGGTTGAAGCAGGGTTCCAGTTAGCGCCCACGTAGGCAGTGTGAGTCACCAGAGCTTGGTAGTCGTTACCGGCATATGAAACAACAGTGCCTGCGTTATAGGTCGAACCTTCTTTCCACGCATCAGCAGCGTAAGAGAAGCTGGCCACGGCCATCAGTGCAGCAGGAATAGCAGCTACAGCAAAACGATTAAAGTGCGACATAAGGGTCTCCATCCTCGTGTGTTTTTTGGCATTACTCGCGCAATGCAACTGGTACTAACCAGATCCGCCGTGCAGTCAGATTATTGAAAGCATATATCGATCTGCACCTGCTCTTTTCACCGCGCATTCTTCGCTGACCGGTGTTGGACTCTATTAATCTCCAAAGCAAAAACCTTGTCAACACCCCCTGTGATCTAAAAAGTGGTCTTTTTCCAACAGCAAAAAAAACTCTGTAAAAAAACTACCAACTACATGACAAAAGAATTATTGCGCCGCACAACAAACCTCGATCAATAACGAAAAAATAGCGTAAAACCACTGCAAAATGCGATGTGCATCGCAACATTAGCACTCGTTGATGTAGCTTTTTTAATAACGTGATGTAGTTTTACACCCATTCACTACCTAATTTTTTTCTTGGAGTGGCTTATTTTGGCTGCAACTGTGACATAGCACACGCCTGCAATACTTACCCAACATTGACAAATAAAAAACAAAACCGTCAACAACATAAAACTTACGAATCAAGCCGATTTAAAACTTCTACTTCGCCACAAAGTCAGCAACTGGTATTGCTCAGTTGACCAAAATCTCAGCCATTTATCGCGCAATTTGCACCGCCCAAATAAAAAAACGCCACGGCAAGCCGTGGCGTTTTGCGGATTGGGCGCGAATTACTTGCGCTTGATACCGTAGACTTTGCCGTTAGGCAGCGTCAGAGTGAAGTTGGTTGGTACTGGCATTGGCATGAAGAGACGCATACCGATGGTGATGGTTTTACCTGGGCCGAAGTCAGTCACGCCCCATGTAGTACCCACAGTACCTTGCTTCAGTTGGTAGGCTGGACGATGGAAGGCATTTGGCAGACCACCGACGTTACCTACTTTGTTTGAAGCGACAGTTGCTGACCAAGTACCGCCGCTGTAGATATCAACCAGGTTCTCGATCCCTTTACCTGCTGGAGGTGCGAAAGGTTTCAGGAACTCAACCGTTGAAGAAGTCAGCGGAGTCGAAGGCGCCACATCAAAAGCCACTTTCGCACCAGTCAGATCAACATTCGAGTTGTTTTTCAGCTTCAGACCAATCTGGATTGGGTAGTTGTCTTCACCTTTTGGCAGGAAACCTACGAGGTCAACATCAACATCCAGTTGCTCAGCTGGCTGAACAAACTTCTCATCGCCTGGCTGTACGCCGTACGGTGTGGCGTTTTTCAGCATCTGGCCAGCCAGAGAAGTCAGCGTGCTACCGAAGTAGTAGTAACCCAGACCGTTTTCTGATGGTTTGCTGTAGTCACCTGCCAGCTCCCAGAACATGATACCGCCGGCACCTTGGTCGATCGCGTACTGTACTTTAGCCTTGAACGATTTCTCATTTTCGGTCGACAGGAACACTTTCGTAGTTGGGTTCCACAGCCATGAAGACTGAGCGATGTCATCGTAGTTCTCGATATACGTACCGCGAACTTTCGATTCTGGTTTGTTCAGGTCGTGGCCATAGATACCAACGTATGGTGTTGGCAAGCCATCACGCAGGTTATTGGCGTGCCACAGTGGGTTGGCACCGGCAAACATTTCTTTGCCGTTGGCATCCACGTCAAACCACAGGTTGTCGATACCTTGTGCACCGAAGCCGCATGGCGCACCGGCTTTCGGGCTCAATGCATCAGGACCCAGGTTGCCACCAGTACCGTTGTAGCAAGTCTTCTGATCAGCAACCGCTGCAGTACCCCACAGACCGTTGGTGCCGCCAGTTACATTTTGCCAGCCACGTGTGTAGTAAGGCAGACCGATATTCACACGACCACCTGCCAAAGCAGTGCGGAAGTATTTGTATGACCAGTCAATGTTCAGGTAACCCTGAGCGTTGTAGTACTTACCATCGCCTGCAGTGTCGTAGATCTTGGCATCAGCGATCTCGCTATCTTTACCAGTATCGTACAGTGCGGCGTTGTGACCCACGAAGTGGTTCCAAGCACCGTGCAAGTCGTAGCTCATGATGTTCACGTAATCCAGGTATTTCAGTGCCTGGAAGCCTTCGAAGCCACGCAGCAGGTAGCCTGAAGATGGTGAAGCGATCGTCAGCATGTAGTACTTGCCTTGGGCCGCAGCGGCTTTGTCCAGCTCCAGACGCAGCGTTTTCATCAGCGCCATGTAGCCGTCCCACAGTTTGCCACGATGCTTATTGGCAATCTTCCAGTCATCTGGGCTACCCGCATCCGACATTGAAGTTGGGTATTCGTAGTCGATATCGATACCATCCAGACCATATTTGGTCACGAATTCAGCCGCAGATTTAGCGAAGGTATTGATACGATCTTGGCGAACAGCACCCGTTGCTTCATCCACGGTCAGTGAATAGAAACCACCGCTGGCGATGCGTTTGCCTGAATCATCGAAGTAACCGCCAGTTTCAGCCCAGCCGCCAACCGACAGCAGCAGTTTCACGCCTTTGGCATCTGCATGCTTGTTCAGCATGTTGAAGTGGCCTTTGAATGGCAGTGATGGATCCAGCGCGTATTTCGGACCTTTGTCATCCCAAGACATGCCAGTTGCGGCATTAGTTGGGCCATCGGTACCTACAGAAACTTTCCAGTTCTGGTCGATGTGCGCAAAAGCGTAGTTCACGTGAGTGATGTCGTTCCAAGGCACATCGGCAGCCAGATAAGCAGGCTGACCGTTCGCGCCGTTACGCCAGCTGGTGAAGTAACCGATGCTGCGGCGTTTCATACCATTGGCGAGCTTCTCGCGGCCGTTGGTATCGTAAACAGTACAATATGGAACGTTTGCAACTTCAGAAACCAGACCCACTGGACGACACTGGTCTTGGCTGCCAGCGGGTGGCGTCACTGAAGGTGTTGGTGTTGGAGTAACCACTGGCGTTGGCGATGGCGAACCCACAGGTGTTGGGGTTGCAGTAACCACTGGCGTAGGTGTTGGTGAAGCCGTTACCACTGGGGTTGGGCGAGCAGTCACAACCGGAGTTGGAGATGCGGTAACCACTGGCGTTGGCGATGCAGTTACTACTGGCGTTGGGCTTGCGGTCACGACTGGCGTTGGCGACGCAGTCACAACTGGAGTTGGTGATGCGGTTACCACTGGGGTAGCCGTAGCGCCGCTACAAGCGCCTTCATCTTTCCATGGGCCCCACTGATCAGTAGAAGAAGGCGTCTGGCCTTGAGTCCACCATTTCGCCGAGAATTTACGGCCGTTATACGAAACTACAGCACCGCCAGTGTAGGCGGTCGCTGAATTCCAAGCCGCCACATTGCCACAACCCGCTGGCGCAGCAGTCGGTGCGGTGGTTGGCGCTGCGCTAGGCACTGCGGTTGGAGCAGCGGTAGGCGCTGTAGTCGGCGCAGTGGTTGGTGCGGCGCTAGGCGCGGCAGTTGGGTTAGTTGAAGCACCCACTGCTTTCCACAGTGTTGGGGTGGTATCAGGGGTCCAGCCAGCACCGACATAAGCGGTATGGGTCACCAGCGCAGAGTAGTCCACGCCTTTATAAGTAACGACTGTGCCAGCATTGTACGTATTGCCTTCTTGCCACAATGGTGCGGCATAGCTGTAGGCCACGAACATTGCAGCTGGCAGGGCAGCAAGTGCAAGACGATTAAAACGGGACATTAATGTCTCCTCCGATTTTATAAATGGCATTGGCACTAGTGGATAAGTGGTCTTGCCCACCAACTGCCTGCTTGTCACCGTATTGTAAGTATCTGGTGATTTTTACCGCTAGCCAGCTCGCTTTGAGGGCTGAGCTTAACCAGTGAGACTGTTTTAACGTGCCGAGAAAAACCTTGTCAACACCCCGATTTGGGCCTGTGAGTTAGGCCACTGAAGCTTTTTTTTGTGGACTACATGAAACTACATAAAAACCGCAATATAGAGTTGTGCGCCGCACAATTTAATCAAAATATTATTGTTTTTATTGATTTTTTTTGCAGCATAAAAATAGCGCGCCACACCATTAGCGCTTGCTGATGTAACTTTTCATTGCGCCTGTGAGTAGTTTCACAGACAAATTGCCTTCACTTTTTTTCCTGCCGGAGTGTTTCAAAAAAGTGAATTCCACCTCGCCCACGCAAATACTTACACCATGATTTCTTTTTTGCTTTCCCCTGAATTTCTAATCGTTTTTGTAAGTAGGTGCCACGGACTGGTATTAGGCTATGACGCCCAGCGGCTTATCCCTGCAAGGAAACAAGCATTAAACGCGGTGGCTTGGTAAAATCGCCCCTTGTGGCGTCGGGCGCCATCTGATAAAACCATGCCTCACCGTTTGGGCGCGTTAAAATGTTGATTCGTAAACTATTTAAATTTGAAAATGCACATATTGTGCGCAACTGCTCATCCGAGCGTTGCCGCTCTTCCATTCACGGCCACAGCTATAAGGTTGAAGTGCTACTGGAAGCCAGCGCACTGGATCACGGGCAGATGGTTTACGATTTTGGCTTAATGAAGGGCACGATCCGTGATGTGATCGATGCGTTCGACCATGCAGTGTGCTTTTGGGATAAAGATGATGCCGAGTACATCCGCCTGTGCCAGACCTTCTCGGCGCGCTGGATTGCGATGCCGGTATCCCCTTCGGCCGAACAGTTTGCGCGACTGTTTTTCGTGATCATCGACCAGATTCTGGCACAAACGATTATGGCCAATGGTGAAGCCGATGTGCGCCTGCATTCGATCATTGCGCATGAAACCGATACCGGCTACGCGCAAGCCTTCCGCGATGATGCCTACAACCCGCGCATGGGCACCATTCGGCTTGAAGACATCATCTTTTCGCCCCAATGTCAGGCCGAATGGAAAGACCCCGCCATGTACCAGAAACTGCTCAGCCAACAGCAGTTTTATAATCCAGCCGTGCCACGGCAAGTTGACGCCTAAGACCAAACCCAGGGGTATAGCCGTATAACGCACAATCAATAAAGGCTACAGCAAGATACCCTAGTACCACTCATCGCTGCGGCGTGGGCTAAGTAGATACACCAGCATCAGCAACACCGCAACAAACGGCCATAGATCGCCCATGATTTGCGAGAGCCCGCTAAAGTGCAGCAAGTGCCCATACTGCCATTTAAATAGCGGCAAAGTGGCCGACAATTGCGGGGTGAGCGGCCACACCAAGCTCACCACCGTCGCCAGCGATAAACACAACACCGACAGCAAGGCGCGATAGCGCCGCTGCAGGTGCCAACACAAAGTCAGCAGCAACACGCCGCCCACGCCCCCCAGCACGATATTCAGATTCAGCCAGACAAAAAACTGCTCTGGCCGCAGCAACATGCCGGCAAAAGCCATTTTTAGCAGCAAGGCAGTACCCAGGAGCGCAAACATCGCACGGGGGAAATCCCGCTGATAGGCCAGCAGCACCGACACAAACAAGCCTACCCCAACCAGATTCAACATCATGCCGCCACCTTCCAGCAGGCGCAAAAACAGTGCAGCATCCGCCAGCGGCGCAATAAAGGGCTGCGGCA
Source organism: uncultured Chitinibacter sp. (assembly GCF_945957625.1). NCBI lineage: Bacteria > Pseudomonadati > Pseudomonadota > Betaproteobacteria > Neisseriales > Chitinibacteraceae > Chitinibacter > uncultured Chitinibacter sp. The sequence goes on from NZ_CAMFLP010000007.1 coordinate 102,257, forward strand.
AGCCACGTGGCTCGACCACCACACCCAAAAAAGGCTGGCTTGGGTCGAGTTGGGCCACCAGCCACACCACCAGCCACACCGCACCCCACTCCATCATCCGGCCGGGGGCTAAAACTTCGTGCCGGAAAATTAACCAGCGCTGCATCCAGCGCCGACTGCGCAGCACCAAACCAATGGCCACCCCGATCGCGCCACCGGCGGTATTACTGAGAATATCCAGATTCGAGGCCACCCGCCCCGGCAAAAATTGCTGCACAAATTCAACACTGGCCGACGTGAGTGCGCACAGCAACACCGCCAAAATCGCCGCAAACCAGCGCCGCCGAAACAGCAGCATCCAGCCTAAGCCCAGCGGAATATACGCCAGCACATTGACCGTGTTATCAAAGAGGGTGATGTAGTACGGCAGCGGATAGGTGTAAAAGGCAAACACTGGCTCGCCCGTGAAGCGCCAATCGCTAAAGGGAAACAGGCTCACCACCAGCACCAGCAGCAAAGCCACCGCCACAAAGAAGGGTGACACCCGAGTCGGCTCGGCTTGGCGGGCAAGGTAGCGGATAGGGGGAAATCGCGCCATAGCGTAGGAAGAAAAACGGGGGCTTACGCCCCCGCTTGTCGTTCAGCTCATGTTATTTTGCAGTTTTGACTTGGGTCCACATCCGGCCCAGATCACGCAGCGCTTTGCCTTCCAGCGCATTGAGCTGCTGCAGTTTCTTCATATTGTCGGCACTTGGGAATACCGCACTAATAGCTTTTACTTCGGGCTTCACAAACGCTTGTGATGCCGCGTTCGGGTTGCCTGAGCCAATGGCATTGGTCAGCTGGGCTGAATTTTTGCCATCAAGCATAAAGTTGATGAACTTGGCCGCCAGATCTGGGCGTGGGGCTGATTTCAGCACCATCATATTATCCAGCGACAAGGTGTTGCCTTCTTTTTGCAGACTGTAGGCAATCCCGAATGGGCGCTTGGCCGCTTTGGCATCGGTGTTGGCTTGGAACATATCGTTCGAGTAGCCGTGCGCCACCCAGATATTGCCCAGCGTCAGCTCCTTGATATAGCTCTGCCCATTGAACGCCGCCCAGAATGGCTTGGCTTTCAGGATGGTCTCTTGGGCTTTTTTCAGCTCTTCTGGCTTGGTCGAATTAGCCGAGAAGCCGTTATACATCAGCGCAGCGGCAAATACTTCGCGGCTGTCATCCAGCACCGTCACTTTGCCTTTGATTTTAGCCAGGACGGCTGGATCAAAAATAATCGCCCACGAGCTTGGGTCGATGCCCAGCTCTTTAATTTTTTTGTCGTTGTAGCCCACCAGCGTGGTAGTGAAGGCGTATGGCACCGAGTATTGATTGCCCTTGTCGAAAGCGCTGTTCATAAACGATGGGTTTAGATTTTTGATATTCGGCAGCTTGGATTTATCCAGCGGTTGCACCAAGCCCTGCTTCACCAGGGGCTGCACTGCAAAACCGGTTGGCACGACCACGTCGTAACCTTTCGCTCCGGCCGAGAGCTTAGCCAGCATTTCTTCCATCGCGCCGTAGTAATCTTGCACCACTCGGCATTTGCAGCTGGCTTCAAAATTCTTGACGGTTTCTGGGGTGATGTAGTTATTCCAGTTATAAAGATGCAATACATCTTCAGCGTTTGCGGTGCCCGCGGCCAGCAGCAGGGCCAGTAAGAACTTTTTCATTGTGTTCACCATCAAGAATTAAAAGTGGAAAAACTTGGCCACCCCAAGTTGCGCGATTATGCCACGAATTATTGTCTTGTCGCGGCAATCTGCGTGCGGTTGACGGTTTTTTGCACAAGACCTTGATTACCCGCAGGCAAGAAAAAAGGCAGCGCACTGCGCTGCCTTTTAAATCGCGATAAGGCGGCTTTATTCAGCTCGCAATGCGCTTGGCGCCACCTTGCTGGCAATCACAATCAGCACCAGCGTGAGCAACATCAACAGCGTTGAAATCGCATTCACTTCCGGTGTAACCGCAATCCGGATCATCGAATAAATCTGCAGCGGCAACGTTGAAGCACCCGCCCCTGCGGTAAAGAAGGTGATCACGAAATCATCAATCGACAAGGTGAACGCCATCAGTGCTCCCGCAATAATGCCGGGCATGATCAGCGGCATGGTCACCAGGCGGAAGGCCTGCAATGGCGTCGCGCCCAAATCACGCGCGGCCTCCACCAAGGCATCATCCATCCCTTGCAAGCGCGAACGCACCACAATCGCTACAAAGCCGATACAAAACGCGATATGCGCCAAGGTGACCGATACCAGCCCCAGCGTCATATTCAGCATCACAAAGAAAATCAGCAGCGACACGCCCATCAGGATTTCGGGAATGGCGATTGGCGTGAGCACCAGCAAGGGCAGTAGGCGCAATTTGTAGCGATGCATGGCAATGCCTGCCAGCGTACCCAGTACCGTGGCGCAGCAGCTGGTCACGATAGCGATCAACAGCGAATTACGTGCGGCGACCAGCATTTGCTCGTTGTGCAGCAGATGCTCATACCATTTGAAGGTAAAGCCCACCCACTCGGCATTGAGCTTGGAATCATTAAAGGAATACACCACCACAATAATCAGTGGCACATACAAAAAGGCATAGGCCAACAGCGCCGCCGCCCACAGCCATTTCGATTGTTTAGAGTGCATCGCGCTTACCTCCGCGCCCAACCATGGCCGCCAACCCCGCCAGCAGCAATACGGCCAGCGTCAACATAATCGACAGCACCGAGCCAAATGGCCAATCGCGGCTATCCAGGAATTGCTGTTTGATCAGATTACCAATCATGATGCCATCGGTACCACCAACGAGATCCGGTACTGCAAACATACCCAGCGCCGGAATAAACACCAGCGCCGCGCCGGCCCATACCCCCGGGAGGGATAGCGGCCAAGTCACCTTCCAGAAACGCTGCCAGCCCGATGCCCCCAGATCTTGGGCAGCATCCAGCAATGCCATATCGTGTTTTTCCAGATTGGCATACAGCGGCAACACCATGAAGGGCAGGTGCACATACACCAGCACGATAATCACGGCAAAGTGGCTAAACATCAGCTGCACCGGGCCTAAACCCACCACACCCAAGACCTGATTGAGCGCCATGGTGAAATAGCCCTGCGGCCCCAGAATAATCATCCAGGCATACACGCGGATGAGGAAGTTACTCCAGAACGGCAGAATTACCAGCAAGATCATCAGGTCGCGGTATTTCTTTGGGCTGCGTGCGATCAGCCAAGCCAGTGGATAAGCCAGTAGTAAACACACCAGCGTGGTGATCCCGGCATACCAGAACGACTTCAAAAACAGCTCGATATAAATCGGGTCTGAGAAAAACAGGCCGAAATTATCGAAAGTCAGATAGTCGCGCCAGTTTTCCGCCGTCACCAGCAATTCATTCGCGCCGGTGTCGGGGTTTGGCCCAATCAAAGGCAGCAAGCCACCGTAATCACCCGGATAACGGAAGGCCGCAAAGGCCATGATCAACGATGGAATTGCAAAGAAAATGATCAGATACAGCAGCGGTGGCCCGGAAATGAGCCATTTATTAATTCGATTGCTTTTCGCCATGACCGCCCATCCTTAGGCCAAGATGAAGTGGCCAGCGTCATAGCGCCATGCCAGCTCCACCTGATCATTATCATCAAAGAACTTCGCCCGCCCGGGTGCCGAGTTAGGTAGCATGGTTTCAACCAGCATGCCGTTTTCCAGCTCAACGATGTAAATCGTCACATCGCCCAGATACAGGCAATCATGCACCCGGCCTTTGAAATGCACTTCGTCAGCGTCGCCAGTCGGCAAGGTCGCGCCCAGCTTAATTTTTTCTGGCCGCAAGGTCAGGCAACCACTTTGGCCCACTTGCGCCCCCGCCACCGGCAGCGTTTCGGCAACGCCCACCCCGGCGATTTCCACCTGCATGCGGTCGGCGCCAATTGATTTGATCGTGGCATCCAGCAAATTGCATTGACCGATAAAATCGGCCACAAAGCGGCTTTTCGGATAGCTGTAGATGGTTTCCGGCGCATCGAGCTGCGCCACCTGGCCTTTATTCATCACGGCAATACGGTGCGACAGCGCCAGCGCCTCGCCCTGATCATGCGTGACATACACAAAGGTAATGCCGATTTCTTTTTGCAGATTAATCAGCTCGATCTGCATTTCTTCGCGTAGCTTCGCATCCAGCGCCGAGAGGGGCTCATCCAAGAGCAGCAAGCGTGGGCGATTCACCAAGGCGCGGCCAATGGCCACCCGCTGGCGTTGCCCACCCGACATTTCATGCGGATAGCGGCTGGCAAACTGGCTGAGACGTACATCGTCCAGCACTTCGGCTACCCGCGTTTTGATTTCTTCGGCCGGTACTTTGGCCATTTTCAGCGGGAACGCAATGTTCTGCGCCACGGTCATATGCGGGAAAAGCGCGTAATTTTGGAACACGGTATGCACCGGGCGTTTTTCGGGCGGCACCCCAGCCATATTGACGCCGTCGAGCAGAATTTCACCTGAATCAGGCTGCTCAAAGCCGGCCAGCATGCGCAACAGCGTGGTTTTACCGCAGCCCGATGGGCCCAACAGCGTAAAGAATTCGCCCGCCTCGACAGAGAGGCTTACGTGGTTGACCGCTGTAAAATCACCAAACTGTTTTACAACATCACGAATCTCGAGCAGCGCCATGATTATCCTCACGAAAAAGCCGCGACATTTTAGCAAACTCGCTCCCATGGGGGGGAAAATCGGCGAAAAAAGGGCTGTGTGGCGGCAAAATGTAGGGATTACTCTAACTGCACAGCGCATTTCATTCGCCCCGAAGGCCATGGATTGCCCTAGAATAGCGTTTTGGATCAACTCTGAGTCAGGCAAGACCAATAGAAATGCGACTCATTCGTAAGAACTAATTGCCTGTGGAAACCCGCGTACACGTTCTGGACTTGCAAATTGGGCTCTATGTCACCGAGCTGGATCGGCCGTGGCTGGATACCCCATTTCTACTACAGGGCTTTCTGATCGAGCAGCACCAGCAACTGGAGCAGCTGCGCGAATACTGCGAATACGTCACGGTCGATTTCAGCCGCTCGAATGGCGGCATCAATCGCTGGGCCGGGCTGTTTGATATCAAACCCAAATCCGACAAAGCCGCTTTTAGCGCCCCGCCCATCAGCGCTTTGCTGCAACATAATCCGCAAGAACAAGAGCGCCGCGAACGGATCAGCCTCTTGCTGGAGCTGCGCCGCCTCTTTGCCGGCTTGTTTCAGCGCGACACCGCCACGCCACGCCGCAGCTTTAATACGCAGGTCATTCTGTATGATCGTGAAGAGCAAGTAGAAGTCGAGCTTCCCAAAGCTCAGGCCGTCCATAAAAGCTCGCAAACCTTTATGCGCAGCTTTATGGAATCTGTACGTAAAGAGCTACACCCCAAGATCGAAGAAGCCAATGCGGTGGTCAACGATCTAGTTGATTCAATCGTACGCAACCCCAATGCCCTGCTGCTACTCACCCAACTAAAAGACCGCGATCAGTACACCTATTCCCACTCGATCGATACCGCCGTGTATTTACTCGCCTTTGGCCGGCATTTGGGCTACCCGGTAGAGGAACTACGCAAGCTGGGCCTCGCTGGCCTGATGCTGGATATTGGCAAAATTCGCCTGCCCGAAGATCTGCTTAATCGCACCGGGCGCTATACGCCAGGCGAATTCATGCTGATGAAAACCCATGTGCAGCATAGTCTCGATATTCTGGGTCAGATGGATAACGTACCGCTGGATGTGGTGGATATGGTGGCACGCCATCATGAACGCTATGACGGCAGCGGCTACCCACAGGGGCTCAAAGCCGAAGAGATTGGTATGTTTGGCAGCATGGCGGGGATTGTTGACTGTTTCACCGCGCTCACCAGCGAGCGCACTTACTCCGATGCCAAACCCGCACATGAAGCGCTGCAACTGCTGTACAAGTGGAGCGAAAAATATTTCCACCCGGCGCTGGTTGAGCAATTTGCGCAGTGCATCGGCATTTTCCACGTCGGCACCTTAGTTGAGCTCTCAACGGGCGAAGTCGGGATTGTAATTGGCCAAAACCGGGTCCGCCGACTAAAACCCAAATTAATGGTCATTCTGGCGCCGGATAAAACGTCCTACGCCAAACCGCACACGCTAGATTTGATCACCAATCCAACGGCCCCGAATGGCTTGCCAATCTCTTTGCGGCGTGAATTGAGCCGGGGCGCTTACAATATTGATCCGCGCGAGTATTTCCTGGAGTAGCCGATGAGTAATCCGCGCCCTTTGCATCCCATCAAGCAAAAACTCACCCCGCTGGGCCAACTAGATGAATGCATCAGGCAAACCCTAGAGCGCGGCGGGCCTGATAAGCAAAGTGCGCTGATTTACCTCGAATTACGCCATCTGCACCCCGGCCATTATCGCGATCATTTACTTGAATGCCTGACCAGCCGCCTGCTGCCTTTATTGCGCCCAGCCGATCATATCTTTCAGCTCGATTCCCACTCGGTGGGACTGCTGCTTGGCCAGCTGAATGGCACCAGCCATGCCTTGTTGGCTGCGCATCGGGCCAAAACCTTGCTGCATGATGTGAGCAGCGATGAGCTCAAGCTCTACCCACAAATCGGCATCGCCATGGCCCCCGAGCATGGCCGCGATGGTGAAGCACTGATCGACGCGGCCAAGATTGCGGCCCATCAGTTTGCTGAAGAGCATATTGGGGTCTACGACCCTGATCGCGATTGGCTGGGCCAACAATTGGTACGGCTCGAGCAACCATTGCGCAATGCACTCTACGACAACCGCTTTCATTTAGCCTTTCAACCGCAAATCGCCCCCGCCAGTGGCGCAGTGAGCGGCGTAGAAGTCCTGCTGCGCTGGGAAGACGAGCTCCTGGGTAGCATCTCCCCTTACGAAATTATCAGCGTTGCCGATTATCTCGGGCTGATGGATCAGCTGACCCACTGGGTGATTCAAACCGGTTTGCGCAATTTCTCGCAACTACGCCTCGCGGGCTATCAAGGCACACTGAGCATCAATCTGGCGCCGAACAATCTACGCGACCCACACTTGGCAGGCTTTATTGGCAATGCGATGGCCGTGTGGGGTATTCCGGCCGAATTGGTCACATTCGAGATTACCGAATCGGCAGTGATTGAAGAATTCGAGCTTTCGCTCAAACACCTGCAACAAATTAAACAGATGGGCTGCAAACTGGCGCTGGATGATTTCGGTACCGGCTACTCATCGCTGGCATATTTAAAACGCCTGCCCATTGATGAGCTAAAAATCGACCGCAGCTTTGTCATGCAGCTGGCCGAATCGGCGGAAGACCGAGCGATTGTCGAATCAGTTATTACCCTGGCCCACCGTTTGCAATTAATGGTGACTGGCGAAGGTGTAGAGCAAGCCGCCGAGCTGGCGCTTTTGCAGCAATATGGCTGTGATCAAATTCAGGGCTACTACTACAGCCGACCACTCAAACTGGCGGACTTACTCACTTTCCTGGCGAAACCACGATGAGCATGAATTGGGCGCAATTACTCACCGCCGCACGTTTGGGCACCGATGCCAGCGAAGCACTGGACAACGAAGCGGGCCGCAGTAATTTTCATAAAGATCATGACCGGATCGTGTTTTGCTCGCCATTTCGCCGGATGGGGCGCAAAACGCAAGTACACCCGATGACCGAAAATGATCACGTTCATACCCGGCTCACGCACAGTATTGAAGTTGCCTGCGTGGGGCGCAGCCTAGGGGTACTGATCGGCGAGCGCCTCAAAGACGAGCTACCCGCCCATATCACTCCCTATGACCTAGGCGGCATTGTGCAGGCCGCCTGCCTTGCCCACGATATTGGTAACCCGCCCTTTGGTCACGCCGGCGAATATGCGATCCGCGACTGGTTCCGTCGGCCAGAACACGCGTATTTGCTCCAAAACCTCAGCGCGGAAGAGCGTCGCGATTTAATGACCTACGAAGGCAATGCGCAAGGTTTTCGCATTATCACCCAACTGGAAAACCATCGCTTTGAAGGCGGTTTACGCCTCACCTACGCCACTTTGGGCGCCACGCTCAAATACCCGTGGACCAGCGAACATGCCGGCGGCAAAGGCAAATTCAGCTGTTATGTGAGTGAGCAGCATTTACTGGCCGAAGTGGCGCAGCGCCTTGGGCTACCGGAATTAGCGCCCGGCAAGTGGGCGCGCCATCCTTTATCCTACCTGATGGAGGCCGCCGACGATATTTGCTACGCCATTCTCGATCTGGAAGACGGCATCGAAATCGGCATGTTGCCCTACGAGAGCGTAGAACCACTGCTGATGAAAATCTGCGGTGGCGAGCGCAGTCTGCTGGAACTGGAAGTCGCAGCCGCCCCCTCGGTCCGCCGCAAAATCTCCTTGCTGCGCGGCAAGGCGATTGATCGCTGCATCCGCGGGGTAGCCGAGACTTTTATGGCCAATTATCCGCGCCTGATGGCTGGCACGTATCAGGGCGATTTACTCAATGACTGCCCCTACGCTATGCGCCAAGGGATTAATGAAGCCAAACAGCTCGCCCGTGATCGGATTTTTAACGAGCGGCGCAAAATCGAAATCGAAGTCGGCTCGTTCACTTGTCTCGACATCCTGCTCGATGCCTTCTGCAAAGCCTCGTATGAACTGAAAGTGAGTACCCACATGCCGTTCCGCATGAAACGGGTGCTCGATCTGATGGAATACAATGCCCCGCGTAAAGACTGGCCTTTGTATGAAACCTATCGCCGGGTACTGGATTTTGTCGGCGGTATGACCGACAACTACGCTACCTATCTGGCACAGCAAGTGGGCGGCATGGGGCGTTAGCGGGGTATGTGCAGCCAGCCCTTATATTCAAAGACCCAGATAGCTATACCCTAGACCAGCAGTTTTAATACCTCTTCCACCTGTGGCACTTCGCCATTACCGCCCAAGGCGTGGGCGGCAAAATTCCAATAGGGGTGGTAAGTCGCCGGATCAGTCACGGTATACAGGGCAATCGTCGGCACGCCCAGGCTTTCAGCCAGATGCGTCATCCCAGTATCCACCCCGATCACTTGCTGCGCCCCTAGCATCGCCCCCGCTAGCTCCGCCACGGTCATTTTCGGCGCCACCACCGCCTTGGGCACGGCGGCTGCAATGGCTTGCGCCACCCCTTGCTCTGCCGGTGAGCCCCACGGCAGAATCAAGGCCACCCCACACTCAGCCAGCTGCTGCCCCACGGCTTGCCATGATTCCACCGACCAGCATTTTTCGGCTTTTGAGGCGGCGTGAAAACCCAGCACATAAGGCCCCGCGGGCAACCATTCCCCGCGTAAAGGCACAGCTTGCAAGCCAAAATCCGGCAAGCCCTGCGGCTGATAGCCCAGCGCGAGACCCGCAAACATCCGATACCACTGCACCGCCGGCAAAGCGGGGTCGGGCACAATGCGCTGATCGTATACCCAGCGCGCCGCCCGCTCGCCCAGCCGCTCATCGGCCGGGCCGTAGATGAGCTCGGCCTTGGCCAGCCAGCTCAGCGCCGCACTTTTAATCATGCCATGACAATCGAGCACCACTTCATAGCGGGATTGACGTAGCGATTTCACCGCCTGCCGCAGCGCCGGCCAACGCTCGGGCTTGGGCATTTTCTTGAGTCGGCGCAAAGGGATGGCATGAATCTGACTCACCCCAGGGTGCAAGGCGGGCAAGTCGGCCAGTGTATCGTCGATCACCCAGTCGATTTCCAGATCCGGACGATGCCGGCGAATATCACTGACCATAGGCAGGGTAAACAGCACATCGCCCAGCGAGGTGAGCTTGGCGATTAAAACGCGGCGTGGCATACAGACTTTCAGCAGGCAGATCGACGAATCGACGATTCTAGCCCACAATCCCGTTCCCACTTTGAACCTTCGCCAAGCCGATGCAAAAAAGCCTCTTTTTCCTCGCCATCACCACGCTACTTTCGGGTTGCGCAGTCGTAACGACCACCGCCATGGTGGCCGGCGCTGCGGTGTCGGTCGCCGCCACGGCCGTTGAGGTGAGCTATGACGTCGGCAAAGCTGGCGTCAAAGGCGCCTACGCCGTGGGTGAGCTCGCCTACGCCGCCGCCCAAGCTAGCGCGGCTTCAACCTCCGCGACGCAGCCCGCCAGCAGTGCTACCCACGCCGAGCATTAAACACGCAATAAAAAACCCGCGATTGCTCGCGGGTTTGGCCTGGCGGCTAGCTGGACTTGGGCTTATCTACAAACGCCCAGATCTTTCCACACGCCCCACTGGCTACTTGGATCGGGTTTCTCGTTCGTGGTCCACCATTTGTTTTCAAAGTTACGGCCACCGTAGCTCACTTTGTTGCCCGGTGCGGCATACACTTTGCTCGCTTCCCATGCAGCAACGCAGGTTGAGCCAGTTGCTGGTGTCGGTGTTGGCGTCACGACCGGTTTTGCCGTTGGAGTCACCACTGGTACTGGGGTTGGCGTTACTACTGGCTTCGGAGTGGGTGTCACCACCGGAGCCGCAGTTGGGGTAACCACAGGTTTAGGTGTCGGTGTAACCACTGGCGCTGGCGTTGGTGTTACCACCGGTGCTGGGGTTGGTGTCACCACAGGTTTTGGTGTTGGCGTCACCACCGGAGCCGGTGTTGGCGTGCTTGGTTTAGGGGTTACACCGGCCGGGGCTTCGATATCCACGCGGAAGATGTAATCGGCCCCTGAGCGGCTATACACACGGTTGTCTTGCGCGGTTTGCACAGGCGCGACCGAGCCATTGGCTTGCAATACACCCACGCTCACATATTTCGAGCTGCCATTCACTTTCTGCGCCAGGAAATACGGCCAGATGTTCATTTGCGTCAGATCGGCACCGGTTTGCGCATCGTAATCGGCAATGATTTGCGCTGATTCCAGATCGCGACCGGCGTTATCAAACAGACGGAATGTGACTTTGGTGCTTTGCGCCAGATTTTGCTGCGCGCGAATCTGCCCCAGTTCTTTGTAGGTCGACACCGCCCCCGAGAAATTCACATCCGAGCATGAGTAGAACGCTTCTGGGCTATCGCTACGTTGCCAAGTAACATAAATGATGTGCTTGCCGGTTTTCTTCGGCAGCGGGCAGGTCATTTTGTAGCGCTTATCGGCTGTTACCGGCACATTGCCCAGCTGGCAGAATTGCTCCAGATCGCCCCAAGACAGCGCCTGGTTTGGATTCCAGCTGTCTTTGGTTACATAAAACACCCAGTCTTTGGTGGTATGTGGCGCGGGCGCATTCCAGATAAATTCGAAGTTGCCATTGGCATCGGGCGCGATATTGGTCACTGGCCAATCGGTACGCGGCAGATTCAGACCAGCGTAGTTGGCTTTACCACCACCACACAGCTGGCCATCTGGCACGAAGCCTTTATGGTTGCCGTTCGGGTTTTGATTCACACCCGACCAGTCGTACAAAAATTGCGGGCCTGATACCGCTACTGCGGCCTGGCAGGCGGCAGATTTTGGATTTTCCGGGCCTTCGTTAAAGCAGCTGAGCACACGGCTGATTGGCACTTCCATCGAGCCATGACCTGATACCAGTTGTGCGGCACCCAAACAACCTACGGCAAGTGCAATACGCACGGGCAGAGCAAACCCATTACGTTGTTGTTGCATTGTCTTCTCCAGTTTCTGGTGAGCTGGCTTGGCAGTCATATCAGTATTTTCTGATTTACAACCCGCACAAACCAATGATTTTATTCATACTTTTGCTTGATTTTTAGCGCGAAAAATTCGACCACATTTTCGCGAGAGCAATTTACCACGCTGGCATGAAAGCTGACAAGCAAAGCCCTGATTAGGGTTAACCCGTAGATGTGAACTGTGGCACAGCCGGTCTGGATTTAGCGCTGATCCAGTACCATTAAGGCTTGACCGTGGGTCTTCAGCCAGGCGCGATATTGGCGCCAATCGGGGCAGGCTTGCGCCACCTGCGCCCAAAATTGCGCCGAATGATTCATTTCGCGCAGATGCGCCAGCTCATGAATTATCACGTAATCAATCACCGCGGCTGGCGCCTGCAACAACCGCCAATTGAGGCGGATTGCGCCTTGGCTGGTGCAGCTGCCCCAGCGGGTGCGGGCCGAAGTCAGCAAAATGCGCTGCGGCTGCAAGCCCATCCGCGCCGACCAGAATGGCACGCGTTCAGCGAAGTACGCGCGAGCACTGCGCTGATAAAAGCGCACGAGCGCAGGGGTGAGCAAATCTTCGCGCGCGGCGGCCAAGTGCAGCTCGGTCTCCGTCAGCCGTGTACGGCTGGCTGGCTGTAAGCGGCGCGGTGCGCCCAGCCAGTGCACTTCATCGCCCCAACGCCACGGCGCCGGCCCCAGCACCGGTGGCTGCGCGGCCCACTGCGCCAGCTTGGTTTGAATCCAGGTGAGTTTAAGTTGAATCACCCGCTCGGCCTCAGCCAGCGGCGCCCGGGCGGGCAAGATCACGGTCAGCCCGCCGGCATCGATTTTCAAACCAATGCTGCGGCGGCGGGCGCTACGCGATACCTGATAGGGTATTTCGCCCTGAGGCAGGCGAAATATTGCCTGCATGGCAATACCCCTTATTCGGCCTTGCTCGGCGCCACATAACACGGCCCACGGCCGGTAATCTGCGCCATTTCACCTTCGATCCAGTTTTCCACTTCATTGATCAAGGTGAGCGAATTTTTACCTTCGGAGCTAATCGGCGCACCAATTCGCACCGTCACTTCCCCCGGCCATTTGCAAAACGAATTTTTCGGCCAGAATTCGCCCGAATTCATGGCCACTGGCACAATCGGCACTTCCAGATCTTTGGCCAAGCGCGCGCCGCCCTGCTTGTATTGGCCACGCTCGCCCGGCTTGATGCGTGTACCTTCGGGGAAGATCACGATCCACAGGCCTTTATTCAGCCGATCGCGCCCCTGCTCCATCAACTGTTTTTGCGCCTGGGCGCGCTGACCGCGGTCGATCGCGATGGGCGAAGTGGCCGCTAGGCCCCAGCCAAAAAATGGAATGCGCAGCAATTCGCGTTTCAGCACCCACACCTGCGCCGGAAAAATCAGCTGCAGCGCCATGGTTTCCCAGGCGGATTGGTGTTTGCACATAATCATGGCCGGGCCATGCGGGATATTTTCGGCACCTTCCACCTTGAAAGTCAGCCCGCAGGTGATGCGCAGCCAGATAAACATCAGCCGCGCCCACCAGGCCACAATGGTATTGCGGGTCACCGCCGGCAGCGGCAAGACCAGAATGGCGATCAAGGTAAACAGCGGGGTTAATACCAGCAGGCCAAGGCTATACAGGGCAGAACGAAACCAGATCATGAACGGGCAACAAGGTGGTTAATTGGGGTTTTCCAGCAAACTGGCGCATACGGCGGCCAGATCATCATACACACGCGTGCCAGCCGGCAAATCGCCAGCCGCTTCGGTTTTACGGCCATTGCCAGTGCGCACCAGCAGCGCCTGCCCGCCAGCACGACTCACCGCCTGCAAATCGCGCAGCGAATCGCCCACCATCAGGCATTCATCCACATCCACCCGAAAGCGGCGCGCGATATCCTGCACCATGCCGGGCGCAGGTTTGCGGCAATCACAGCCGGCATCGGGCGCATGCGGGCAAAAGAAGATCGCATCGATATGCCCACCGGCATTCACCACCGCGCGGTGCATTTTGGCGTGAATGCGATTGAGCATATCAATATCGATAATGCCGCGGCCGATACAGCTTTGGTTGGTGGCCACCACGATGGTCCAGCCGGCGCGGGTTAATTCGCCAATCGCTTCCAGGCTGCCCGGAATCGGCAGCCATTCTTCCGGCGATTTGATGAAGTCCGGCCGGTCTTCGTTAATCACCCCATCACGATCAAGAATCAACAGCTTGCTGGCTTCGGGCTTCATGGCAGGCATCCATCTTCCTCGGCAAGGGCGGGCAAGCCCGCCCGGGGTTTAGTCGGCCAGCAGCGACAGCTCGGCCACGCGATTCATTACTTCGGCCAGCGCGCTCAACAGCGCCAGACGATTGCCACGCACCGCCAGATCGTCGGCCATGACCATCACACCATCGAAAAAGGCATCTACGGGGGCTTTCAGTGCGGCCAGTTGCTTGAGCGCGCTGGTGAAGTCATTGCCCGCCAGCGCCGCCGCCACGGGCGCTTGCAAGGCTTGCAGCGCGGCAAACAACTCTTGCTCGGCGGTTTCTTGCAGCAAGGCCGCGTTCAGGGCTGGCACTTCGCCTTCGACTTTTTTCAGGATATTGCGAATCCGCTTATTCGCGGCCGCCAGTGCGGCAGATTCGGGCAAGGCCTTAAATTCGGCCACAGCCGCCAGACGGACCAGCAAATCATCGATGCGGCTAGGTTTCAGCGCCAGCACAGCATCAATATCTGCAGCCGGATAATCCGCTGCCAGCAGGTTTTTCAGGCGATCGAGCATAAAGCCATACAGGCCTTCCACCGTACCTTCGGCAATCAGGCCGGCCGGGAATTGCGCCGCCGTAGTGCGCAGCAATTCGCGCAGATCCAGCGGTGATTGCAGTGCAATCCGCAATACGCCCAGCGCGGCACGGCGCAGGCCGAACGGATCTTTGTCGCCAGTTGGAATCAGGCCAATCCCGTAAATACCGACCAGCGTTTCGAGCTTATCCGCCAGTGAAACCGCTTGCGCAGTCGCACCTTCAGGCAGTGTATCGCCCGCAAACTTAGGCTTGTAATGGGCTTCAACGGCATACGCCACCTCGGTATCTTCGCCGTCGTGCTTAGCATAGTACTGACCCATAATGCCTTGCAGCTCAGGGAATTCACCCACCATATCGGTCAGCAAATCGGCCTTGGCCAGATAGGCCGCGCGCTCGGCTTTGGTCACATCAGCCCCAAGCAAACCAGCAATGGCGCCGGCAACTGCTTGCAAGCGCTGTACGCGTTCCAGCTGCGAGCCGATCTTGTTGTGATACACCACATTAGCGAGCTTCGGCACCCGGCTGTCGAGCGGGGCTTTTTTATCTTGCTCGAAGAAGAATTTGGCATCCGACAGACGCGCGCGCAGCACGCGCTCGTTGCCATTAATGATGTGGCTGCTGTCGCTGGTTTGCAGATTGGACACCAGCAAGAACTGATTCATCAGCTTGCCGTTACCATCCAGCAGCGGGAAGTATTTCTGATTTTGCTGCATGGTGAGGATCAGACATTCCTGCGGCACTTGCAGAAATTCGGCTTCAAACTCGCCTTTGAGTACCACTGGCCATTCCACCAGCGCGGTGACTTCGTCAAACAGCGCTTCATCGGCAGCAATGCGGGCATTGAGCGCAGCGGCGGCTTCCTGCAGTTTTTCGCTGATCAGGGCTTTGCGGGCGGCGAAGCTGGCCACCACTTTGCCTTCTTCATACATTTGGCGCGCATAGCCGGCCGCATTGGCAATCGTGAGCTCACCTTGCGACAGGAAACGATGCCCGCGGGTAGTCTGACCTGAGCTTAAATGCAGCACCTGACCAGGCACCACGTGTTCGCCGTGCAACATGATCAGGCCATGCACCGGACGGATAAACTGGCCATCGCGATCGGCCCAGCGCATCATTTTGGGCGCCGGCAGTTTTTTCACCGCTGCCGCCACGATGTCGGCCAGCACCGTCGCCAGCGGCTCGCCCGCCTTCACCGAACGGAATACATACACATCCTGCTTGCCATCGTGCACAGTGCCCAGCTGATCCAGCTGCTCGGCACTCAGACCGCACGAGCGGGCAAAACCCAGCAAGGCGGGGCTAGGCTGGCCATCTTTAAAACCCGCGCTCACTGCGGGGCCGCGTTTTTCGATGGCCTGCTCAGGCTGCACCGCCGCAACATCCGCCACAGTGACCGCCAGACGGCGTGGGCTGGCAAAGGTATTCACTTCGCTGCTGGCAGGGGCAAAGCCCAGTTTCACGAGCTCCGCCGCAATGCTTTCGGCAAACGCAGCGCCCAGCTTGGGCAGCGCTTTGGGAGGGAGTTCTTCTGTAAACAGTTCGATCAGTAAGGTTGGATTCATATGCTTTTGCTGCGTTGGCAGCATCCTCAGTTATTCTTCAGCTTGCTTGGCCTGATCTTTTTCGGCCATCATTTTGCACACTTGGGCCACGAAATCCGCCCCGAAAGTACCCGGCTGCTGGGGCGCAAACTCCCACTGAAAGCCCGGCACATCGTAGCGGGCGACTTCCAGATCATCCGCATCATTCATCGACACTGCCACGCCGGCCATCTTGCCAGAGGGGCAATCTATGGCCTGCCGGGTGTATTTGTAGCGGTACTTGCCCTTGGAAGTGCCATCAATCTGGTCTTCGTTAAAGCGCTGCACCATCCAGACAAAGGTGTAATTCTGCTCGGCATAACCGGCGTCATGCTGGATCGAATTAACATCCACCAAGGTTTCGAAGTCCGGCATTTTGCCGTAGCTGCGCCAGTCGGCTTTTTGATCCGGCACCGGCACCGGGCCGCTCACCTTGTCCTCGTATTTGCCGCACGCTGCCACAGTCACTACCAGTACACCCAATAACAGACGTTGCATGTGCGGCTCCTTCGTTTATTTGGCTGCCTTATCTACCGGCTGGCACATCGGGAAGCCCAAGGCTTCGCGCGAATCGTAATAAGCCTGCGCCACCAGTCGCGCCAGATTGCGCACGCGGGCGATGTAGGCCGCACGCTCAGTCACTGAAATCGCGCCACGCGCATCCAGCAGATTGAACATGTGTGAGCATTTCATCACCATTTCAAAGCCTGGCAGCGCAAGACCGCCTTCGATCAGGCGCTTGGCTTCGGCTTCAAACTGATTGAATTGATCAAACAGGAACGGCACATTCGATTGCTCGAAGTTGTAAATCGATTGCTCAACTTCGTTCTGATGATAGATGTCGCCGTAGGTGACTTTCTGGCCGTTCGGGTATTCGGTCCAAACGATGTCGTAGATGTTATCCACGCCTTGCAGATACATCGCCAGACGCTCAACCCCGTAGGTAATCTCGCCCAATACCGGCTTGCAATCCAGACCGCCCACTTGCTGGAAGTAGGTAAATTGCGTCACTTCCATCCCATTGAGCCACACTTCCCAGCCCAGACCCCAGGCACCCAGCGTTGGGCTTTCCCAGTCGTCTTCCACAAAGCGGACATCGTGGACTTTGGTATCAATCCCCAGGTATTCCAGCGAGCCCAGATACAGCTCTTGGATATTGTCTGGCGACGGCTTGAGCACCACTTGGTATTGGTAATAATGCTGGCAGCGGTTGGGGTTCTCGCCATAGCGGCCGTCTTTCGGGCGGCGGCAAGGCTGAACGTAGGCGGCATTCCATGGCTCGGGGCCCAGTGATCGCAGGAAAGTCGCCGTGTGGAAGGTGCCCGCCCCCACTTCGATATCGTAGGGTTGCAGCAGGGCACAACCGTGGTCACTCCAGTAATTCTGGAGCTTTAACAAGATTTCCTGAAAAGTCAGCATGTGTTCTTTGGGCGCCAAAAGCGCGGCTACAATTTTCTAAACTCGCTAATTCTACTTGGTTTTGCCCTCCCCGTGCCACGCCACGGCGGCAAGCAGGGCTGAGTGCAACATTCGGCAGCGCCAGATGCCACAAATTACCTACACAAAACTGAACAAAACCACCCCATTGATGCAAGACAAGCCTGCAGCCCTCGTTTATCCTTAGCGCTGCCGTCCCGCCACTGTAAATTGCTGCTGTCCATGTTAAAAAAAGCCACCCTGATTATGCTGAGCTGCCTGCTGGCCGCCAGCGCCCAAGCCCGCATGAACCTTGACGAGCTGCGCGAAGCCGCGCGCGCGCGCGATATGGTTGCGCTCGCCCAGCTGAGCGAGCAAAGCGTGGGCGACCCGCTGGAAATGTATCCGCGCTATTACTACCTCACAACCCAGATTAATCAAACCAGCGATGGCGATGCCGGCCAGTTTCTCAGCCGCTACGCCCCCAGCCCTCTGGCCGAGCGTTTTCTGGCCGACTGGCTTAAAGAGCTGGCCCGCCGCCAAGATTGGGCGCAATACGAGGTGTATTACAGCCGGCTTGAGAGCCCGAACGCCGAGCAGATCTGCTTGAAACAGCAAGCCATGCTCAAGCGCAATGATTTCAGCGCCTTGGCCAATCATCGCCAGCTGTGGTTTAGCGCCAAACCCCAAGCCAGTGCCTGCACCCCCTACTTTGAAGCGCTATTTAGCCAAGGCCTGCTTAAAGAAGAAGACATCTGGTGGCGCATTCGGCAGGCGCTGAGTAACAATCAGCTCGACCTCGCCCGGCAGCTAGCGGCCCGCGTGGGCAGCCCCGAGTATCTG
Organism: uncultured Chitinibacter sp.; assembly: GCF_945957625.1. Classification (NCBI taxonomy): domain Bacteria; kingdom Pseudomonadati; phylum Pseudomonadota; class Betaproteobacteria; order Neisseriales; family Chitinibacteraceae; genus Chitinibacter; species uncultured Chitinibacter sp. The sequence goes on from NZ_CAMFLP010000007.1 coordinate 120,553, forward strand.
GTGCCACGCCCACCAGTGATGGTGAAGAAAGGCAAAAAAAGCACGCCGGTTCTCACCGCCAATCTCAATACCGTCAACACCGCACCCGAGCGCTGGGTGGATGAAATCGACACCAGCAGCCGCGCAGGTCGTGAGCTATGGCTGTTTGCAGTTGAGAAAATCGCTCGCAATAATCCGGCCCAAGCGGCCCGTTTGCTAAGCGATAGCACTCTGCCGGCCACCGAGCTGCAATTTGGTTGGCAGCAGCTGGGGCAAATCGCCGCCCGGCGCAATCTGCCCGAAGCCTCACAATGGATCGGCCGCGGGCATTTACAAGATTTAAGTAGCGATGATCGCGCCTGGACCATCCGCGCCGCGCTGCGTAGTGGCGACTGGAAAACCGTTGAGCAACGCATCAACGCCCTACCCGCTGATGAGCAACAAGACAGCGCCTGGCGCTATTGGAAAGCCCGCGCGCTGCTGGCGCAAAACAAAGCTGCCACCGCCAATGCGCTGTGGACGGAATTAAGCCAGGAAATCGATTTTTACGGCCTGCTGGCCCGCGAAGAGCTGGGCAGCATCCTCAGCGCGCCAGTGCCGAGCTACAAAGCCAGCAAAGACGATCTGGCCGCGATCAATCAAGTACCGGGCGTGCGCCGCGCGCTGCTGCTGAATGATCAGGGCTGGCGCATCGAGGCCAATCGTGAATGGAACGCCGCCATGCGGGGGCTGAGCGATCAGCAATTGCTCGCCGCCGCCGAGCTGGCCAGCCGCAATCAGATGTACGACCGCAGTATTTTCGCGGCCATGCGCCCGAAAACGCTCAATGATTTCAGCTTGCGCTTCCCACTACCGTATCGGGCTTCGGTCGAGAGTGCGGCCAAAGCCAATGGTCTGGATCCGGCCTGGGTCTTTGGGCTGATTCGCCAGGAAAGCCGCTTTATCGCCGACATCCGCTCTAGCGCCGGCGCCACCGGGCTAATGCAGCTGATGCCCGCTACCGCGCAGTGGGTGGCCAAGAAAATGAATCTCAGCGATTTCAAACTCAGCGATATGAGCGACCCCGAGATCAATCCGCAATTGGGCAGCTACTATCTGGCCTACTGGACCGAGCGGTTTGGCGGCAACCCGGTGCTGGCTACCGCCGGCTACAATGCGGGCCCCGGCAATGCGGGCAAATGGCGAGATGCGCGCGAATTGGAAGCAGCGATCTATATTGAGACGATCCCGTTTAACGAAACCCGCGATTATGTCAAAGCGGTGCTGACCAATGCGACGCATTATGCGCATTATTTCCCGGGTAGCACGACCCAACTCTTGAAACGGCTGCCCGCGATTCCCGGCAAAAATTCCGCGCAGGAGGTTTCTGAATAATGGCACTTTCCATTCTGTTGATTGGCGGCTCTGGGTTTATCGGTCGCCAGATTGCGGCCAAGCTCGCCCGGGCTGGCCATCGCCTCACCGTTCCGACCCGCCACCGCGAAGCCATCAAGGCCGATCTGTTGGTGTTGCCAGGCTGCGAAGTGGTGAATGCCAATGTGCATGATCCGGCCACGCTGGCTCAGCTCTGCCATGGGCAGGATGTGGTAATTAATCTGGTGGGTATATTGCAGGGAAGCGCAGCAGACTTTGCTCACAGCCATATACTCCTTACCGAAAAGATTATCGCCGCCTGCAAAAGCGCGGGCGTGCAGCGCTATTTGCACATGAGCGCGCTGGGCGCCGATGTGAACGGCCCTTCACACTATCAGCGCAGCAAGGCCGAGGCCGAGGCCAAAGTGCGAGCCAGCGAGCTGGCGTGGACGATCTTCCGCCCTTCGGTGGTGTTTGGCGCGCAGGATAGCTTTTTGAATCTGTTTGCCAGCCTGCAGGCGTTTGCGCCGGTGGTGCCAATTGGTGGCGCAGACACCCGCTTTCAGCCGGTGTGGGTGGGCGATGTGGCCGAAGCATTTGCTGTGGCGGTCAGCCGACGCGATCTGATTGGGCAAACGCTGAGTTTGGTCGGGCCCAAAGTCTATACCCTGCGCGAGCTGGTGCAGCTGAGCGGCCGCCTTAGCGGCCACCCCCGCTGCGTGGTGGGGCTGCCAAACTGGGCGGCGCGCCTGCAAGCCACCTTGATGAGTGTGCTGCCCAAGCCCCCAGTCAGCCACGATAATTTAGATTCATTGCAAGTGGATAATGTTGATCCGGCAGGGTTTGCGGCGATTTTGGGCTGGCAGCCCAGCGCACTGGAAACCATCGCCCCTGAATATCTTGCCGGCCAAAACCCAGCCCGGCGGCTGGATGAATTGCGTCGGCAGGCCCGTCGTTCTCACTAACCGGAGGTAGCACCATGCAGTTGTTAATCAGTAACCTGCCCGTCAGTACCACCGCAGAAGATGTCCACCGCCTGCTGACCGAACAACTCGGCGCCCCTGCGCCGCTGGATATCCGCCTGGAAACCGGTGCCGGCGAGCGCAATGCGCTGGCCTGCGTGCGCTATCCGGAAGACGCCCCGGCCGCACTAGGCAAGGTACTAGACGAAAAGATCAGCGGCTTGCATTATCAGGGCCACGATCTGGACGCCACCATTTCGCATAATTTTAAGGAGTAAACCCCATGCGGGTCGCCGTGTTTGACAGCAAACGATTCGATCGCCAGACCCTGGAAGCGGCCAATGCCGCCCACCAGCATGAGCTGGTGTTTTTCGAGGAACGGCTGGGCATCCACACGGCCCCGCTGGCGGATGGTTTTGAGGTGGTCTGCCCGTTTGTGAATGACCGCCTCGATGCCCCCACACTCGCCAAGCTCGCTAAATACGGCGTGCGTCATGTGGCGCTGCGCTGCGCCGGGTTTAACGGCGTTGACCTCGTGGCGGCCCAGCAATTGGGCATTCCGGTCACGCGTGTGCCTGCCTACTCGCCCGAGGCGGTGGCCGAGCATGTTTTTGCACTGCTGCTAACGCTCAGCCGCAAAATTCACCGCGCCTACAATCGGGTGCGCGAAGGTAATTTCCAGCTTGAAGGGCTGGAGGGTTTTAATCTGCACGGCAAAACCTTCGGGATTTTGGGTGCAGGCAAAATCGGCCTGGCCACCGCCCGCATCGCCCGCGGCTTTGGCTGCAAGGTATTGGCCTATGATCCCTACCCACCCAAAGCGTGCGATGTCGATTGCACCTTTATGACGCTCGAAGAAGTCATGGCCGGCAGCGATATTTTGTCGCTGCACACCCCGCTGATGGCCAGCACACAGCATTTAATCAATGCCGAGACGCTATCGCACATGAAAGCGGGCGTGATTATTCTGAATACCTCACGCGGTGGCCTGATCGACACCCGCGCCGCCCTCGCCGCGCTCAAAAGCGGCCAGATTGGCGGCTTGGGGCTGGATGTCTACGAGCATGAGGAAGGCGTGTTTTTTGAAGATCACTCCGATAGCGTGCTTAAAGACGATATTCTGGCGCGGCTGACCACCTTTCCGAATGTGCTTATCACCTCGCATCAGGGTTATCTAACCGATGTGGCGCTGAAAAACATCGCAGAAACCACCTTGCAAAATATCACCGACCAAGCCAATGGCCAGCCTTTGCGCAATGAGGTGAAGCCGAGTGCCTAGCCCGCGCTTTGGCACCCACAAGACCATTGAATCGCGCTGGCTGCTAACACTCCCCTCGTTTGCCGCCGCGCTCTTCAGCCTTGCGCTGGCCATTTTCCTGATCTTTACCGCCTACAGTGATCGCTCAGCGCGCAATAACAGCCTGACGCAGGATCTGTTGTGGCAAAAGCAGGCGCTCACCACCCGGGTGGATAATTTCACCCACCAGCTGCGCACCGTGGCCGCCAGCATGGCCACCGATGGTCTGGCCTCGGCCGAATTCACCGCCCGCACGCTGAGTCTCTTACAAGAATCCCCTGAAATCATCGCACTGGAATATGTGGATGAAACCGGCCGCCAGCGCTGGCGCGAGCCCGAAATCAAAGTGGCCGAGCTGCCCGACTATCGCCACCCGGAGCTGATCGCGATTCGCGATGCAGTGCTGGCCGGCGCGCCCAGCGCCTACAGCAAAATCATTATGGTGGCCGAAGATATGCCGGTGCTGGCCATCGCGGTGCCGATTACGCTGAATTTCAATGGGCGCCATGTGCTGATTGCCCAGCTGAATTTACGCACCATGTTGCAACAACAAGTGCCATGGTGGATTGCCCAGCGCTATCAAATCAGCTTATGGCAGCAAGAAAAACTATTAGCTGGCCGCTTTGATCGCTCGCATGACGCCAGCCACCTCAATAGCAGCATTGATCTGGCCTGGGGGCCCAATCAGCTTAAGCTCACCGCGCATGTGTATGCGCAAAAACGTGATAACTGGCAAACCGCGCTCACGCTGGTGGTGGGGGCGCTGTCATTGCTGATGCTGGCCTCCACCTGGGCGCTGCGCCGGCATATCAAAGAGCGCCAGCGCACCGAAGCCCAGTTGCGCCAGGAGCAAGCCCTGCGCGAATCGATGGAGAACTCGCTGGTCACCGGCATTCGGGCCATGGATCTGGAAGGTCGGCTCTTCTATGTGAACCGTGCGTTTTGCGAGATGGTGGGCTATTCGCAGGAAAAACTCTTGGGCGCTTCGCACCCCATGCCCTACTGGCCGCCGGAAGACATCGAGGAATGCATGGCCATTTACCGTGCGATTCTCAGCGGCCGTGCCGATAGCACCGGCTACCAGATGCGCTTTATGCGCAGCAATGGCGAGCGCTTTGATGTGCGGCTGTATGCCACCAAGCTGATTGATGGTGAAGGCGTGCACACCGGCTGGATTAGCGCAATTTACGACATTACCGAGCTACAGCGCGAGCGCGAGGCGCTGCAAGCATCGCATGAGCGTTTTGTGGCCGTGCTTAATGGCCTAGATGCCGCGGTATCGGTGTCCGATGCCAATTCAGGCGAGCTACTGCTGTCCAACCGGCAGTTCGATCGCGCTTTTGACATCCCCGAAAAACACGGCCGTTATTGCAATATTCCGGTGGTTAGCCGGCATAAACGCCTGCCCGTCGATGGCGAATGGTTTGATGATTTTCACCAGCGCTGGTATCAGGTAAAAAGCCGCAGCAGCGTGTGGGTAGATGGCTCAGAAGTGTGGCTGGAAATCGCCACCGATGTCACGGTACTCAAAACCGCGCAGGAACAAGAGCGCCAGCAAAACGAGCAACTCCAGCAAACCACCCGCTTGATCAGCATGGGCGAAATGGCCTCCAGCCTCGCGCACGAGCTCAACCAGCCGCTGGCCGCCATTGCCAGCTATGCCACTGGCTGCCGCAATGTACTGTCACAAGCCGAGCCCAATGTGGCGCAACTGGATCAGGCGATTGAAAAAATGGCCGCGCAAGCTAAACGCGCCGGGCAAATCATCCGCGGGATTCGCGAATTCGTGCAGCGCCGCGCCCCGCACCGCACTCGCTGCGAAGTGAGCGAACTCTTAGAAACCGTGCTCACCTTACTAGGTGCGGAAATCAAAAAAGCCCAAGTCAAACTGCAAGTCGAGCGCGATCCAGAGCTGCCGGCAATTTACGCCGATGCCGTGATGCTGGAACAAGTCATGTTTAATCTGAGCAAAAACGCCATTGAGGCGATGGCCGCTACGCCAGTGAAAGATCGGGCGCTCAAGATCATCTTGCGCAAACAGGACGAGATGCTGGCAGTCAGCATTATTGATCGCGGTACCGGCATCAGCGATGAGCAGATGGAGCAGCTCTTCAAGCCCTTCTACACCACTAAGGGCAGCGGTATGGGCATGGGGCTGAATATCTGCCGCTCGATTATCGAGCACCATCAGGGCCGTCTGTGGGTGGAAGCCAACCCCGCCGGCGGCACGATTTTCCGCTTTACGCTGCCCCTGGTGCTCGAAAACGAAGCCTACGAGCCTTAGGCCACCCAAACCTGCCTTGTCGCAATCCGCAGCGATTTTTCACCACCAATTGCCCAACAGGCAGGCGAATCATGCACAATACTGGCTATATGTCATTTATGCGTCCCCACTGGCTGGCTGCCCGTGCCGGCGACGCCAAAAACTGGAGTTTGCGCCATGAGCCAGAATCGCCACATTGCCATTGTTGATGACGACGACGCGATCCGCGACGCCCTCTCCTGGCTGTTTTCCACCCGCAATCATTCGGTGCAACTGTTTGCCAGCGCCGAAGAATTACTCACCAGCTACAACCCGGATTTATTCGGCTGCCTGATTCTGGATGTGCGCATGCCCGGGATGGGCGGCATGGAGCTATTTGGCAAGCTGCAAGAATTTGCCTACTGCCCGCCGGTAGTGTTTCTGACGGGCCATGGCGATGTGCCAATGGCCGTGGCGGCGCTGAAACAGGGCGCGGCCGATTTCATCGAAAAGCCGTTCTCGGATAATGATATTGTCGATCTGGTGGAAGGCTGCCTGTCGATGGATCAGCTGCATCGCAGCGAATGGGAAAACCGCACTGCGGTGGGCGAGCGTCTGGCTTGCCTCACCCCACGCGAAAACGAAGTGATGAAGCTCATCCTCACCGGCCGCCTGAACAAACAAATTGCCGATGATTTGTCGATCTCGATGAAAACTGTTGAGGTACACCGCGCGCGCATTTTGGAAAAAATGCAGGTTAAAACTGCGATGGAACTGGCCGCCAAGCTGCGCGATGCCGGGGTGGATGTCAATTAAGTCTGCACATACCTAGCCCATGTATCAACCTCAAGGCCAGCCTAAATCTGGCCTTTATTCATATACCCATCAAACCCCATGCTGATGTTGATTTCGCCAGCCAAAACGCTGGATTACACCACCCCGCCGCAGATCAGCGAATACACGCAGCCGGCCTATCTGGCACAAGCGGCGCAGCTGATTGCCGTACTGCGCGACTATAGCCCGGCGCAAATCGCCGAGCTGATGCATTTATCCGATGAACTGGCCCAGCTAAATTACACCCGCTATCAAAGCTGGCAGCCCGACTTCACCCCCGCCAATGCCAAACAGGCCGTGCTGGCTTTTCTGGGCGATGTGTACGAAGGGCTAAATGCTCAGGCCATGTCAGCGGCGCAGCTCGGCTATCTCAGCCAACACCTGCGGATTTTATCGGGCCTGTATGGCCTGTTGCGCCCGCTGGATTTAATGCAGCCCTATCGCCTTGAGATGGGTACGCGCCTTGCCAACCCTGCAGGCAAAAATCTGTATGAATTCTGGGGCCTGCAGCTCACCGAAGCGGTCAATGCCCTGGAGCAAGACACCGTGGTGAATCTGGCCAGCGATGAATACTTCAAGGCGATCAAACCCAAACAGCTGCAAGCGCAGCTGATTACGCCGGTATTTGAAGACTTTAAAGGCGGGCAATACAAAGTCATCAGCTTTTACGCCAAACGCGCGCGCGGGCTGATGGTGCGCTACGCGGCCGAACGTGGCATCACCGAGGCCAGCGCCCTGCGGCAGTTTGATCTGGAAGGCTATGCACTGGCGCCCGAGGCCAGCACGGCCGAGCGCTGGGTGTTCCGCCGGCAATTGGCGGGCTAAGCAGATGCACGGAACCGCGCATATTCACCGCCTATACTGGGGCATGCGCGTATTCCTTAGCTTAGTCCTTGGTTTGCTTTCTACACTGGCGGCGGCCGAATCTCTGCCACTGGTCAGCAGCATTGAGCCCGGCAGCCCCTCCGAGCGGATCTTACGCCAGCGGCTGGATTTACTCTTTGGCAAAGCGGGCCTGAGCTACACGCTGACTTATCGCCCCGCCCAGCGCGCCGAGCTGGAATTACAAAACGGCCAGTTTGCCGGCGACCCGGCCCGCACGCTGGCATTTGGCCTGCGCCACCCTCAGCTGCTGCGCCTCCAAGCCCCGCTGGCTATCAGCCATTATTACGCCTTCAGCCAACAACAGCGCATCAACAGCTGGCAGGATTTACATGGCCTGAGCGTAAGCTACCCGCGTGGCTCACGCGAGCTGGAGCAAATCTTACGCGGCCAGGCTACGCTGTGGCCGGTGGATAGCCTGCAATCTTGTCTGGCGATGGTACGTGCGGCCCGCAGCCAGATCTGCGTCACCAGCTCCGCCGTACCGCTGCAGCGTGAGCTCTCCAGCCTGCAGCGCAGCTGGAGAATCAGCCAATTTGCCCCGCTGGCTGTGTATTTGTACTTGCAGCCGGAGCATGCCGCAGCCGCCCAGCGACTTGACCCCATCCTCAGCAATTTGCAGCCGCAATTCAAACCCGTGCAGTAAGGCAGGGATTTTTTGTCACCAATTTTTCATCAACGTGCGGCATACTCCCCACTCAGATGCAACTCAGTTACAATAAGTCACCTTTTTTGTGGTAATTCATCATGCCTTCCCTGTTCCGTTTTGCCTGCGGCCTTGTGTTTGCGCTGTGCTGCCAATTCTCCCTCGCCGACAGCAAGCCTGTGAAATGGGCTGACCTCCAACCCGATGCGCCGGCGCTGCGCGCCAGCATTGCCAAGATGGATCAAGCGCAAAAAATGCGCCTGATGCGCGCCGTGCAGCAGCGCGAAGTGAAAAGCATGCTCGACAAAGGCAAGCTCAAAGCCGCCGATCTCACCGCCAACGACATCAAATTACTCAAAGAAGACTTCGCCGATCTGAACAAACTGATCGCCGAGATCGAGCAATTCGAGAAAAAACGCACCGGCGAGATGATCACCACTCTGAATAATCAGGACATCCAGATCGATGGCTATTTGCTGCCCCTGAAACTCAGCGGCAAAAAAATCACCGAATTTTTGCTGGTGCCGGTGATTGGCGCCTGCATTCACGTGCCCGCACCACCGCCCAATCAGATGATCGTGGTGCAATACCCGAAAGGCTTTGAGCAGACCGAGCTGTATGCGCCAGTGACGGTGGCGGGCAAGCTGCAAATCAAAGCGGCCAAAGCCAATCTGGCGCTGGCCGATGGCGCAGCCGATGTGCCGGTGGGCTACCAACTGGCGGCCGCCGAAGTGCGCCCCTATGTCAAACCCGCCGCGGCCAGCAAATAAGCAGCGCACGAGTCACTATCCGCTTTAACACCCCACTGAGGTATACCCATGAAATCAAGTATTGCTATTGCTCTGCTGACCATACCCCTCTTCGCCTCAGCGCATGAGCATGCCGCGCATGTGCACGGTGTGGCCGAGCTGGATGTCGCGATTGACGGGCGCCAAGTGCTGATCACGCTGGAAAGCCCGGCCGATAATTTGCTGGGCTTTGAACACGCCCCGAAAAGCGAGGCCGAAAAAGCCAAATTTGCGGCGGTGAAAACCCTGCTGAATAACCCCGCCGAGTTGTTTGTGCCGGATGCCGCCGCGCAATGTAAAGCCGCGCCGGCCCAAGTGACTCTACCCACTTTTAACAAAGGCGCGCACAGCGATATCGAGGCCGAATACCGCTTTGATTGCGCCAGCGCCCCGGCCAGCATCGCCCTGCCGCTGTGGAAAAACGCCGCCGGCCTGAAAAAGCTGACCGTGAATCTGGCCACCGCGCAGGGGCAAAAGCAGCTGTCACTGAAAAAAGGCGACAGTATCAAACTGAAATAAGCGGCGCCCTCCGCCGCTGCTGTGAACAAGGAAAGGGTCGTGCTGCTTGAACTGGCCGATGTCACCTTCAGCTGGCCGGGCGCAGCCCGACCCACGCTGCAGCTTGCACAATTTAATCTGGCCGCCGGCGAGCGGCTGTTTCTGCATGGCCCCAGCGGCAGCGGCAAAAGCACGCTACTGGCCTTGCTCACCGGCATTCAGCGCCCGCAAAGCGGGCTGATTCGCCTGCTGAGGCACGACCTCACTACGCTAAGCGGCCCCCAGCGCGATCATCTGCGTGCGGATCATCTGGGCTATGTGTTTCAGCAATTTAATCTGCTGCCGTATTTGTCGGTACTGGATAATGTACTGCTGAGTTGCCAGTTTTCTCGCCTACGGCGGCAGCGTGCCACCACGCTGGCGGGTAGCCCCGAGGCGCAAGCGCGCGAGCTGCTGGCGCGGCTGGATTTAGCCGCTTACCTCACCCGCCCCGTGGCGGCACTCTCGGTGGGCCAGCAACAGCGGGTGGCCTTGGCTCGCGCCCTGATTGGTGCGCCTGAGCTCTTGATTGCCGACGAACCCACTTCGGCGCTGGATGCCGAGCGGCGCGATGCCTTTATCGAGTTGCTGTTCGATTGCGCCAATGCCCAACAGACCGCGATTTTGCTGGTGAGCCATGATCCGCAGCTGGCGCATCATTTTGATCGTCAGCTCAGTCTACCCTCCATCAACCAAGCTGCAGCGGAGACCGTATGCTGAAAATCGCTTTGCGCTCGCTGCTGCACCGCCGGCTCACCGTGTGCCTCACCCTGCTGACCATCGCCCTGTCGGTGCTATTGCTGGTGGGGGTGGAACGGTTGCGCACCGAAGCGCGGCAAAGCTTTGCCAACACCGTGAGCGGCACCGATCTGATCGTCGGCGCCCGCACGGGCTCGGTGCAATTGCTGCTGTACAGCGTGTTCCGCGTGGGCAGCGCCACCAATAATATCGGCTGGGATAGCTATCAGGCGCTGGCCAAAGATCGCCGCGTAGCCTGGACGGTGCCGGTGTCGCTGGGCGATAGCCACCATGGCTTTGCCGTGCTGGGCACCACACCCGATTATTTCCGCCATTTGCGCTATGCCGACAACCGGCCGCTACAACTGGCCAGTGGCCAAGTGTTTAGCCGTACCCATGATGCCGTGCTGGGCGCGCAGGTAGCGCGCAAACTGGGTTATCAGCTAGGGCAAAAAATCGTCCTCACCCATGGCAGCGGCGAGGGTGCGCTGTCCGAGCATAGCGATCAGCCGTTTACCATCGTGGGCATTCTGACCCCGACTGGCACGCCAGTGGATGACACCGTGCATGTGTCGCTGGATGGCCTTACCGCCATTCACGAGGGCTGGGAATCAGGCAGCGCCTCATTGCTGGCCAGCTCAGGGGTGCTAGCGGCCGATGAAAGCCGCGCCATCCCGCCACCCAGCTCGATTACCGCCTTTTATGTCGGCCTGAAATCACGCACCGGTTTATTTGGCTATCAACGCAGCGTGAATCAATATCCGGATGAAACACTAATGGCCATCCTGCCTGGCGTGGCGCTGTCCGAGCTGTGGCAACTGATGCACATTGCCGAGCAAGCGCTGCAATTTGTGGCGGCCTTTGTGCTGGTGATTGGCCTGTTGGGCATGCTCACGGCCTTGCTTACCGGCCTGAATGAGCGGCGGCGCGAAATGGCGATTTTGCGCTCGGTGGGCGCACGCACCTGGCAGATTTTTGCCTTGGTGATGGGTGAAACCGCCTTGCTGCTGATCAGTGGTATTGCCTTGGGTATGGGGCTGCTCTACGCGCTGTTATTTGCTTGCAGGCCAATACTGCGGCAGGTATATAGCCTTAACATCGGTATTGCCGCCCCAAGCCTGCTGGAATGGCTGATGCTGGGGCTGACATTGGCCGTGGGGCTGATCATCAGCGCCATCCCGGCTTGGCGCGCCTATCGGCTCTCGCTGGCGGATGGACTAAGCCCACATTGATTACACGTAAGGCATTCGATAAACATTATGCCGTGACCGTATCCATGCTTGCTCAACGCGGTTAGCAAGATTGAACTGTCACAACGCTACCCGTAGGATACAAATCCCTACACATGGTGCAATCAGCATGCAACAAAATTAAAGCTTATTTCTACTTTGCTAATTTCATGTCACTTTTTAAAAGCCTCACACTACTTGCCATCGTTGCCATAGCAATTCCATTGGCAATTGCAGTGGTGAGATTCAATCGTAAACGGCGCTATATAGAAAGCGCTGCTTCAGCAGCCTCATCAAAGCAACTGAACTCAATTTACGAACAGATAGAACAAGTTGGTACTGTGCCTTCGAATGGTTTTGTTTTGGCGCACAGTAACGAGTTAAGCAGTGAAACCAGATGCCTTGTCCCTGTTCCAGAGCTAGCTAATTTTCCATGGGCAGGGCGAGTTGTAGAGATCACAGCAGATACGGATGTTCATTTTCATTTTGTGGACTCGACGGTCACAGAGCCCACTCTCTTGGGTCGAGTATACCGACCGGTGAGTATTCCGCGACACAAAACAAAAAACGCCCAGAAAGAGCGTAATGTGTTTTCACCAGAACGCTACCTAATCCACAATGAAAAGTTACACTTGGCGCTCTCAGAGATTTGTCCCAAATACCCGTCTGAATTACTTTCTTATCTACTCTGCATCGGGCGAGAAAGTTATGAGTTCGAACCGATAGATCAAGCACGAATCGGCACAAGTCCTGCTTGGGTACAAGACCCAGAAAATCAAACCTGTCCTGAATGCAACAGACGGATGCAGCTCATTCTACAAATACCAGGCACGGTGATTAGTAAGAGGGCATTCCATCGAGGAACATTCTATTTATTTGGCTGCAACAGACACCCGCATCAAACGAAAAGCATTGGACAGTTCACATAACTGCGTGATGCCCAGCCAATCAAAGCAATTACCCAAAACCACGTTTAATCGCTTTTACACATCTGGCATTATCTCTGCGCATTAACCCCAGAGTCACTGCAGGTAAAACTACCTCCTTTTTTCCCTGAACCCAAATGACAATCCACGGTCTATCGTATTTTGGCTGCCCGCTGGGCTAAGGGTTTATCTTGCCGCAACACCCCCATTCCGATGAACGGAACAGCACCTGGTTTTTGATCTTCTTTGCCTGGCTAATCGCCGCGGCCAGTACGCTTGGGGCACTGTTTTTTAGCGAAGTATTGGCGGTGCCGCCGTGTACCTTGTGCTGGTATCAGCGCATTGCGATGTTTCCACTGGTGTTGATTCTGGCGCCGGCGCTATTTCCGCTGGATCGGGGTGTGGTGCGCTATGCCCTGCCGCTGAGTGTGGTGGGCTTGGGCACGGCGATTTTTCACTGGTTGCTGCAGCTGGGCCTGATTAGCCCCAGCGCCAGCCCCTGCGCCCAAGGCAGTAGCTGCGCGGAAGTGAGTATCAGCTGGTTTGGCTGGCTGACTATTCCGCTGCTGTCGGTATTGGGCTTTGCCCTGATCTGCCTGTTGTTAATCGCTGTACGGATCCCTCATCGCTCATGAAACACAAACTGATTTTTCTTAGTGCCGCTCTTGGCCTGCTGGCTTTATTTATCGTGGCGGCTTTGTACGTGAAACAAAACCGCCAGGCCGAGCAGGTGGCGCAGATCGCCAGCCAGCCCCAGGCGCTGCAACGCATGCATTCGCCGATTTACGGCGCGCAAAATGCCAAAGTCACGATTGTTGAGTTTCTCGACCCGGCCTGCGAAGCGTGTGCGGCGTTTTATCCCTTTGTGAAAGAGATAATGGCCAAACACCCTGAGCAAATTCGCCTTGTGGTGCGTTATGCCCCCCTACACCCAGGCTCCGAGCAAGTCGTTGCTGCGCTGGAAGCAGCCCGCAAGCAGGGCCAATACTGGCCCGCGCTGGAAAAACTGCTGGCCACGCAAGCGCAGTGGGCGATCAATCATCAGGCGGATCTGCAGCTGGCCTTGCAGCAACTGGCCACGCTCAATCTGGATATGGCGCAGCTGCAGCAAGATCTGCAATCGCCGGGTATACAGGCCATCGTAGCACAAGACATTGCCGATGCCCGCACGCTGGACATCAACAAAACCCCGAGCTATTTTGTGAACGGCCAGCCGCTGCAGGAGTTTGGCTATCAGCAGCTCGCCGATTTGATCCAGCGTGCGCTGCAAGCCAGCCCAAGCCCGGCGCCATAAAGCACCCGCGCCGGTTTAGCCTTTGATGCCAAAACGGCGCTGGGTTTTGCGGAAAATCTCGGCCATCTGCAGGCCTTTGCCATTGGCCGGGTCGAGCGTGCTAACGCGGGTGAGCAGCTCTTTCGCCCGCTGCATATAGCTATCGTGCCAGCCATGCTGGTTTACATAAGCGAGCAGCGCATTGATGGTGTTGAGCAAGACCTGCAAATTGGCCGGCATGTCTTTGACGGCCGCCAAAAAGCGCTCGGCGGCCGCTTGCAGATTACCCTGTTTGGCCAGCAAGACCGCCTCATTATTGATTTCGACAATATTGGCGGCAGTTTCTTCGATCATTTGCAGCGCTTCTTCTTCTCGCCCCTGCTGCTGATACATGCGCGTTACTTTGGCGGCCAGCTGCGGATCATCATGGCGGTTTTTCAGCACCGACAGCGTGAGCTGGCGGGCTTGTTCATGCCGGTTTTGCGCCAAACAGCTTTTGGCCAAGCCCAAGGCCACCGCCGCGCTGGGCGGCTCGATCAGCAGGCTGGCAGTGTGCAAGGCCTGATCAAGCTGCACCGCGGCCTTGCTGCGATCCCCAAGCTTTAACAGCACATCGGCTTCCAGCACTTCGGCCAGCACCGCCTCGGGGCCTTGCCGGAAATCGCGCTTGATGGTGGCGGCGGTTTTACGTGCAGCGCCCACATCGCCGCGGGCGATTTGCAATTCGGCCAGCTGGCTGTAATCACTGACCTGTGGCCAGAAAGAAAACCGCGCCAGCCGCACTGTTTCGGTCAGCGATTGCTCCGCAAGGGCCACATCCCCAGCGGCCAGCGCCACCTCGCCCAATTCGCGCATACGGTTCACCACATACGGTGATTTATGCACCGCCTGCGACAGGGTGAGCTTGGCCGCGGCCACCTGATGCTGCGCCTGCTGCACACGGGCGAGCCAGTCGTAGGCTTCCAGTACCAGCTCATGCTCGGTCATCACTTGGCGGAAAATTTGCTGCGCCTCATCGTATTCGCGCAGCTGAAACAGCGCCTTACCCAGCGCCATTTTGGCCCAGGCCAGATCGCTACGCGCCAGCAGGCTGCGGCACAAATCGCGAGTGGCGTGCCAATCGGCAATGCGCAGCAGCAAATGCACCTTCATGCGCACGAAATCCAGCGTGTCATCGCCGCCTTCGCTGATCTCGCGCTCGCATAAGCTGATGGCGCGCAGAAAATCATGCGCGATAATCGCGGCGTCAATCGGTTTGAAGCGCTGTTTTTTGCGCAAGGCCCGCTGCACGCGGGCAAAGAGGGTGTCGCCCGTAAAAGGCTTGAGCACAATCGCATCGGGCGCCAGCTCAGCCGCGCCGATCACCTTGCTGCTCTGCCGCTCGCCAGTGAGCATCACAAACACGCAGCTGGCTTTGAGCAGCCCATGCCGGCGCGCTTCTTCAAACAGATACAAGCCATCAAACCCCGTGCCCAGATCGTAAGCACAGAGAATGATGTCATAAGGCGTGCGCCGTAGCATACCCAGCGCCTCGCCACTGCGGCTGGCGTATTCCAGCGCTTGCGCGCCAAACTGATTCAGCGTCATGCTCAGCGTGGCGCGCATTTCCGGGATGTGGTCGATGACTAGAATCCGGAAAGCGGACAGATCATCTAGGCTCACCGGCTCATCGGCCGCGGCAATCGGCGCCCGATCGACAAAGGAATAAGCCCTTACCTTGGCTGGCATACATACCCCAAACGGTATCGCCTGCGATACCTTATTAAATCTAAGCTAGCGACCAATACCCCAAGAGGAGATCAATCCAGTAGTTTCAACTTGGCATAGCCCACGGCCAGCCATTTACTGCCATGCTGCTCGAAATTGACCTGCACATTGCCGTTGGCGCCGCCTTCGTGATCGGTGATCACGCCGCGGCCAAATTTCGGATGCTCCACCTGCTTGCCAATCGCCAGCCCATGCTCGGGCGTGGCTTTGTGACTCGGGGCCGGATACTGTGCACTATAGCTGGCCGGCGCGCTGTAACCACTGGGGGCATAACCGCGATTCAGATATTTGAGCAAGCCACCCGGTATTTCATCCAGAAAACGGCTGGCCACCCCGTAGCGCGTTTGCCCATGCAGCATGCGGCTTTGCGCCAACGTGAGGTAAAGGCGCTCGCGCGCGCGGGTAATGGCCACGTACATCAGCCGCCGTTCTTCTTCCAGGCCCTGCGGATCATTGGCGCTGTTGTCGTGCGGAAAGAGGCCTTCTTCCAAGCCAGAGAGAAACACCGCTTTAAATTCCAGCCCTTTGGCCGCATGCACTGTCATCAGCTGCAGTGCTTCTTCATAGGCATTGGCCTGATGATCGCCCGCCTCAAGGCTGGCATGAGCCAGAAAGGCGATCAGCACGTTTTCTTCTTCCGGCTCGAAACTGGCGGCAGCGTTAATCAACTCTTCCAAGTTGGACACCCGCTCTTCGGCGTCTTTTTCATTGCGGTAATGGCTGAGCAAGCCCGATAGATCGAGCATCATATCCACCAGCTCAGCCATCGGCAGGCCATCCATCTGATTGCGCATGGCTTCCACCAGATGAATAAATTTACCCACCGCCGCCGCGCTACGCCCACCCAGATTACAGGCGGCCTGCCACAGCGTGCAGCCTTCCAGCCGGGCTTTTTCCTGGATATTTTCGACCGTGCGGGCTCCAATGCCCCGTGCTGGGAAATTAATCACCCGCAACAGCGCATTATCATCCGATGGGTTGGCAATCAGCCGTAAATAGGCCAGCGCGTGCTTGATTTCCTGCCGCTCGAAAAAGCGCAAGCCGCCATACACCCGATACGGCACACCAGCCGAAAACAGCGCGTGCTCGATAATGCGGGATTGGGCATTGCTGCGATATAAAATCGCCACTTCTGAGGCCGGCATGCCTTCGCGAATCAGCGTTTGCGCTTCTTCAACGATAAATTGTGCTTCTTCAAAATCGCTGGCACCTTCAAATACCCGCAGCGGCTCGCCACTGCTGGCATCGGTCCAGAGCTGTTTACCTAATCGCTGCCGATTATTGGCAATCACCGCATTGGCGGCGTCCAGAATATTGCCGTGACTACGATAATTTTGCTCCAGCCGGATCACATGTTTCACCGCAAAATCGCGCTGGAAATCCTGCATATTGCCAACATTAGCCCCGCGGAAAGCATAGATCGATTGATCATCATCGCCCACGGCAAAAATCGCCCCGGTATCGCCAGCCAACAATTTGAGCCAAGCGTATTGCAAGCGATTGGTATCTTGAAACTCATCGACCAGAATATGTGCAAAGCGCTGCTGATAATGCGCGCGAATACCGGCATTGTGGCTCAGCAATTCATAACAGCGCAGCAGCAATTCGGCAAAATCGGCCACGCCTTCGCGATTGCATTGCTTTTCGTATTCTTCGTACACCAGCCGCAAATGCCGCGAGTAATCATCCCAGGCATCCACCTCGGCAGCGCGGCGGCCGTTTTCTTTATGGCCATTGATGTAATGTTGGATGGTTTTGGGTGGGTATTTATCGTCATCCAGATTAAACAGCTTCAATACCCGCTTAATCGCGGCCAATTGCTCCTGAGTATCCAAAATCGCAAAGGCTTGCGGTAAACCGGCATCGCGATGATGTAAACGCAGCATGCGATTGCACAGGCCGTGAAATGTCCCCACCCATAAACCACGCGGATTGAGCGGCAACATAGTAGTAATCCGCGCCAGCATTTCCTTGGCCGATTTATTGGTAAAGGTCACCGCCAATAAGCCGGATGGGCTGATTTGTCCGGTGGATAATAACCAGGCAATGCGGGTGGTCAGCACCCGGGTTTTCCCACTACCGGCCCCGGCGAGAATCAGAGCGTGTTCAGCCGGCAAAGCCACGGCGGCGGCTTGCTGGGGATTTAATTGGGCAGTGAGGGGATGCGACATGAATAAAACTCGATCAATTCCAAAGACAGAGGGCTGGCAGCCCTATCTTAACGCGCCAGAACAAAAAGGGCAGCCTAAGCTGCCCTTTTCAGCATTGCCTGTGAACAGACAATTAGATGATTAGATGCGGATGCTATCCAGTGAGCCACCGTTAGCCAGTAGGTCGTGTACCCACTGTGGTTTACGGCCACGGCCAGTCCAAGTTTGGCTTGGATCAGCTGGGTTAGCGTATTGAGCTTTAACGGCTTTTTTGGCGCCTTTTTTGCCGGCAACTTCACCGATCAATTCGGCAACGGTGAAACCACTTGCCGCGGCAGCGCTTTGCAATTGGCTCAGAATGCGCGCTTTTTCTTGCTCTTTACGACGTACCAGTTCAACTTCAACTTGACCGCGCAGTTCTACCAATTGCTGATAATCGAGGTTCGACAAATCCATGTTTTGCTCCAGAAAGACAGTTTTATACAGCTGACCTTTCAGATTATGCGGTGCGGTTTTCAATAATTCAAGTTAAGCGAATTAAAATATTAATTTTTTACCAGCCATTCATTCACGCCGATCAGGTCTTTTTCGCTTAATTCACCAGCGGCCGCGGCCAGTAGTAATCTGGCATAAAGGTAGCTGTAACGCGCCACCACCAGATCATAGCGGGTGGCATAATATTTTTGTTCGGCATTCAGCACATCAATTGTGGTGCGCACGCCCACTTCCCGGCCTAATTTACTGGAAGCCAGCAAACTTTCGCTGGATTTCAATACCTGCTGCAAGGCGCGAATTTGCGCGGCCCCGGCATTAACCCCCAAAAAGGATTGTTTGGTGGCTTGTTCGGCATCACGCTGAGTGGCCAGCAAATTATCTTTTTGTTCGTCTTTCTTGGCCGCCGCTTCACGCAAGCGAGATGAGCGGTCACCGCCGGTGAACAATGGAATCGACAATTGCAGTTTAATCGCGCCGCTGCTGGTTTGATCAGTCGCCCCCGAGCGCGATAAACCCGAGCCCGTCCAATCATTACCATAGCTGGCCACCAGATCCAGGGTTGGTGCGCTCAGCGCTTTATATTTATCGATTTCCCGCTCGGCAATTTCCAGCGCAATTTGCTGGCCTTGGGTATTGAGGCTATTGGTTTTGGCTTTATTCAGCCACACACTCAAATCATTTGGCTCAGGCGCCGCCGGTTGATGCTGATCGCCAATCCGTGCCAGGTGATCTGCGGGTAAACCGGTGAGCAGGCTAAAAGCACTGGCTTTGACATCCAGATCATTTTTAGCCGCAATTTCTGCGGCCAGAATGCTGTCATAGCTCGCTTGCGCTTCATCGGTATCGGTAATAGTGGCCACACCGACTTCAAATGATTTTTTGGCCAGCGCCAATTGCTCGCTGACCGCCTGTTTTTGCGCCTGCGCGAGGGTTACTTTTTCTTGGGCGGCCAATAATTCGAAATACGCTTTCGAGACCCGCAAAATCAAATCCTGCTCGGCGGCGCGATATTGCACATCGGCCAGTGCGGTTTGTTGTTTTAATTGCTCAGCCGAAGCAAAGGCATCGGCACGATAAATCGGCTGGGCGGCGCTAATGCTATAGCCATAAGTCTGGCCGTCATTATCGGTATGCGGCGCAGTCGGCACAGAACGGCCCGGCTGATATTCGCTATGCGCATAGGCGGTATTACCGCTCAGTGTCACTTTAGGCAATAACAGCGCCTGACCTTGATTGGCTTTTTCCTGGCCGGCAATTTGCGCATTGCGGGCGGCCGAAATACGCGCATCAAATTGCGCCGCCGATTGCCAAGCCTGCAGCAAATCAGTCGACCACGCACTGGTATGGAGCGAAAGCAGCCCCATGGCGAGGAGCAGGGGTTTGAATTTCATCATTACAAGTCTTCCTTATCAGATAGCACTTAACGCAGCGGCGGCGTTTCAGGTTGACGCCGATGGCGGTTGTAAACGGAACCAGGCGGCATACAAGGCCGGCAGCACCAGCAAAGTCAGGACGGTGGCGACAAACAGCCCGCCCATAATGGCAATCGCCATCGGCCCCCAGAAGGTATCGCGGGTGAGCGGGATCATCGCCAAAATCGCGGCCAAAGCGGTCAGCATAATCGGGCGAAAGCGCCGCACGGCCGAATCAATCACCGCATCCCAAGGCGTAGAGCCGGCGGCAATATCCTGCTCGATCTGATCCATCAGAATCACAGAATTGCGCATAATCATCCCCGACAGCGCAATCACCCCCAACGTGGCCACAAAGCCGAATGGCGCACGGAAGATCAGCAAAGCCAGCGTAACGCCGATCATGCCCAACGGCGCGGTGAGTAAGACCATGACCATGCGCTGAATACTCTGCAGCTGCAGCATCAGCAGTGTCATCACCACGATCAGCATCAGTGGCATCACCGCCGCGATCGAATCTTGCGAGATTTTCGAGGCCTCCAGCGTGCCGCCCGCTTCGATGTGGTAACCCACTGGTAATTTCGCTTCAATCGCCTGCATTTTGGGCAGCAAGGCCATTGAAATATCTGGCGCCTGCGCGCCCATCACATCTGCCCGCACCGTGAGCGCCGGGACGCGATTGCGGCGCCAGATAATGCTCTCTTCGTTTTCCAGCGACAGTTTGGCCAGTTGCGACAGAGGCACGCTGCGCCCGCTCGGCAAGGCAATCGGCAGGTTTTGCAGGAAATCGAGCTGGGTGCGCTCGGCGTCTTCCAGCCGGCTCACCACATCGATCAGCAGGTTGTCTTCGCGCAATTGGGTTGCAGTCACGCCGGAGATGGCCATTTGCAGCGTTTGCGCTAATTGCTGGCTGGTGAGGCCTAACTGGCGCAACTTGTCTTGGTCGATATTGAGCCGAACCACTTTCACCTGCTCGCCCCAGTCGGTATGCACCTGCCGCAGATTAGGGTGCGCGCGCATCACGGCGGCGACTTCTTCGGCGGTGCGTTTGAGCAGCGCTTCATCCGCACCAATAATCCGAAACTGCACCGGATACCCCACTGGTGGGCCGTTTTCCAGCCGCGTGACGCGGCCACGGACATTCGGGTAATCATTCGCAAATAGGGCGTTAATCCGTTTCAGTACGTTTTCGCGCACATGCTCGTCTTTGGTCATAACCGTGAGCTGGCCAAAATTAATATTCGGCATTTGCTCATCCAGCGGCATGTAATAGCGCGGCGAGCCCACCCCCACATAGCTGGTGACC
The DNA here is from genome assembly GCF_945957625.1 of uncultured Chitinibacter sp. Classification (NCBI taxonomy): domain Bacteria; kingdom Pseudomonadati; phylum Pseudomonadota; class Betaproteobacteria; order Neisseriales; family Chitinibacteraceae; genus Chitinibacter; species uncultured Chitinibacter sp. The sequence continues at coordinate 141,369 of NZ_CAMFLP010000007.1, forward strand.
GAAGCGACATCGGGGTCTTTCAGCAATACCGCCTCGATTTTTTTCACTTCATGTTCGGTCGCGGCAAATGACGCCGTGTAGGGCAGCCATAAATCGACCATCAGTTCTGGCCGGCTGGAGGCCGGGAAAAACTGCTTGGGTACCGCCACGGCAAACAGCCCGACCGACAGCACAAATGCCCCAAGGGTGAGTGCCAAGGTGGTTTTGCGATAAGTGAGGCACCACGTCACCGCGGCGCGAAAACGCTGGTAGAACTTGCCATTGTGCGGATTTGGCGCGCCGGCTTCGTGCTGTCCATGCGGATGCTCCGGCAAAAGGTGATAACCCAGATACGGCGTAAACAGCACCGCCACCACCCAGGAAATAATCAGCGCCAGCCCCACCACGGCAAAAATCGAGAAGGTATATTCACCCGCGTTAGATTTAGCAAGGCCTACCGGCAGAAACCCCGCCGCGGTAATCAGCGTACCGGTCAACATCGGGAAGGCGGTGGAGGTATAGGCAAATGTGGCGGCGCGGAATTTATCCCAGCCCTCTTCGAGCTTGAGCGCCATCATCTCCACGGCAATAATCGCGTCATCCACCAATAAGCCCAGTGCGATCACTAGCGCGCCCAGCGAAATGCGTTGCAGTTCAAGATTAAAGACTTTCATGCACAGGAAAGTCAGCGCCAACACCAGCGGAATCGATAACGCCACCACAATCCCGGTGCGCCAGCCCAGCGAGAGAAAACTCACTGCCAGTACAATCACCACCGCTTCCAGCAGCGAATGCATAAAGATTTTCACTGCGTGCTTCACCACCGCCGGTTGATCCGACACCGCGTGAAACTCGATGCCGACCGGTAAATCCTGCCGCACTTTGGCCAGCGTTGCGTCGATTTGCTCGCCCATCGCCAACACATTGCCGCCGGCTTTCATCGAAATACCCAGCCCAATCGCATCCTGACCGGCAAAGCGCATTTTGGTGGTGGCCGGATTGATACTGGCGCGGAAGACCTGCGCCACATCGCCCACTTTAAAGGTGCGCTCGTTCAGGGTGATTGGTGTGTTTTTGATGGTGTCTACGGCATCAAACCCACCCGACACCCGCACAAACACCCGCTCTTCGCGCCCTTCCACCGTGCCCGCGGCACTCACGGTATTGGTGGCCGCCAAGACCTGATTAATCTGAAATGGCGTTACCCCCAGCGTGGCGAGTTTGCTGCTGTTGTACTGCACATAGATTTTTTCGTCTTGCGTGCCGATCAGCACCACCTTATTCACATCATGAATGCGCAAGATTTCGGTGCGCACCTTTTCGACGTATTTTTTCAGCTCGGCCGGCGTAAACCCATCGGCGGTAAAGGCATACAAGCTGCCATAGGTTTCACCGAATTCATCATTAAAAAACGGCCCCACCACCCCTTGCGGTAAATTGCCCTTGATGTCGTTCACCCGCTTACGCACCTGATACCAGGCATCGTTCACCTCTTTGCCGCGCACTTTCTCGTACAGCATGATGGTGATCAATGCCTCGCCGGCGCGCGAATAGCTCTTGGTGTAATCGATGTAGCCAATGCCCTGTAGTGATTCTTCCAGCCGGTCCGTCACCTGCCGCTCCACTTCCGAGGCCGAGGCGCCCGGCCAGAAGGCGCGCACCACCATGGCCTTGAAGGTGAATTCCGGGTCTTCTTTTTGCCCCAGCTGGGTGTAGGCCAGAATCCCGGCCAACGACAGCACCGCCATCAGATACAGCACCAGCGACTGATGCTTGAGGGCCCAGGCGGATAGATTAAAGCCTTGCGCGGCTTCAGGCTTAGTCATGGCGCGCCTCCTTGGCTGGCGTGGCGAGCACGCGGACGGCTTGCCCTTCGCGTAGCAGATGCGCGCCGGCAGTCACCACCACCGCACCGGGCTGAATACCGCTCACCTGCGCACTTTCACCGGCCATTTCCAGCACTTTGACCGGGGTACTTTTCACGGTGGCCGTACCCTCTTTCTCCGCGCTCACCAACCAGACGCGCTGCTGCTGTTCACGGCCAAACACGGCAGTTAACGGCAGTGAGATACTAGGTATAGGCTGGGAAGCATTTTGCTGATTGACTTGTAGCGTCATACCCAGCTTGATTTGCTCGTTCGCCGGTAAAGTCACTTTCACCCGATAGGTGCGGGTTAAGGCATCGGCCGCCGGCGCTACTTCGCGGATCGTGCCGGTCAGATTAAGCTGCTCATTCGCCCACAAGCTGACATTCACGCTTTGCCCAACTTTCCAGGCTTTTACCTTGCCTTCCGGCACATCAATGACCGCTTCGCGCTCACCATCTTTGGCCAGCAACACCACCGGCTGGCCAGCGGACACCACGGCGCCGGGCTCAGCCTGTGTGGCGGTCACCACGCCTGAAACATCGGCCAATAGCTGCGCGTAGCTGCTCTGGTTTTGCGCCAACTGCGCTTGCGAGCGGGCTTGCTCAAATTGCTGGCGCGCGGCGGTCAGCAAGGTTTGGCGTTTATCCACTTCGGCTTGGCTGACGAATTTTTGCGCCAATAGATCTTTGGCCCGGCTGTAATCGAGCTCGGCTTGCGCGAGCTGCGCCTTCGCCGATTCCAGTTGCGCCCGTGCCGCATCGGCCGAAAGCCGCACATCGCCCGGATCGAGGCTAGCCAGCACCTGGCCGGCTTTCACGCTATCGCCGACATTCACCGGCCGGCTATTGAGCTTGCCGCCAATCCGAAAGCCCATCGGTACGGTATGCCGGGCTTTGACTTCACCGCTATACACCTCCCCCACCGAATGCGCCTCTTTGGCACTAACCGTGAGCGTGCGCACGGGGCGAATTTCCGGCTTGGTTTCCACCGGCTTCTGGCAGCCAGCCAGCGATAAGGTAAGTGCGCCAAACAGCACAGCGAGTAGAGGGCGGTTCATGGTTAGCCTTTGCGTTGCAGCAGTCCAGTTAACAGAATATCCAGAATCGTTTGCAAATAACGTTTCGGATCGAATTGTTCAGGTAAACAGTGCAGCGAATGCTGCGAGATCATCGCCATAATCACCGGCGAACTAATAATATGCGGCGCGTAATCCAGATCAACCGCGGCAAACTCGCCCCGCTCGATCCCAAGCTGCAACACCCGGCGGATCAGCGCATTGCCCGGCTGCACATAGCCTTCACGGTACAGGGCCAGCACATCGGGGAAATTACCGCCTTCGGCCAGCATCAGCTTGGGCATGGCCGATAATTGCTCGGCGCCCAGTTGCGTCCACCAGAAATGCATCAACTCAACAAACAAATCGCGAATCGAGCCTTGCCAGTGATTGACGATTTCATCCCCTTGCGAAATTTGCGGCAGCAGCAATTCGCGGATGACCGATTTGAAAATTTCTTCTTTATTGGCGAAATACAGATAGGGCGTGCCCCGCGTGACGCCGGCGGCGCGGGCAATGTCTTCGATTTTGGTGGCGGCATAGCCTTTCTCGACAAATAAAGACAAAGCCGCCACAAGGATTTCCTGCGGGCGGGCTTTTTTACGGCGAGTCCAGCGTTTGAGCGGGCAGTTCATAACCGGCAATAAATAAATGAACGTTCATTTATTATGTGCTTCGACTATGTCAACGTCAAGCATGCTCAGCACGCCAATCAGCGTATAAAAATGCACTGCAAATTGCGCAAAAACGGCTAATGCGCCCGGTGTTCTGCGGTACAATCGCCGCACTCTTTCATCTGCCGCCGGAGCGAGCCATGAGCGACATTACCGCCCAAACCAAAGCCGAAATTCTCTCTGAAGCCCTGCCGTATATTCAGCGCTTTTTCGATAAAACCATCGTGATTAAATACGGTGGCAACGCGATGATCGACGAAGAGCTGAAAGAAGGTTTTGCTTCGGATGTTGTGCTGCTCAAACTGGTGGGCATGAATCCGGTGGTGGTGCATGGCGGCGGCCCGCAGATTAATGACCTGCTCGACCGAATTGGCAAAAAAGGCGAATTCATCCAAGGGATGCGCGTCACCGATGCGGAAACCATGGATGTGGTCGAGATGGTATTGGGCGGCCATGTGAATAAAGAGATCGTTTCACTGATCAATAAACACGGCGGCAAGGCCATTGGTCTCACCGGGCAAGACAGCCACTTCATCCGCGCGCGCAAAATGATGCTGAAAAACGAAGCCGGCGAAGAAACCGTCGACATCGGCCAAGTGGGTGAAATTGAGAAAATCGACCCAGCCATCGTGCAGCATTTGGATGCCGCCGATTTTATTCCGGTCATTGCCCCGATCGGCGTCGATAGCAGCGGTGAAAGCCTGAATATCAATGCCGATTTGGTGGCCGGCAAGCTGGCAGAAGTGCTGAAAGCCGAAAAACTCATCCTGATGACCAACACCCCGGGCGTCTTGGATAAAGAAGGCACCTTACTCACCAAGCTGACAGCACGTCGCATTGATGAGCTGTTTGCGGATGGCACAATTTCAGGCGGCATGCTGCCGAAAATCGGCTCGGCGCTCGATGCCGCCAAGAGCGGTGTGAATTCGGTCCACATCATTGATGGCCGGGTCAAACACGCCCTGCTGCTGGAAGTACTGACCGAGCAAGGTGTGGGTACGATGATCCGCGCGAAGTAACAAATCGCAGCACTGCAACAAGGTCGGCCAGCCCCGCTGCGCCGGCCTTTTTTCTTGCCTATTCAAGGCAGCCAACTACATTGGTAATACCCAAACGCACGGGAGCCACCAATGAAAACAGCACGACAATTACTGGATCAAAAAAGCGGTGAACAACTGATCTCTGTCTCACCCAACGCCACGGTGTATCAGGCTTTGCAGGTAATGGCCGAACACAATATTGGCGCCATTTTGGTGATGGATGGCGCAAAACTGGTCGGGATTTTTTCCGAACGCGACTATGCACGCAAAGTAGTGCTGATGGGCAAAACTTCCGCCGGCACCCCGATTTCGGAAATCATGACGCACAAACTATTGTGCGTGCCGCTGAATGCCAATGTGGATGATTGCCTGGGGCTGATGACCGAAAAACGCATCCGCCACTTGCCCGTACTGGATGGCGATCGGGTAATGGGGATTTTGTCGATTGGCGATCTAGTTCGCGAGAAAATTGCCGATCAAGAATTCGTCATTGGGCAGATGACCCATTACATCTACGGCTAAGCGCCGCACAAATGCGTACAATGGCTGGCCGTGTGCCAGCCTTTTTTCTGCTCAATGCGCCCTTTGCACTGGATTTTTGATCTCGACAATACCCTCCACATCGCCAGCCGCCATGCCTTCCCGGTGATTGACCGGGCGATGACGGAGTGGCTGCAACAGCAATTGGCGGTCGACCACCACACAGCGAACCATCTCAGGGTGAGCTATTGGCAACGTTACGGTGCGACTCTACTGGGTTTGCGTCGTCACCATCCCGAGCTTAATCCGCACACTTTTCTGCGAGCCTGTCACCCCTTTGCTGAGTTAGGGATGGCGCTGCACCCAATGCCCCGCCTACGCTCTACCTTATTACAGCTGGCTGGTGATAAATACCTGTTTACCAATGGTCCGGCCGAGTATGGCCGCTGGATGCTCGGGCAGTTGGGTATCGCCGATCTATTTACCGGCATTGCCGGGATTGATACGGTAGGCTTACGACCCAAACCTCAACGCCTGGCGTTTTTGCAGATGAGTCGACATTTTGCTGTGCCGCTACGCGATTGCATTATGGTCGAAGACAGTATCGATAATCTGCAGATGGCTCGTCGCTTGGGTATGCACACGGTCTGGCTGAGCCCTGGCCGACAGCGTCATCCTGCCGCGCAGCATCAGATTCGTCATCTACATCAACTGACTCAACTCAATGCTCGGCTGATGCGATAAAAAAGGGGGCCAAGCCCCCTTTTTTGCGTCTGCAGTCTAAGCCGGCAAGCTTAGAAGAATGACTTCAGACCCACCATCACGCGTGAAGTGTTTTGACCGGCTTTGCCGCTGTAGTCAAAGGCATTGTCGGCCGCGCCAATGGCAGAGTTCGCTTCATTTTCCACATAACGACCTTCCACAAAAGCGAGGTTGTTTTTGTTCAGCGAGTAGTTGTAACGGGCTACGTACGCCTGGGCACCTGAATCACCTTGTTTAGCGCCATTCAGTGATACATCGTCCAGTTTGGCGTAGCTCAGATAAACCGCGTGTTTATCTTGTTTGTAGCTCGCTTGAGCCAACCATTGGCCTTGTTCCATCTTGGCATTACCTGGGTCAAACATATTGTGTTTGTAACCCGCGGTGAAGCCCAGGCCATTTTGCAGCTCATAGCGTGCACCAGCGTAGTAAGTCTCGGTATCGAATGTTTGGGTCGCAGTAGCGCTACCCACGGTCAAATCATCCGTAACACCATCACGTTTCTGGTAAGTACCGTCCAGTTGCAAGCCAGCCAGTTTGTACTTGGCAGCCACGTCATAGGTTTTACCTGAGCCGTTACCGTCGTCGTTGTAGTCTTTAAAGCCAAACGCCGCACCTGCCGAGAAGCCTTTCAGTTCAGGGGTGTCATAGCGCACGATATTGTTAATCCGCGTAGCTTGGCCCAGGCCATAGTCACCCGCCAACCAGCTCAGACCGGTATCAGTAAACAGCGCATCTTGTGCGTCATAGCTTGGTGTCATCAAGCGGCCCATACGCGCAGTACCGAAATCACCCTGCAGACCGACATAAGCGTCTTTCACGCTTACCCAGTCATCCAGTTTGCTGCCGCCGCTGCTGTTGTTTACGCCAGCCGACAAGCGCCAGATGATCGACGATGGAATCGCATCAATTTTGTGCGTACCGTCAAACGACAGAGTGCCGTCCAGATACACGCCGTCTTTATTATCGCTACCACGATCATCCAGTTTGACCCCACCGGTCATGTCACCAGAGATAGTCACGTCGGCTTGCGCAAAACCGGCAGCCAGCGCCAGGGAAATAACGAGAGCAGTTGTTTTGATTTTCATGCTGATTGCCTCCACTACACTTTGAAAAATCCAGCGGTGCTGGACAGATGCCTCGCAGTGTATGCGGCAGCTCAACTTGGCTCGCGGCACAAAATCACAGCCATTTGGTGTATTTTTGCCATGCCGCTGGCCTTGAAATCTGGCTCAGATGGCCGTAAAAAAAGCAGTCGACATCACGCCGACTGCTTCTTCACTATTTAAATTCAAAGACTTATTACAACTCGACCTGCATCCCCATCTCCACGACACGATTCGGTGGGATTTTGAAGAAGTTGGTCACCCGCGTGGCGTTGCGGCTCATCAAACTAAACAAACGCCGGCGCCACCAACTCATTGACGGGTATTTGGCCTCCACAATCGTCTCGCGCGACAGGAAGAACGACGTGTTCATATCATCAAACACGAGCTCCGGCTGCAGCTGTGTTACCTGCTGCAATACCAGCGGCACATTCGGCTCTTCTTTAAAACCAAACGTCGCGATCACCTGATAGAAAGTTTGCCCCAGTTTGCGTACCACCACCCGCTCACGACTGGGCACAAAGGGAATATCGTCGGTCTGAATCGTCAGAAACACCACCTGCTCATGCAGCACTTTGTTGTGCTTTAGATTATGCAGCAGGGCATGCGGCACCGAATCGGAGCTAGCAGTCATAAAGATCGACAAGCCTTCTACACGCTGTGGCGGGCAGGCTTCCAAGCTTTCGACAAAGCCGGGCAAGGGCATTTCGCCCTCACGCAGTTTGGCCGACAGCAGCTTGCGGCCTTGTTTCCAAGTCATCATCAGCGTAAAGGCGATCAAGCCCAGCATCAGTGGGAACCAGCCGCCCTCATGCAGCTTCAGGATATTGGCCGAGAAGAACGCAAGATCAATAAGCAGCAAGAAAGATAAAACAGCCCAGTACAGATACTTTTTCTGCCCTTGTAGATAATGCCCAGCCACATAAAACGCGAGCAAGGTCGTCATGACCATGGTGCAGGTCACCGCAAAACCATAGGCGGCAGCGAGATTACTAGAAGTGCGGAAACTCAAAATCAGAATAATGACAGACACCAACAAGAACCAGTTCACCCCGGGGATATAGATCTGCCCCATTTCCCGCTCGGAAGTATGCTGAATATCCATCCGCGGGCAGAACCCCAGTTGTACCGCCTGATTAGCCACCGAGAAGGCCCCGGAAATCACCGCTTGTGAGGCAATGACAGTCGCCATGGTCGCCAAGACCACCAGCGGCAATTGGGCCCAACTTGGTGCAAGCAGGTAGAACGGATTCTTGATTGCTTCGGGGTTAGAGATCAGGAGAGCGCCCTGACCAAAATAATTCAACACCAAGGCCGGCAGCACCAGCAAACACCAGGCATAGCGGATCGCCGGCCGGCCAAAGTGCCCCATATCGGCATACAGTGCTTCAACCCCGGTCAGACACAAGACAACGGCCCCCAGCAGCACGAAGGCCACCCACGGATGGGCTAGAAAAAACTGTACGGCATACCAAGGATTCACCGCGGCCAGCACTTGCGGTGCCTGCACGATATTAATCACCCCCAGCAGGGCCAGCACGCCAAACCAGGTCAGCATAATCGGGCCGAATAGCTTACCCACCAGAGCCGTGCCGCGTGACTGCATGGCGAACAGCCCAATCATAATCGCAATCGCCACCGGTAGAATGTAGGGTTCTAGAGTATGGGAAACGAGGCTAATCCCCTCGAGGGCGGACAGTACCGAAATCGCGGGGGTAATAATGCTCTCGCCGGAAAACAGCGCGGCGCCGAAAATACCGAGTACGGCTAATCTGAACGCGGTGGTTTTGCGGTCCCCCGCCGCGCGCAAGGCCAAGGCCATCAGCGCTAGAATACCTCCCTCGCCGCGATTGTCGGCCTGCAAAATGATGCTGACGTATTTCAAGGTCACGACCAGCATCAGGCCCCAGAAAATCAGGGACAAAATACCCAGTACATTAAACGCATTCAGCGCGAGAGGAACGTGGCCGTTAAAGCATTCTTTTAGCGTGTAGAGCGGGCTAGTGCCAATATCGCCATACACCACACCGATGGCGCCGACCACAAGGCCAGCTAGCTTTTTAGGATCACGGCTATCTGGGTGAGACATGATGATTCAATCGTCCAAAGCGGGAAGCGGATTATATGCCTGTGGGCGGCTAAATGCATGATTTGGCGGCATTCGTTGCGGCAATGCACCAAAGCAGCGCGCTATTTCATTCGTTGCCAGCCGGGCGTAATTTCATCCGCTGAGCCTGCAATTGTAGCCAGTCAAAATAGGGGCCTGGGTCGGTCTTGCGCGCCGGTGCGATGTCTTGGTGACCCACCAGATGCGCAATCGGATAGCGCAGCTGCAAGGCATCGACCAACCGCTGCAATACCCCGTACTGTATTAGCTCGAAAGCCACATAATCCGAGCCTTCCAGCTCTATACCCACCGAAAAATCATTACAGCGCTCCCGCCCTGCCCAGCTGGATATGCCGGCGTGCCAGGCGCGCTCAGCGCAAGACACAAACTGGATCAGCTCACCATCTCTGCGGATCAGAAAATGCGCCGAAACCCGCAACAGTGCCAGCTCGGGATAAGCAGGGTGAGCCAAGGGATTGAGGCTATTGGTAAACAGGCGCTCGATATCATCACCGGCAAATTCGCACGTACCCGGCGGTTGCGGTGGTAGGTGGATATTGTGGATCACAATCATATCCACCGACTGGCTGCGCGCGTCGCAATTCGGGCTAGGCACCCGGCGCGCGCCGGCGCACCAGCCTTGGGCATCGATCAGATAAGAAATCGGCATAACAGGATGGCCACACAATGATTCGCCAGTCATCCTACTCTGCCACGGCTTAGCGCGCACCCCCCAAGAGGGCGATTAATTGCTCATGCCGGCGGTAAAAGGCTTTTTCCTGCACTTCTTTTTGCGCTTGGCTCAAAGCAGTATTCAGCGTGGTGCTAAATTGCGCGTAAAACAGCTCAACTTCGGCAATGCGCTTCAAATCGCGGTTGGCCAGTGGCTTAAAGCCGGCCAGGCTATCGGCGGCGGCCAGATTGGCTTTGGCATTCGGGTATTGTGGATTGGTGGCGTATTGCAAAAAGAAGCTGCTAATGGCTTGTTTGAGCTCAGCCGGTAAGGTGCGACGCATCACCAGCGGGTCAAAGTTAAATGCATCCGATTGCCAGATCACTTTGATTTTGGCCGACTCTTGCGGGAATTTGCGCGCAAATTTGACCAGATCATCGGTATTGTTGGCCGCGACATCGACTTCACCGCGCGCGACAGCCAGGAAATTATCCTGATGATTACCATAGCGCACCGCTTTGAAGTGCTGCTCCACCACGATATTGTTTTTCAGAAAGGCATAGTACTGCGGCAACAGAAAACCGGAGGTCGATTTGCGATCGCCACTGCCGTAGCGATAGCGGCCTTTGCTCGAGAGGACCTGTTGCAAATCCTTAATGCCGCTGTCTTTACGGGTGATCAGCACCGAGGAGTATTTATCGATACCACCGGCCAGCACCAGTTGGCCAAATACATCGACATTCGCAGTTTCAACCGCTTCAAGCGCCACTTTATTCCCGAGCCGCGCTACTTGAATCTGCCCAGACTTCAGGCCATCCAGAATTTCGCTGTAGTTTTTCGCGGCCACCGCTTTCACGGGCCGGCCGGTGGCTTTGGCCAGGTCATCCAGCACTGGCTGCCAAGCCGCCACCGCTTCGGCTGCCTCACCATGGGCGATCAAGCCCACGGTCAGGGTCGGCGCGGCCGATGCTCCGCTCATCCATACCGACAACATCCCGCCCAACACCCACCACCGTACCGACTTCAACATGACTAATCCGCGCAAAAGCTTACAAAAGGCGCGGATCATACCGCATTGATTGCGCAGGATAAGTAACCAGTCTTACAAACTACCGCCAGCGGTTGATCGCAGTAGACAAGTGGTACGCATCGTCTTATTCATCACACTCCTGCGCAATGCCCAGCCGATCCAGCCGGTAGCGCATGCTGCGAAATGTAATCCCCAATAATTTGGCAGCCTGGGTGCGGTTGAAATTGGTTTTCGCCAGCGCCGCCAGCAGCGCCGCTTTTTCCACCCGATCCAGATAATCCTGCAGCGGATAGGTTTCCCCCAGATCGGCGGCCTGTGCGGCGGCCTCGGTAGCAACGGGATCAGAAAGATGTAAATCTTCGGCGGTAATGTGCTCGCCATCGCTGAGCGCCAGCGCGCGCTCCAGCAGGTTTTCCAGCTCGCGCACATTACCGGGAAAATCATAGCGGCGCAGCGCCTGTAGGGCATCGGGCTGCAATTGCGGCGCATCCATATTGTGCCGCTGGGCCAGCTTGGCCAGCACCGCTCGCGCAATCAGCAAGATATCGTCGCCCATTTCGCGCAGCGGCGGCATTTTGAGCTCAATCACATTCAGACGGTAATACAAATCCTGCCGAAACTTACCGGCCTCGACGCATTTGGCTAAATTCTGGTGGGTGGCCGAGATAATCCGGACATCGACATCGACTTCCGCCACACCGCCCACCTGCCGCACCTTGCGCTCCTGAATCGCGCGTAACAGTTTTACCTGCATCGCCAGCGGCAGATCGGCCACTTCATCCAGAAATAAAGTCCCGCCATGGGCGGCCTGAAAAAACCCCGCCCGGTCTTCGTTGGCGCCGGTAAACGCGCCTTTGCGGTAGCCGAAAAACTCGCTTTCCATTAGAGTTTCCGGAATCGCGCCACAATTCACGGCCACAAAGGGCTGCTCGCTGCGGCTGGATTTGGCATGAATCAGCCGCGCCGCCCGCTCTTTCCCCGAGCCTGATTCACCGGTGATGTACACTGGCGCCTGATTGCGGGCGAGCTTTTCAATCAGCCCTTGCACATACAGCATCGCTGGAGATTGCCCAAGCAGTGGATTATCACCACTAGGCAAGCTCACCGCGGGCTCTGGCGCATCAAGCTTTAAGGCTGATTTAACTAGGGTGCGCAGCTGCTCCAGCGCCACCGGCTTGGCCAGATAATCAAAAGCGCCGGCCTTCAAGGCGGCAATCGCATTATTGGTACTGCCATAGGCGGTGAGGATGGCAATGGGGACATCGAGCTTGCGCGCTTGAATATGCTGCACCAGCTCCAGCCCTTCGCCGTCCTGCATGCGCATATCCGAAAGACACAGATCAAAGCGCTGGCTATCCAATAGCCCTTTGGCCACTTGCACGCCATTGGCTTTGACGACATCCAGCCCCATTTTCAGCAGCGTGAGTTCCAGTAGATCTGCCAGATCAACTTCATCATCCACCACCAAGACACGGGGCAAGCTTTTAGATTTTCTGGCCATCGGTATATCCAAAGACAATGCGGAAACACGCCCCCCCCTGCGGAGGCGACAGATATTCAAGCAAGGCACCATTCGCGGCGCAAATTTCGCGCGCAATATACAGCCCCAAGCCCGTGCCTTTACTTTCGGTAGTAAAAAAAGGCTCAAATAATTGCGACTGGGCATCTGGTGGCACCGGTGGCCCATCATTAAGCACATCCAGCACCCAGAATTCATGCTGCCGAGTTACCAGCAACTTTAGACTACCCGGCTGCTGCGTACAGTAACGCCAACCATTGCGGGCCAGATTCCAGAGTACTTGCTGCAAGTGCCCAGAATCAAAGCGCACCAGCACTTGCGGCTCGCACTCAATCTGCAAAGCCTGCACGCCGGCTTCTTGCAAGATGAACTCTTCGTTGAAGGTGGCTAGCCATTCAGCGAGCTTGATATCTTGCCGCTTGACCCGATCACGGCGATTGAGCTCCAGCACATCTTTCACCATCCGCTCTAGCCGCTGGCTATTGTCATTGATAATGCGGGTCAGTTTTTGCAACAGCGGATTATCCGCCTCTTCCTGCATCAACTGCGCAGCATGGGTAATCGCGCCCAGCGGGTTGCGGATTTCATGAGCCAAATTCGCGGTGAGCCGCCCTAGGGCAGCGAGTTTGAGCTGCTGGGCTTCGCGGCGCAGCCGGGCCATATCTTCCAGATAAATCAGCACACTGCCATTACCGCCCTCGTTCAGCGGTACAAAACGCGCCCGCAAGGTATTGCGGCCATCGGCTGTTTGTACCAGCTCGGCCGACACCCCGGGTTGGGCCCGCCAGCGCAGCAAGGGGCCGGCGAGCTCCGGCACATCCGCCGCCAGTGATGAGCCCAGCGCCGGTCGCAAGCCGGTGAGCCGCACGGCCTGCTCGTTATATTGGCGAATGGTTTCATGCTCATCCACCACAAACACGCCATCGGATACATCCTGCAAAATCCGCTCATTCACCTGAGCGAGATTGGCCAAATCCACGCTGCGCTGCTCAGCCAAGGCGCGATTTTCTTCGGCGTAGCGCGATAAGCGAAACGCCAGCCACGCCACGGCAAAGGAGGCCACACACAAGAGCGCGGTCGGCATTGAGGCCCAGTCTTCACCGCTTTGGGTCAGATTGGCCCACAACATCTGGAGCAGCAACGCAATACTGGCGACCGAGGCATGAAACAGCGTCATTCGCCCACGCGCAATCAGGCCGGCGGCAGCGAGATAAGGCAGCAGCAAAATCCCCAGCCCGCTCTTTACCCCGCCACCCAGATGCATCAGGCTCACAATAATCAGGACATCGACAGTGACCTGACAAGAGAGCTGCAGATCAAAACTGGGCCAGCGCTTGGCAATCCCGGCGGTAAACAACAAGGCAAAAATGGTGTAGCCGCCCAAGAGCATGGCGGCATCAACGGGATTGGCCAGCTCATTGACCGGCGTGCGGGCAAAGAAAAACATCCCTGCCAACAAGCCGATAATGGTCAGCAAGCGGAAAACATTGAAAAAGGCCAGCGAGCGCCACAAAGCCTCGCTGACCTGACGGGCGACTAAATCCATGAATGACCGGCAGAAAAAACGGGCGACCGTGGCCACCCGTTATTGTGTTTAATTGCTGATATGACTACCCAGATTGGGCGGCGTCAGAGTCTGGCCAATGTAATGCGCCAGCTCCCCCAACGCAGCTTCATACACCCCCCGCTTGAAATCAATCACGGCCTCCAGCGGTGACCAGTATTCATTCCAGCGCCAAGCATCAAACTCGGGGTGTGCGGTCTTGCGCAGGCAGACATCCGAATCTCTGCCCACCAAGCGCAGCAGAAACCAGATTTGCTTTTGACCTTTGTAGGTACCACGCCACTCACGGCGCACCCAGTTGGTCGGCACATCATATTTCACCCAATCCCGCGTGCGGCCGACGATCTCGACATGCTCGGGCAACAGGCCAACTTCTTCGGCCAGTTCACGATACATGGCTTGTTCAGGAGTTTCCCCCTGCTTGATGCCGCCCTGCGGAAATTGCCAGGAGTGCTCGCGCACCCGTTTTCCCCAAAACACTTGGTTCTGGCGATTGAGGATGATGATGCCGACGTTTGGCCGATAGCCATCACGGTCGAGCATAAAACTACCTATTTCAGAATTTCGTTGATTACCTTAATTTTTTCACATCCCGGCCATCTTGCAAACCATTTCCTGCGTTTGCGCTATTAGCCATGCGGGCAAGCGGCGGCCTAGATGAACAGCCGGCGATCATTATGCGGATTCATCCGCGCCAGATCACTGACGAACTCACCAAATTCGAGCCCATACTGACTTTCCAGCTTTTTCGCCCGTTCGGCCAAACGCTCCCACTGTGGGCTGTTTTGACCACGCTTAAAGGCAAACGCAATCACATTGCCCTTTTGCCGCGCGGGCAAGCACAGCAGGCGGCCATCAAAAAGCTCGCCAATCTGGGCACAATATTGCTCGAATTTGCGGTCGATACTCCACAGATTCACGGCCAGCACGCCGTTGTCGGTGAGCTTATCGCGGCAAGCCTGGAAAAAATCGGCATTCGCCAGCGGCGCGGCGATGCCAGTGGACGAATACGCGTCCATCACAATGCAATCGACCGAATCATCGGCCATGCCATAAACATGAGCCGCGCCATCGGCGGCCAATACACTCAGGCGCTCATCATCGGGCGGCAGATAAAACATGCTACGCGCTACATTGATCACCTGCTGATGCAGCTCGACGCAGGTCAGGTGCGTGCTGGGCAGGTATTCATGCACCCACTTGGCAATCGAACCACCACCTAGGCCAATCAGCAACATGTCTTTGGGCGGTTCCACAAACAGCAGGCTGGCAAACACGCAGCGCGAATACGCCAGCAGCAACTCATTGGGCGCGCTGATTTTCATGGCGCTCTGGGTGTCATCCTGACCGAAATGCAGTTTGCGCACGCCGCCTTCTTCAGACACATCAATCACGATGTCATCATCATTGGCCTTGGAAAACCGTTTGGAGCGAAACAGCATCAGTCGTCACTCCCGCATGCGCTGGCCGCAGGTTTGCTGGCCAGAATTGAAATCCGTGCGGGATCGGCAAATTCTTCTTTATCAAAGGCTTTGTCACCATCAGCCCGCGCCACGCCATCGGCTTTGGCGTGCACAAAATCGTAGATTTTCGGGTCGTTCAGATGCGAAGGCACCACATTGCAGGTGGCCGCGAACATATTTTCCAGCCGGCCCGGAAAACGTTTATCCCAATCGCGCAACATATCGCCCACCACTTGGCGCTGCAGATTCGGCTGACTACCGCACAGGTTGCACGGAATAATCGGGAATTCTTTGGCGATGGCGTATTTTTCGATGTCTTTTTCTTTGCAATAGGCCAGCGGGCGGATCACCATATGCTTGCCATCGTCCGACACCAATTTTGGTGGCATGCCTTTGAGCTTGCCACCGTAAAACATATTCAGGAACAGCGTCGCCAAGATGTCGTCGCGGTGGTGACCCAAGGCAATTTTGGTCGCACCCAGCTCGTCGGCCACGCGGTACAAAATGCCGCGGCGCAGGCGTGAACACAGGCTACAGGTGGTTTTGCCCGGCTCGATCACCCGCTTCACAATCGAATAGGTGTCTTCCTCAACGATTTTGTATTCCACGCCCAGCTGGCTGAGATATTCAGGCAGTACATGCTCGGGAAAGCCGGGCTGTTTCTGATCTAGATTCACCGCCACAATCGAAAAATTGATCGGTGCCGATTTTTGCAGGCCGAGCAAAATATCCAGCATGGTGTAGCTGTCCTTCCCGTATAGGCAATAAACCCTTTTGGCAGATGCAAGAAAACCAGCTAAATAGAGCCTTACATCGGAAAAAGCCTTAACAAAAACAGTCAAAAATGTAAAAGAAAGCGGTTGATATGCCAAATTAAGGGTCATTTGACCTCCTGAGACTCAAACTTGACATGATGAATCTTTACAATTTTTGACTGTTGCCCCTCAAATGGAAGCGAGCTGCTACATGATGACGAAGAAACTTCAACACCACCGTACTCATGCTGTTGCTTCTCGGCGGAACGATCGAGTGCCAGCTTTTCAAAATCAAAAAGCTTGGTGTCAGCAAG
Organism: uncultured Chitinibacter sp.; assembly: GCF_945957625.1. Taxonomy (NCBI): domain Bacteria; kingdom Pseudomonadati; phylum Pseudomonadota; class Betaproteobacteria; order Neisseriales; family Chitinibacteraceae; genus Chitinibacter; species uncultured Chitinibacter sp. The sequence goes on from NZ_CAMFLP010000007.1 coordinate 157,754, forward strand.
CTGAGATGGGCTGACATTTTGAAGACTATGAAATATGTTCTCGATATAGCCTGGGTTTGTAGTATCCCATTCAGCGATCATCGACTTAATTTTTTTCCTTTGTAGATTTTCTTGAGACCCACAAAGATTACAAGGAATAATTGGTACGTTCAGATCATCTGCCACTTTAGCGATATCTTTCTCGCGACAATAGGCCAAAGGACGGATAACAATATTACGTTTGTCATCAGCCAGCAGTTTGGGCGGCATAGCTTTTAGCTTGGCCTGGTGGAACATATTCAAGAACAAGGTCTCGACAATGTCATCCATATGATGCCCAAGTGCGATCTTGGTGGCTCCAATTTCTTCGGCAAACCCATAAAGCGTGCCTCGACGAAGTCGTGAGCATAAAGCACAGGTAGTTTTACCTTCTGGCACTTTTTCCTTCACGACTGAATATGTATCTTTATCGAGAATGAAATAGTCGATCCCTTTCTCGGTAAAGTACTCAGGTAATACGTGCTCAGGGAAACCTGGTTGTTTCTGGTCTAAGTTGACAGCGACCACTTCAAATTTGACGGGTGCTACGCGCTGTAAATGCAATAGCGTATCTAGCATGACAAAAGAATCTTTGCCCCCTGAAATGCAGGCCATCACTTTGTCGCCATCTTCGATCATTGCGTAGTCTGCTATCGCTTTCCCTACATGTCTTCGAATTAGCTTCTTACGAGCCTCGGCGGCTTTACTCATTGCAACTTCTCTCTTAGTACATCGCCTATGGCGGATAGGGTAATTTCTTCTCATTTTAACACTGCGCACACATCAGCAGTTAGGCCGTTAAACCCTTTGCACTTCGAAACGATTCGTGGAGCTGTTTTATCAACGACAAGTCTTCTGAATCCGCAGTACTTGACCAAAAAGCAGACTGTTCTTAAAAAAACGCCACTTATGTTGAGAAATCTAAAGGCGCAGGGGCCTCATGACATAAACCCGACGCCAAAACATCAAGAAAGCAAAGCAAAAAAATCCTCTGCCTGGCACTTCAACCTGACATCATCTTTCATTTCGCCTCAATGCCAACCCAAGTACATTCGGTATTTTTTGGCTCTCAGGCATTTCATCATGTCTGGATTGTATGCAACGTAAGATTCGTTGTTTTCTGAGCGCTGCGCCCTATTCAGATGGAGCTAAAAAACCGTCCTGTATTTAGGAGAGGCAGAGCGCGCTGCGGCGATCTACGGCTGCTGGGTGGTGGGGACGCGAATAGGTAGCAGTACCCCAGCTGTGATTGCTGAAGTACGACTTAACGGGCAGCCCGCAGGGACCGAGCCACTGGGCGAGGTCGGCAATTTACGTGAGTTCTTCTTACGTATTTTCGGTTCTACAGACAACGACGCACCGGGCATGATCCGGCGGTTCTCACAGGTGTTTGATATTGCGTTTTGAACAGACTGGGGACACTTATGAATTTATCCATACGTTCTTATTTGATGCAGCGCCCCATGCCTTCGCATTTATGCATTGGATTGAGCGGCGAGACCGACCCAAAGCAGTAAATAGATCCCCCTGCTTTACGGGGGCTCCAAGTTTCGAACAACCCTTTATTGTCATGCAAACGATATTACAGCAGCAGTTAGCAAGAAGTTAAAATATCAAAATGTTCGCCGAACTATCCAATCGGCTTTTTATCTTTTCCCAATTCGGCATCACCTGCCCCATTAGTCGGTAAAAGCGTTCACTGTGGTTGTGTTCAGCGAGGTGACATAGCTCGTGCAGAATTACGTAATCAATACAGTCTCTTGGTGCCTTAACTAAGTGAGGGTTAAGCGTCAATCTTCCTGCTGGTGAGCAGCTTCCCCATTGAGTTTGCATCACCAGAACGCGCAGTGGTGGCTTTTCGCTGACCCATAGGGCTTGCTCTAGCATTGCCTCTAATCGACGGGCAAAGACTTCTTTCGCTCTCGCTTTGTACCAGTCTGCAAGCAGTGCGATGATTTTCTCTGCTGACTTTTCCCGTACCGTCACTTCGATCTTTCCGCGCAATAGTTTTACTGATGGCTTTTCTGTCGGGTTTTCGATCACTTTCAGGACGTACTGTTTGCCAAGGTAGTAGTGGCTTTCGCCGCTGATGTATTGCCGTGGGCGTACGTGTTCTAGGCGGGATCGGAACTCGCGTAGTTGCTGATAAATCCAGCGCGCACGTTGTTTGGCAGCAGCAATCACTTGCTCATCACTGGCCGTTTCAGGTGCGCTGATTTGCACACGGCAATCTGGCAATACTTTGATCAGGATTTTGCCATTGCCTTCTGTGCGCGGTAGCCGCTCAAAACTAATCTGCTCGTCGGAATAGTTGAACGACAGCGTAGTTTTGCTCGGCTTTTGCTTTGGTTTGATTGCGACGTTCAACTTACACCCCAGCGGCATTCAAACCAACGCGGGTAATCTGCACCACCCATTCCACCATTGCCTTGGCCTGATCCATACCTGCACCAATGGCTTTGCACTCTTTGAATAAGAGCGGCAGCAATTGCTTGCGGATGTTGGCTTCGATGTTTTGCGGATTGATCGAATGCTCGCCCACGACTTGCTCAACCAGCTGGTCGATATCAAAAGCCAGTACCACCCATTTATCGAGTACCTGTGGATCGCTGATGGCAAATACCTCGGGCAGCGACTTTTTAAAGATGCCGAAATAGGCTTGCGCATGGCGATTGCCTTTGAAAGCATCTGGCAATTCATCCAGCTGGCGACTTTGCACTTTCTCTTCAAATTCGTGGAACAGCAGGTATTGTTTGAGCGGGTGATCGAATAGCTTTTCAGCCTCGGCAATCGCATCGCGCAGCAGCTTGGAGAAGGCCTCCTGCGCATACGGGTCATCACGCAATTCCTGCTCAATCATCTTGGCCACACGGGTTTTGATGATGTCGGTTTCGTTGCGGGTTTTCTCTTCCGACCAGTCTTCCAGTTTGGGTTTGCTGCCCATTTTACCAACTTCATAAGTGCCACCCGGCTCACGCACTTCAACGCCGACAACATGCTTATCGAGCAGTTTTTTCACCTGCGCGGCATAGTCGTCGTAGTTGATGGTTTCGCCTGAATCCTGCTTCACCAGTTGGCGCAAGCTGGAGAACTGCTTCACCGTTTCTTTGTAATGCTGACGGTCGGCATCGCTAAAACTGGTGTCTTCAAAGAAAGTAGCCGATTGCAGAGCAACTTTCAGGCAGCCAGAAAACTCGCTCAACGCCTCGTAAAAGTCATCACGCACTTTCTGGTTGATATCAACCAGTTCGCCGTTGCGCTCTTCGGTTTTCGGGATCAATACCTGGCGCAGTTGTTCGATGTCGTTCTTGTTTTTAACGCCATCAAATATTGCCCACAATTGCTTATACAAGCGCGGCAGGCGTTTGTATTCGGTACTCATCGGGTTGTAGAGGCCAGCGATATCGTTGATGTCGTAGCCGCCTTGAGTGCGGGAGGCCAGGTCCTGATACTTGGCAATGGTGGTATCTAGCTCGGCCAGAATGCCGCGATAGTCGATCAGCAAGCCGAACTTTTTCAGAGGATGCAGCCGGTTTACGCGGGCAATGGCCTGAATCAGGTTGTGCTCTTTGAGTGGCTTATCGATATACAGCACGGTGTTTTTCGGTTCATCAAAGCCGGTAAGCAGCTTATCCACCACAATCAGCAATTTCAGCGATTCATCTTTATCGAAACGCTCGATCACCTGTTTGGTGTAGGCCTGTTCGTCTTGCGAGCCGACATTGTCTTTCCACCATTGTGTTACTTCGGGGATCGACGCTTCATCCACTTCCGAATTACCCTCGCGGGTATCCGGTGCACTGATGACCACGGCGGATTCAAATAGCCCAACCTCATCGAGGTATTTCTTGTATTTGATGGCCGATGCTTTGCTATCGCAAGCCAGCTGGCCTTTCAGGCCTGCGGTGATGTTTTTATCAAAATGCTCGGCAATATCGCGGGCAATCAGCTGAATGCGATCTTCGGCGCGATAGAGCTCGCCGCGCTTGGCGTATTTGCGTTTCAGGTCGGCTTTCTGCTCGTCGGTCAGGCTGGTGGTAATGCGGGTGAAGCCTGCATCAATCGCTCGGTCGTTAATATCCAGATCGGGGATGCGCTCTTCGTACAGCAGCGGGGTAACGGCTTCGTCCTCCACGGCTCGTTGCATGGTGTAGGCATGCACAATCGGGCCGAATTTGCTGGTGGTTTTGTCATCCTTCAGCAACGGCGTGCCAGTAAAGGCCACGAAGGCAGCATTGGGCATGGCCTGCTTCATGCGGATATTGCTCTCGCCACCCTGGCTGCGGTGGCCCTCATCGATAAGCACGATGATGTCGGGGCTGGTGTTCACGCATTCTGGCAGCTTGGTCGCAGTATTGAACTTGTGAATCAGCGAGAAAATAATTCGCTCAGTGCCGGTGCTAATCTGTTCGGCCAGCCGCTTGCCCGAGGTGGCCAGTGCGGCTTCTTTGTCTTTCTTGCCCGCTAATTCGCCACCAGAAGCAAAGGTTTTGGAGAGCTGGCTTTCCAAGTCAACGCGGTCGGTCACTACCACAATACGGCATTGCTTGAGCGAATCATGCAGGATCAGCGCCTTGCTCAGAAACACCATCGTGAACGATTTGCCCGAGCCGGTGGTATGCCAGATCACACCGCCTTCGCGGCCTCCATCGGCGCGACGGGTATTGATGCGGGCGATTAGCCGCTTGATACCAAACACCTGCTGATAGCGGGCGACGATTTTGCCGACCTTTTTATCGTACAGCGTGAAATACCGCACCATTTCCATCAGGCGGGCAGGCTTGAGCAAGCTAATCAGCAATTTATCCTGCCCAGTCACCGCCAGCTCACCACCGGCGAGCAGCGATTGAAACCAAGCCAAATCCTTGGCTGGACGATGATTAAATAGGGTATCTGCCTGTAGCTGGCTCAGCGTCTTATTCTTGATCGCATACATCTCAGCATCAGAGATATCCTCTTCGCGCCAGGCAGCGAAAAACTTCTCCGGCGTGCCGCAAGTACCATAGCGGCCATCGGTGCCATTGATAGATAAAATCAGCTGCGCATAGGCAAACAGGCGCGGGATTTCATCGTGGCGCTGGTTCCGCAGTGATTGAGATATTCCTTCTGAAATGGTCGGGCCTTTTTTGGCATTACCATCGGGGCGCTTGGCCTCGATCACCACCAGCGGAATGCCATTCACAAAGCACACGATATCGGGGCGACGGCTATCAATGCCGCCCGTGCGCGTTACGCTGTATTCCTCGGTAAACAGGAAGCTATTGTTCTCTGGCGTTTCCCAGTCGATCAGTGCAATGGTCGGGTTGGCTTTCTTGCCATCCACAAACTCGGTCACCGAAATGCCGTACAGCATATGGTTGTAGAGTTTTTCATTGGCCAGCGCGAGGCCTTCATTCAGCGCCGGGCTACACACTTCGGCGATTAGCTTGTCCACTGCCTTGTCCGACAAAGCCTGCTCACGCCCCTCAAAGCGAAAACGCCGAGTTTGCAAAACCTGGCGCAGCTCATCGCGCAACACCACCTCATCCTGCTTGCCACCGCGTTTGGCCAAGGCCAGCTCGGGTGGCAGGAAAGTCCAGCCAAGATTGGTCAGTAGCGTTAGCGCAGGAATTTTTGCGCTGTATTCTTCCTGGAATTTTGGGGTGTGCTGAGTCATTGCCTTTCCACTTGAAGCGGTTGTTCAACACCCGGAATGATGCGCACATCCAGCATTTCTAATAGTTGAACAAGTGAAGGGATTAAATCTTCGGCCATTTGAACTGATTTGATGTAGTTCAAAAAAAACTTTGAACTAATTTCTTCTTCATTATTTGAAGTACGCAAAAACAATGAAACGCCAATTTTGTTTTCAAGATCAAGAATAAACTCACAAATTATTGGTTTAGACATTACTCTCTCAGGTCTGAATACCCCATTATCGTTCCAAGATCGCATAACATCAGCAAAATTAAGCCCATCAAACTCTGGTCGGTTATTTTTTTGTCCATCAAATCTTCTCTGAACAGCAATATTTTTAGGGTCGTTAACATCTGTAATTGCGCGCCCTAAATTGCCAAGCAATTCATCAATACGCAAGTTAATTGTAGCCTGAGGAATGTGCGGCACCAAAGTACATACATATTTTTTTAAAATCACAGTATCTGAAAATACAACAGACTCTATGCAATAGCCAACATGACTGTATGGAGTGCAACCTTTTCCAGTGATATTCCGTTTAAGGGTCTCATCTACAATGTTATTAGAAAAGTCTCTGTCGAATATGGCATACAGTCTTTTCCCTCTCAGTAAAGCTGATAATGTCCTTTTGTTGTATTCGATTTTTTGTAAAATATTATCTTTGCCTCTAAGAGGAAAAAATGTAACTTTTGACAAACAACCGCTAACGTGGGCAATGCATTTTATTTTATCGAAGATATTGTTAAGGTAGTCAGCATCATCCTCACCTTCAATAAATACAATCTTATCCGATTGATTCAACCGCTCAAGTGATAATATAACTCCACCTAATGCCTTTTTAATGACATCAAAATTCCTAGAGTCCACAGGTTTCAGTTCACCAGATGTTTTAGCGTCATCATTTAAGAAAAATATCTCACCATTTCCTGCATTTGTCACGAATTGATCGTTGTGACTGATAATAAAGAATTGATTGTGATCAATTCTTCGCAGGTGAGATAGTAGATTTTTCTGTAGTTTGGAATGAATGTGGGAGTCCGGTTCATCGACCAACAGTACTTTTAGTGGTGCGTCAATATATTCAATGGTGGCTAATATTTCCACGATTTGTAAGAAACCACTTCCTTGTAGATGTAAATCATATACTTTAGCATCGGAACCAATGCGTACTTCAAGTTGTATGAATTCATCTTTCTCGCGCCGAGTAGCTGGCGGAATGGAAAACTTTACAGATTTTTCAATTATTTCAGATAATCTTCTCTCAAGGTCGACTAATGAGTTCCTTTTTGAAATAATCTTATTTCGAAGCACCTCATGAGAATGCCCCGTTTTAATTTTCTTCTTAATTTGAGCTTCATTATAATATGGCTCAAACTGAGAAACCCCAGAAATTGGGCGCGTTTGATATATGAATATAGCCTCGTCAAGAAATTTGCCAGGCTGACAAAATGAAGCAGCAAACTCTACAAATTGGTCATAATCAATGGGTTGAACACGATAAAAAGCATTTTCAATCGATGTCGGGCACGTTACTGTAAAACCTAGGCTCCAAGTCTGAGGTGCATCAGCATCATTAGTCAGCGCTATGGTTAGCTCGGCACATTTACCTAACTCCGGATCTTTCGGGTCATGAAAAAGATCTTCATCATTTGCGATTCTTAGAAAATCAAGATCTTGATAATTAACATACCTGCTCGTTGATTGGCTTAACTTATAAAATCCTTTTCGAGAAGAGAGAATATAATTTCTATAACATTTTTCCCAGAGTTGAATTGCTTCAAAAATAGTAGACTTTCCAGTACTATTTTCTCCAATAATTATATTGAAATCATGATTGGGATGTATTGAGATTTTTTTAAATGCTTTAAAATTTCTCAAAGTGATTTCACTTATTCTTAATTTCATTGTTAGCACACCCTTAGATCAAAACTCTACGTTTACCCGTTAACAGCTCCTGCATCAGGGCTTTTTTCTCCTGTTTCAGTCCGTCGAGCTGGGATTGCAGGGTTTCGATTTCTTGGTCTGCACCGGAAAGAACCGAGGCTATTTTTTTCTGCTCATCAACAGGCGGGAGCGTAAGCTCCAGTTTCATTAGTTGCTTTTTCGAGAGGTTGTAGCGGGTAGCCCCTTGACCGAGAACTGCAATTTCACCGCGAACATGTTCACTCCGAAGAAGATAACGGGCGAATTCGGGCAACAGTGAATCAAAACCAAATAGCCGATATCCAAAGCAAAATGAGTTGAGGTATAACTCATCGACCTGATCAAGCAGAACCGAAGACATGCCAACTTCATCTGGCGTTTCGGATGATGTAGTGAAGAAAATATCGCCATATTGAGACAGCGACTGTGACTCACCTTCTTTCACATCAACAAGTTCTAGCGCGCTCACGTCGATTCGGCTGTTTTTAAAGATGTTGATGTATGGAATGTATTTTTTCCCAAAACCAAAATCGTCTTTAGTTTTGCCAGTTAAACCGTTGAACGTATTCCCCAGCTCGCCGAGGGTGTACTTTTTCCGCTCCCCCTCAAACCCCGGAAAGCGTTTTTTGCCGGTGAGCAGCTGTTGCATCAGGGCTTTTTTCTGCTGGCGGGCGAGGTCGAGTAGGCGCTCGGTGGTGGCGATGGCCTGATCCCAAGTCGAGAGGATTTGGGCGATTTTCTTTTGTTCAGGCAAAGGAGGAACAGGAACCTGAATTGATTTAACAATCCCACCACTTAGATTTTCTTGACCGCCACTGTTCGACATTTCGCGAATGTGCTCATATCGGCTCATTAAGAACTGAAAATAGTATTCAACATGATGGCCTTCATTCAGCAAAATAGCAGCGCACGCCTGATTTGTGGATGCTTCGATGCCGAGTTTTGCTACTTGACCGCGAGTTTTTCCTTGTCCATACATCGCCATCAAAATGGTATCGACCGGAAATAATTTAGCGGATGAGTTGTTCAATCCCTCGACGGTAATTTTCTCTGCGGTATCCAATATTGTTCCAAATTGAACCTCCGCCGTTGTGACCCAAGGTACATCGCCGCCCCAATATTCAGGGGTCTGCCTGCTAGGTGTACCACCAGAGCTAATTTTCGCAATTTCATCGAGCGTACTGAGTTTCCAAGTTTCAGGCAACATAACCCAGCTCCTGCAGATATTTCGCCATCTCGGTTTCCAGCGCATTCAACTTCACTTTCAGCTGCTCGCGCTCGGCGCGTACTGCCAGCAGATCAATTTCTTCCTCTTCTTCAAAGGTATCGACGTAGCGCGGGATGTTCAGGTTGAAGTCGTTGTCTTTGATCTCGTCAAAGCTCGCCACATAGGCGTATTTATCGACGTTCACGCCTTCGCGGTAGGTGCTGACGATCTTGGCGATGTTGTCGTCTGTCAGCTGGTTTTGGTTTTTACCGGCTTTGCATTCGCGGCTGGCGTCGATGAACAGCACGTTGGTGTCGGATTTTTCCTTGCTGAAAATCAGGATCGCCGCTGGGATGCCGGTGCCGTAGAAGAGTTTTTCCGGTAGGCCGATGACGGCGTCGAGCAGGTTTTCTTCAATTAGCTTTTGCCGAATTGCCCCTTCGCTGCTGCCACGGAACAGCACGCCATGCGGCACCACCACGCCCATGCGGCCGCTGCCGGGTTTCAGTGTTTCGATCATGTGCAGGATAAAGGCGTAGTCGCCCTTGGTTTTGGGCGGAATGCCACGGCGGAAGCGGCTGTATTTGTCGTTTTCAGCTTCGTCATGCCCCCATTTTTCCAGGCTAAACGGCGGGTTGGCGGTGACGATGTCGAACAGCATCAGCTCGCCGTTTTTATCGAGCAGCTTGGGGTTGCGGATGGTGTCGCCCCATTCGATTTTGTGGTTGTCTTCGCCATGCAGAAACATATTCATCTTGGCCAGCGACCAGGTCGAGCCGATGGCTTCCTGCCCGTACAGCGCATAGTTTTTACTGCCGTGATTGCTGACCACTTTGCGGCCACATTTCATCAACAGCGAGGCCGAGCCGCAGGCTGGGTCGCAAATGCTGTCGCCCGGCTGCGGGTCCAGCAGCTCGGCAATCAGCTCGGAAACTTCGGGCGGGGTATAGAATTCACCGGCTTTCTGGCCACCGCTGGCGGCGAAGTTTTTGATCAAAAATTCATAGCCGTTGCCGATGATGTCGAGCGTGCCGACGCGGCTGGGCTTGAGGTTGAGTTCGGGCTTGGCAAAGTCTTCCAGCAGGTGGCGCAGGATGGTGTTTTTCTGCTTTTCTTCGCCCAGCTTGTCGGTGTTGAAACTGATGTCCTGAAACACGCTTTTGCCCGCGTCTTTGAGCTTGGTGCCGTTGGCTTCTTCAATCGCGTGCAGCGCCTGATCAATGCGCTCGCCATTGCCCGGCTCGTGGCGACGTTCGTGCAGCTTGTAGAAGCTGGCCTCGCGGGGCAGCACGAAGCGCTCGTTTTTCAGCATTTCTTCGATTAGCTCGGGCTCATCGCCGTATTCGGCCTGATACCCGTCATAGTGGTCTTGCCATACATCGCTAATGTATTTCAGAAACAGCATGGTGAGCACGAAGTCTTTGTAGGTATCGGCGCTGATGGTGCCGCGAAATGTATCGCAGGCCGCCCAGAGCGCTTTGTTGATGTCGTCCTGATTGATTTGGTCGGTCATGGTTATTCCTTGGATGGCGTATTTTTAATGGTTTGTATTGCGGGCGTTGCCGTGGTGAGCAGGTCGGCGGCTAGCTCATTCGCGATGGCGGCCAGCATGTGCTCGCCATTTCGGCGCAGTTGTTCGATGAGGCGCAGCTCTTGCTGCAAGGTATTGGCGAGGCCAATAATGGCCTGCTGGCGGGCTAGATCAGGTATGGCAATGGGTATCTCTTCCAAAGCATTGCGTTTAATGGCTTTGGTGAGGGTACCCTCAGCATTGAGCTCGAAATAGCGCTGACTTGGCGGCTGATTGAGAAACCAGCACAGGTATTCGGGTAATAATTGTGGGGCAGTGGCGCGGACAATGAAGAACTGCGGTGCAGCGATGGCCTGCTTACCGGTTGCGGTGAGAGAGTCATCAATCAACACCGCATAATTACGGCTACCACGGGCGGCAACCAGAATATCGCCAACTTGCAGGCAATCATCACGGCGGCCTGTGGGCTCGGTTTCAATACAGTCAGCCCAAGCCACACCGCCGAGTGCCGAGGCATCTTTCATCTGCACAGCTACAATCCCAGAGCCTGGCGACTCAGGAATCTTCCCCCGAAAGGGGTGCCCAGCAGAGATGTTGGCGAGGTGTTTCAGTTGCATGCTTGTGCCGTTTCTTTAGCGATACTGCACAGTATTCTTCCCAACAAACCTTGTCAACAAATATCGTTTCTTTTCCGTTACTGCATAAAAAAGCCACGCATTTGAGCGTGGCTTTCAAATTTTGCGGATTGTGAAGCTTCCAAATAACACGCGGATGAAATTTAACATTCACATGATGTCAGCACATAAAAAACAAACGAGCCGCTTGGCGTAGCACTGCATTCTCTTGCTCAAGTCGCTGGATGCGCTGTTCTAGCTCGTGTGTGGACTTTCGTGGTTCGAGCGTTTTGGTATTTTGCAGTTCACGTTTCATAAACTCTTCGAGCCCGATACGCTGCCACGTGGCCAATGTCGATGGGTGAACGTCAAAGCGGCGCGCAGCTTTGGTCAGACTGCCAACACGGCGCAAGTATTGCAAGGTCTCGATTTTAAAGTGGTTTTGGTAAAAATTTTTCATGACGGCATTGAAAACTAAGAATTCCTTAGTATATCTTATGTGAAGGAACTAAGAAAATCTTAGGTATTGCATCTAACTCGGACGTTCGCAATGCCTATCCAATCGCCGTTCCCAGTTCGCCTCAAAGAAGCGAGACTCAATAAAGGCTTAACCCAAGTGCAACTGGGAGTGAGGATGGGTATGGATGAAAACAGTGCGAGCGCACGAATGAACCAGTACGAAAAAGGCAAGCATGCGCCAGATTACGACACGATGAAACGCATGGCTGAAGAGCTGGAAGTGCCGGTGGCGTATTTCTTTTGTGAGACCGAACTAGAAGCTAGTTTGCTGAAGGCCATTAGTAAGCTCAGTGATGATGGCAAGCAGAGCTTGCTCGCTAAGTTGCTCGAACTGCAAGCCTGAAAGGCAAGTAGTCAACTCGGATTGCCCTTAAGGGGCATGATTGGTCTCACTGCATTCGAGGTTTGGATCGTAGTTGCGAACTAAGTGCTAGATTCAAATTTCGATCACCAATGCATCGTTGAAATGAGGGTTTTCTCTTCCCTCGTGAGAGGCATACCCTCGTGGATTGCATACGATCCTAGTCGCATTCAGTATGTAATCAAAGCTGTGATGGGTATGGCCATGAACCCACAGAACGGATAAGCCCATTAAATCACTGAGATCAGAGATAAATGCAGAAGACAGTAAGTCGTGCTGGTATCGAGGGTGTAAGCTCCCTACTGCAGGAGCATGATGCGTGATTACTACTGTTTTACCTTCAAACGGTTCGGCTAGTGCTTGCTGCAACCAAGCATAATCTAACTCGTGCACCTTCACACTATCACTGGGAGTGAAGAGCTGCACTCCATATTCTGTAGACTTTGAAATATAGCGAAAATCTGCCATGGCTCGTTGTGCAAGCAGCTTTGCAGCTCCACATTTAGCTAAACCAAACAAGCTAAAGTCAGTCCAGAGGGTGCACCCCAAAAAGCGGACGTCTCCGATTACAACACTTTGGCGTTGTAAGACATAAATCGGTGGTCTGGCCTGCTGTTGTAGTTCTGAATCTATAGTCGCTAAGTTTGACCCATAGTATTCATGGTTCCCAGGGACGTACAGAACTGGGATGTATTTGAAATTTTCTTTCAGCCACTTCAGCCCTCTGGTGCCTTCGGCCAGATCGCCAGCAAGAATGACCAAGTCCGCATCAGCAACTTCTGCTTCGTATGGGTAAATATCAATATGAAGATCGCTCAAAATCCAGAGTTTCATTGAGTATGAGTGTTATTTTGGTCAGATCAAATGACACCCCTCAGTTGGGCGACTTAGCGACGTCGTTCAACTCGCCGCTGAAAGTCGATGTCAAATTCTGATGGCAATGTGCCTTTCCGAAGTTCGTGTCGCTTAACGAAATACAAGGCAAGCGCTCCCATACCCGCCAAGAGCGCGGGCGGAACAAAAAAACCAAGCAGCAAAACCATAGCAGAACTCATCATCGTTCACCCGTTCCTGCGAAGCGACCTTCGAATAGTTCGATCATCACATCTTTGCCATTAACGTCTATGAAGTAGGGCTCATGAACGCCAAGGGTGCGGCATGCTAAGAAACGGTCAATGATGAAGGCCGACCGCTGTTGGAGAACCGCCCGATTACGGTGAAGCGCATCCAGCGCGGGGGTCATGTTTGCCTTCTCGACGTTCTTCCGGCCGAGGTAATCCATAAAACGTGTGGCGTTGCAAATTGTAGCGTATGACTCATAACCAATCGCCTGCGCTTCATCGTTCAAGCGATCGAGAAAGATCTTGAGTTCCTCAATGTTGGCGAAACCAAACTCTTGCGCAAAATGATTAAGGCGTTCTAATCGAGCCAATTTGGAATACTTGCGATCCCGTTCATATTGGAGTGCGGCTTTAGATATGTCCGAATCTCCCAAGCCACGGCGCTCGAACTGCTCCAACGTGAACGGCTCATCATCATCAATGTCAATTGTGGAAGAACTGCTACGGTACCGAGCTAACAATTCCTGTTCCGCGTTGAATTTAGCTGCCGCCACCCGGAAATCATCCATCCGTTTGGAGATTGAATCGTTCGCTAAAAAGGCCTCTATTTCGTGTTCGTCGATCGGGTAGATGATATATCCATGGAATGCAGCAAGACATAAATGCCGAGGATCATGGATAGAAAATTTGGAGGGGGGGATTACTTCGGTTCTGGATAACTCAATGAGACCACGGAGGCATTCTTTGCCAAGATACTTGGCATAGAATTTGTCGTAGCCAAACTGAACACTATCTTGTGACGGAGATAAGCTAGATGGGAGGCCAAGGAACTCAGCATAGAAATCATCATAGCCTAAATCGCCACTATCATGTGGCGGGCATAGATTATGGGCCTGTAGGTCAAATTGGTACTGCTCAGGATCTACAAAGCGTAGTAGAAAACGCTGTTCGCGAGGCTTTAAATTCGCATAGTCATCCATAGCAGGCAGGTTTGCTAAATTCGATCCGAAGAGCGCATAGCGGTAGTACGAGTGGTTCCGGAGTACCTGATATGGCTTGATCGATGTACCGATAATGGCCGAGCGCTGCCGTTTTGCCCTAGCCAGACTAGCTCCAAACTCAAGTGACTTGCTGAGCATCTCCCTCAAACTTTTATCAAAGTATTGCAGAGGATTGCAGATTGCGCCCGCAGCAACTACGTCAATTCTATCGTTGAAGAATCGCACACACTCCATTACGTGAGAGTCATAGAAGCTTGGCTCGGGGCGGGGCGACCAATCAGAGAAGGGGGTAGGTAAACCCACTAGAATTAACTCGGTCACCTGCGGAATGTTGTCAATGCGAACACGCATCAGGGGATTTAGCATCTCAAACTTCAAAGGAGCAGATTCTCTGAGTCGCTGCGCGATCAGGAGGCTTGCCGCGAAGGCAGCTATTTCGCCAAGTTGTCGATGATTAGCCTCTTCGACAACCTTCTGCAAGTATTGTTTGGCGATTTCATTTTGCCCATGCCGAAGGTGCCAGAGCCCTTCCATATAGTTGACTACGAACTGCAATAAACCAAGGGGGTCAACTTCGCTCAAATGCGCACGCAACTTGTCGAAATTAGCTACATCCACATTCTCTAGCATAGAATAAAGATTGTTGTACTCCTTTAAGAGGGTCGAATTCGGTGTAAGGTAGTGCCTGTACTTGGATAAGCTGTTTTGCTTTTTTTTATGAGGGACATATCCCTCCTTTTGCTCGTCCGTATCTGCAGACAGATTATTGGCAAGAAGCGAGAGTATATTTTGTTCTGGAATAATCTCAGCAGCCATAGCACTCAACCGCATCGTAGCCATGCCAGCGAGGTATAACCCACGTATAGCATCAACAGCAGCATCGAGTTCCTGTGAAGAGGAGAGGACACTCTGCATTTCAGTGCGTAGATTGACGAGATCCTGCTCGATGGATGAATGCTTACGTTGTGAACGTTGGTCCAGCCTGGCAAGCATCAAACGAAACTCACTGGCATTGACACCCTTAGGGATCTCTTTTTTTATTGCTGTCTTCCAAGTCTCCAGATAAGACCCAGTATTCCCCGTGGGCAATTTAGTATGTTCTTTAAGCAGCTGCCTAGCTCTACCCAGCGTCGACATGGGGTATTTGTAGGCATCATCAAGTATTTGAGCAAACCATGGAACTGCACAGCTTTCGATAAAGCATCGCAAGCCCTCAGATTCCGTTGCCTCGCTTAGCAGTGGGATAGACCTTTCATCAGTTAGCACTTTTTCGGCATCAAGTAAACGCTTTCGGATAAGACTCCGGAGCTCTTTGCTAGAGCCCGCCATCAGATCCAAGAGCTGGTCTTGAAGACCAGAATGTTGAGGCATGCCACTATACATATCAATCCGCCGACTGAAGGAACCGAGGTCGGAGAGCGAATCCTCTTTGTTCCGAGCAACCCCAAGGCCAGATGCCAAGCAGTCTATGACAGCTGAGTAGGTCGGCAAACGTGCGTAGCTAAGGGGAGGAGAGGTGGACATTGGTTTCCGTGATTTCCGGTAGTGCGTGATTACGTCATTTGAGATTATCTGGTGGCTATCTGTAAAATTCAATCCACGAGGGATAACTTATGAAGGCATTTGATAATATAGAAGATGTCGCACAAGCATTGGGGGATGGCGGTCCCTTCGCTCCTGACATCCATTTTGATACAGTAGAACAAGTCGTTGATGCGCTAATTGAACTTGGTTGCACCGACAAGGTGTTTGTCTATCATGACGATCACTTGGGTCTAAAACGCAATTTGTCAGATAAATTCTTGGCCGCTCAGTTAAGCGATATCGAGAACCCAGAGTTTCAACTAGACATTGAATCGGTTCTTGATCAAGCCAATATTATCATCCCCTTTTCTGAACGAGAGTTGTCAGAATATGACATTGCTGAGATAAGAGAGGACAAAATCTCAAGGGGGGAAACTGTTGATGATTAAGTCTTGCTGATCAAGGTAACTGCTAATTTCTGCAGCCGAGAGGGGAGCCATTAAGGCGCTCCTCAAGGCTGCAACTCTGCGCGCAGGGTCCACGCGGCCATAACTTAAGCGTAAATCACATTGAGTTACCCACAACTTTAGTAGCACTGTCCTATGAATATTCGCGCCGACGATTCTTTTAACTATCTGCCGAGATTTACTAGACTCACGGTTTTACGCAGCGAGCGATTGAAGCATATTGAAAAAGACGTGTTTTGGTTGGGTCAGCTGAACGCCGACAGATAGTTCAAAAAATCATCGGCGACAAAAGTCAATGATAACAAAGGGATAGCATCGCACTCTTTCATCTGGAATTTGCTGCAGGGACTTCACATCCACATTCACAAACCCGGGTTCATAAGCATTTAACGGCCGACGTCCCCTGGTCTGAGCCTGCCGGTGGCTCGAGGTCCCGCAGACAACGGATGCCATGACGAGCCAGGTAATGGCCAAGGTTGGCTCGCGAGACCTATGATTAAGAAATCCGCGCACGACAATCAGCAGCTCATGTTCATTAGCTCATTTCTTCTGGCCGAGTTTTGACCAACGCTCGAAGATCTAAGTTTGGAATAGCTTTTGCATTTGCAAATATTCTTTCAATCAGACGAAGCTGCTCGGCATTATTGCGTTCCAAAACTGCAATTTCCGCCTTTAAACGCTCCACTTGAGCCAGCAAATTGAGGTCCGAAGCCTTGACCGTTGTGTATAAAGCAGGCGTGACTCCACGAAGCTGGGCCTTCTTCTCTTGAAAGCGCGCATTAATTCCGAGGTAGGTGCAAAGAGTCTGCCGAGTAGTATCAACATCTAACTCCAGTTTGATACGCTCTACCAAAGCTTCCCATGTCAGCTTTCCAGTCCATCTAGATAAAAGGACCTCAATTTTTCTTTGCTGCAACGCCGAAATTTTTGGAGTGGCCACTCAAGCCCCCTCTCCAGATAGTCCAAAGGATGACAATAGAGACTGTAATTTTGAATTAGAGCTGACTACCTCATCTTTATCACGACTCTCAACCAGAGATTTTAATTCCCTATCAAAATCTGGAAATACGCACAATTTATTTGTAATTAATTTATTTTGCAAATCAGACAAATAAAACTCCGATTTATTTTTGGAAAAGCGGATCACACTCCCCTTTGGACTTGTCTTCATCAAATGAAGCAACTCAGACAGAATATAAGTATTACGGGAATGAACAACATACCAGCGCTGCATTGCTAGAGAGATCGGCAAGCGGTGGTCAGCAGAGACCATCGCAAGCCTCGAATTTTGGTACTGATAATCTTTATCTAAGAAAGAAATCGCCTTATCATCTCCAGCAATATGACAAGCCTCTGGACATAGGAAACACTGTGAAACAAAGTCGTTTAAATAATCACAGGGCATCGAATTTAGATCTTGAGTACAAACACCAGTCGAGGTGATGGTCGCAGGAAGGTTGGCTAGTTTAATCAAATCTTCTTGTGCGATGACTCGAATCTCTCTTCTGTCATTTTCGGGTAGATTAAAGATGGCGCTCACCCGATCTGCCCGCTCTTGATGGCTAGTATGGATATACGTTGTTGTTTGATTCGGGTTCCGCCGACCTGACCATGCTGTAATTATTTCATGCGGAATACCACTTTGATCGGCAAGCGTATTTCCAAAATGACGCAAGGAGTGTGGTTGAAGGGTCAGTTCCTTTGAAAAACCATGTTCTTCAAATACCGATCGAATAAGCTTTGAACCTTTAAGCTTGCCTGCAGCCAGCGTGCCTAAGCTAGATAAAGGAACCAATGCGTACGGCGATGCTTGAAGCACCTTTCCTCCTGAGCCTGCGCCATGGTGACGGCCATAAACCCAATCACCTTGTAGGCAAAATAATGCATCAGCCAGCCTAATGTTAGGCTCACCAGTTGTATAAGAAAGTGGAAACTCAGGTAGCACTGTCCTTTTATAAAATGCAATCCACCAGTCTTGAATTTCTTTAATAGTTGCAGTCGAGGCACCAGAGAACTCATCAGTAATTTTCTTTGAAATATTCTCATATCCGAATAAAAATGGAAAACTAGAAAAGGATGTAGTTCGTGCTAGTGAAGTACTCAAACGATCACTAAGCCTTAAGAGATAAATAAATTTTTTATCAAAATATTTGTACATTTTCCGTGAACCAACACCACAAAGATCTACACCATCTTTAAGAACTGGAACACTATCTTCAACCTCATAAAATCCAAGCAGATACCCCAATACAAATAGATTTGTAGGCCGGTCAAAATCTATATTTAACTTTCTCCGAACATCATCAACCTCAAAACCACCTAGCAATTCATTCAAGCTTAGCTGTGGATTTTCATAAAATCGACACAATATTCTTGCAGGCTCACATTTAATCAAAAAGAAATTTATCGCTTTTTCAAGTTCTGAAGCTAGAGCCCCAAGCACATGGGTTTTATTATCCTGATAACCTTTGCTACCCTTCCAATCCAGAAAATAGACTTTAGCATCATTAACTTCAGAATAGGACTTAAGCTGCTGCTTTGGTAGTGCAGTAAATTCTACAGATAGTCGACTTGGTGTCGCCAAACCCGCTAATGCATAGGTAACAACCCAAGCATCAACAACATTTATTTTTTCACCTTCACTTAGGACCCCATTTTGATCTACACTCGTAAATACTTTTGAAAAAATACTGCCCAGTGCGATAATAGACTCTATTTTTGGCAGCCTCTCCACCCTCTTTTCAAATTCAGCATGACCTGTTCTGTCTCTTGCTTCTGAACTTCTGATATCAACTCGTGGCATCAGCCCTTTGCCAATACAAAATGAGAGAAATGGCCGCAAATGACTGGAATCAGAAACACCTATACGTTTACCACAAATTGTCGATTCAGTCTGAGCATAAAGATGACCTTCCATAAAAGAGAGCAGCTTTCTCGCGGCTGAAACCCGAGCCGCTTTCTCAGCAAATGAAATCGGATAATTCACCACCTCTATAATCCAAACTTTAACCAAATAATTATATGGATAATTAAGAACATATTTAGATTGCCTCCCTGAACGACCTTTACCCTTCACACCATGACGACCACAAAGAAATCGAGTTTTCCGCCCAGAGTTTGGATCACGATAAAACCAAATTAAGTCATCAAAGCTTGCCGAGCAACCATCTGGACCTGTAAATTGACCAAGCGACTGTTCGCGGTATTCTGCAATCAACAAATAAAGGCGATCAAGAAACTTATTTAACATTCAACCCCCTCTTCGCCATCAGCATTTCATCACAAATCGAAACAGTTAACCTAATCCACTCAACCTGACTTTGTAACTTCTCGATACTTCTATTATAAAAACCACTCAAAATTGAACCTTTGTTGACACTCAATTTATCTAGAGCACATTGCAACACGGCCCGATGATTCGCTTCCAAAATCGGTCTAAAATTAGGGCACCCATAGCATCCAAGTGGCCGACCTAATTCAGCCGAACATCTCGCACATGACGTTTTGCATTTAACGCCACCAACTTCATTAAATTGATTATCAAAAACAATATCTTCACCCTCGAGATCTAGAGTTATCACTCCGCGAAATGCTTGCTTCAGAAAAGCATTTCCAATATAATTTTTATCAATCAGCTTTCTTGACTCATAGTCAATATCAATATAATGCCGAACTGCTGGTACGGTAACTCCAGTAATTTTTGCCAATTGTGTGACAGGCAATCCAGCTTGAGCACCACGGGTTAAAACGGCATGTCGTATTCGGTTATTGCTCGGAGTACAATTAGGCCTTCGATCAGAAACCACCACCACATTTCTCAAAGCTGCAGTTACTATGTTCTCACCCACATGAAAAGCAGTTGATGAATTAGTAAACAATTCAGTGAATACACCCAACGACTCAAACTTAGCAGAAAAAAAATCAATCGAAATAAAAATAGGCATATTCATCATAGCCCGCAACAGCACCGCTCGATCAATAATTATTCCATTCAAATTCAAGCACTGCATCACACCATCAAAATATAAACTTTTATATTTCATTAGCACTCCCGATAGACTTTCTGTCAGCGAGAGCGGATATCGTTCTGGAAATGAGCGTGGGTGGCTCAATCCAGTTGACTTGGCATAAAAAACTCTAAGCTGAAGTGACTCAACACCCGTACTCATTATGTGATCATCTTCTTGAATATTCGGATCATCAAATACAGCACCAACAGGAATCAAATCCGACCACTTCAACATAGCGATTTGAATAGGCCTCCTAACAATCGACAAAATCAACTTATTGCTTACGCAATTTCTCAACTCACCAAAACCATTATTGGTCTTCAAATAAAAAGGCATCCCGCGCAAAACAGACCAATCAAACTTTTGTAGATTTATATTAATTTGCTTAGCCAACGAATCAAACTCAACATCACTCAACGCCCCCTTCATTGGATCTAATGCCCTTCTTATATTTCTATCCAAATGCTTACTTGTAAATTGGTGATATTCTTCAAAGTTCTTGTACCCCATCCTCGAAAGCGTTCCAAAGAACTGATTCAACCCCTTTTTATTATTTGTCTTTAGACCACTCCAAGCCGCTTTAAGGCTAACTAGTGGTGGAATGCCGTTAGACAACAAAGGTCTTGTATTATGAACTATCCCAGTAGCTGTGCTGGCATTTTTCATTCGCACATAATGAACTAATACCTCAAGAATTATTTTTTTCTCATCGTCAGGCATCTTTGATCTGTGGATCCAGCCAACTGAAATAACATGCCCTTTCCCTTTATTTGGAAGAATCTGCCATTCATCATCCAATACATTAATCATCAAACCTGACTTTGCAATAATCAGCCCATCCTCATTCCCAACCAAATTTGCACCCAAAGCGGTCATAGGCCATCCATCCTTTTTTGATGAGCTAGTGAAATCTCCTTTGCCTTCAACGCCAAGCGTTTATCATTGTATGTTTCATTCATTATCGACAATTCACTCCAACCCATTGCATATTTTCGGATATCTTCCAATAGTTTAGGATCCACTCCCTGAGCCTCCCCCTCCTTATCAAACACCTCGTTCCATTTATGCCTCAGTAAGTGCGGATGAATACTAAATTGAAGAACATCGGATAGCTTTTGAAAAATTGCATTGATTGACTTTAGAGAAATTGGACACCCAATAGTCCCGCGCGAGTTTTTTTCACTAACAAAAATAAAATCATGCGCTTGTCGCATAGGAACTCTCGACCTGATTTGCTCAATGTAAATTTTAATCTGCCTCATCAATACCGGGGAGACTGTAAC
>NZ_CAMFLP010000008.1:0-159260 GCF_945957625.1 uncultured Chitinibacter sp.
AGCACCCTGACGCTGACCCTGGCCGACGGCACTGCCCTGAGCCCAAGCGACTACAGCAAAGGCCAATACAGCTACAGTCTGGATGGCGGTAAAACCTGGACCGTGTACACCGGCGCGATTGCGCTGACTGCCGGCACCAATGACGTTCTGGTGAAAACCACCACCGCAGTAGATGCAGAGACTGATCCGAATGAGCGTTTCTCTCTTACTGCGAAGCTAACCAGCTTGGGTAAAGACTATAGCGATGTTGGTGAAGCCATCATTCAGGATGTGCCGAAGAACAACTCGGTGATTGCGGTGGATGACTACACTTATGCTCGCGTAGGTCAGACTGTTACTTACAACGTGATGGGTAACGATCGTGATTTGGAAAATGATCCGATCAGCATTACCGGCACACCTATCGCAGAAAACGGCACTGTAGTGAAAAATGCAGATGGCACTTTGAGTTTTATTCCGAAGGCCGGCTTTATTGGTGATGCCAAAGTCACCTATACCATCACCGATGGCAAGGGTGGTTTTGATACTGCGGTGTGGTACATCAAAGTGGTGCCAAGCAAAGATGTGATCGGCGGTAGCGATTTGAACGACCAGATTACGGTGATGTATGGCGAAAGCCAAGACGGTAAAACCTTCTATGCCTCCTTGCAGGCTGGGGCGACCGTAAAAGACATGTATGGTAATGAGGTTACTAAACCTACTGCTGCGCTGGTGACCACTGATGGTGTGGATCAAGTCTTCTTTGCCGGTGCCTCAAATGATCATGTGGAAGCCGGTTCTGGTAATGATCTGATCTATATGGGCGATACACTGCCTAACAGTGCTAACCCTGCCGTCACTCAAGCGACATTGCTGGGATTGACTGTTATGACCACCGATGACGAAAAAGCATTGGTTGATAGTGCTAATGCCAGCTTAACTTCGATCTCTACGCCAACCCAGAATATTGCCGACTACGCAAATGCGGGTTCTGGTGATGATATTGTCTTTGGTGAAAAAGGTACGGATGTACTGTATGGCAACTCGAGCAATGACAAACTGTATGGTGGCGTAGATAACGATGCGCTGCGTGGTGGTGACGGCAATGACTTGCTCGAAGGCGGAGCTGGCCATGACGTACTGCGTGGCGACGCGGGCTCCGATGTGTTCAAGTGGACCTTGGGTGATCAAGGCACCGCAGGTACGCCAGCACGCGACATTATTATGGACTTCAATAATGCGCGCGCCGGCAATGCCGCTGGTGATGTTGATAAACTGGATCTGCGCGATTTGCTGCAAGGCGAGAACTCGAACAACATTACGCAATACCTGCACTTCGAAAAATCAGGTACCGACACCATCGTGCACATCAGCAGTAAAGGCGAATTCAGTGGCAGTAACTGGGTGGCCAAGGAAGATCAGGTGATTACGCTGCAAGGTGTAGATCTGACTACGGCTGGCAATGATCAGGCCATTATTCAAGATCTGATCAAAACCGGTAAATTGCTGGTGGATTAAGCGGTAGTTACTCTTAACGTTCAAAACGGCGACCCATGGTCGCCGTTTTTTTTGCCCTTGTGGCCGAATGCGTTGGCCAGCGAATGTACTGACGGGGGGGAGGCTGATCTACTTGCTGGTGTGCTGGCTGCGCCAAATGCAACAGTGCTTCGAGCTGCGATCAGATTTATTAGGTGGGCAAAAGTCGTTCGACTTTTGATCTTTTTGTGGGTATGGCCTTAAAGGTCTTTTATTTCTTGGTTTATATGGCTATACCCTGTGTGGTAATGTGGCGCATAGTCATGCTGTCGGCATGTTTTGAAATGACTTTTTTCTTTCATGCCCCTGCAACCTGAAATATGTCTAGATGTAACTTTTGCTACTTAAGCTGCCCGCTTTTGCCAAGGAGGTGGCTTATGCCGGTCTGGTTATGCTGGTGTGTATTGTGGCTGTGCGGTGTGGTGCACGCCGAAACTTATGTGTATGTGACGAACTCAACCGCGCATACGGTGCAGGTGTCGACCGTACAAAGCGGCGCTGGTAGTTTGGCCAAGGGTAGTACCTGGGGCACCGAGGCGACCGAGATTCCACCCTATGCCACCCGCAAAGTGCTGTGGATGAACCGCAATGTCGGCATCAAAAACGGGAAAACTTATTATTTTGATACCCGCATTAGCGCCGCTGGCAGCGTGGTTACCCTAAAGCAAAAACTCACCGGGACTTTTTCTTCCAGCAATTTAAGCCATTCGGCGAGCGACGCGAGCTTTACCGATCCTTGGTATGGCGATCGCGACATTCATACCCGGGCTACGCAATACGCTGGCCTGGCGAGCAAGGTGTCTTACCGGGCAGAATTTACCGGTGGCTACGATGATCTGTATTACATCATTCAGCCGGATAACCAGCCAGAGCGTGCCAGCAAAGATAATGAGTTCAAGCTGCTGACCTACAATCTGTGGGCCTTGCCGCCGGTATCAAGTAATAACTGCGTGCGCTTGGATGAAATTGCCAACAATCTGGCCGGCTATGATGCGGTGGCGGTGCAAGAAGCCTTTGATAACGATTGCCGCGCCGCTTTCCTGAATAAGCTGCGCACGCAATTTCCGTATCAATCGTCTCTGGTGGATATCCCCGACAATATTTATCAGGATGGCGGTACGCTAATTCTGAGCCGCTGGCCGATTTTGCAAGATAAAACCATCGTGTTTGATCAGTGTACCGGTTCGGATTGCTTGGCCAATAAAGGCGCCAATTACGTGCAGGTGCTGAAAAAAGGCCAGATCTATCATCTAACCAATACCCATGCGCCCTCATTTGATAGCGATGAAGCACGGCAGCTGCGCAAATACGCCTTTGGCAAAATTCGTGGCCTGCTCGATGCCCAGAGCGTCGCCAGCCAAGATGTGGTGCTGATTGCCGGGGATATGAACGTCAATAAATACAAATTCCCTGATGATTATGCGCAGATGCTCAGCATTTTGCGTGCGACGGCACCAAGCAGTACCGGCTACAAAAACACCTTTGATGCCGGGGTGAACCTCAATGCGGGCAATGGCCTATCGGGCGGCACGGTGGAGTATCTGGATTATGTGCTGGTCGGTAGCGGCACGCGCCAGCCACTGAGTGCGAGCAACGATGTGCGTATTTTGCGTACTTTGCGCCCAGAGCTGTGGTCGATCCGCGATTTGTCCGATCATTTTCCGGTTGCCGGTTTGTTTAGCTTTTAATCATGCGGCCGAACCGAATTGCGATCATCGCGCTGGCCGCGCTCAGCGGCCTAGCCTGGTATGCGCTAGCGCCACACTCAACCGCGCCTGCGCCTGCGCCGGCGTCAGCCGCCGCTGCGCACACTGCTGCGCACACTGCTGCGGCAAGTTTTCCGGCCCACTGGGGCCGGAGCACTTCGCCAGAGCTGGCTGCGCGGCAAGCTGCGCAATGGCAGGCGGCGGCGGGGCCAGTGCAGCAATGGGCCCAGCAAGGCCAGCTGCAGCGCTGGTGGCAACAGGCGCAGCAAGACTGCGCGCGCGCGGCCGAAACGGACTGCCGGGGTTATTGGCTAGCGGTGCTGGCGGCACAACCGGCAACACCGGCGCAGCAAGTGTTACTGCAAGCCTTGCAAGCGCTACCCAAGCTCAACGAAGCTGAGCCAAAACTGGTGCAATCGCTCAATACGCCGCTGGCCGAGCGGCTGGCTAAACTCAGCCAATTGCGCCAGCAGGTGATGGGGCCCGAGGCGGCCAAGGCGTGGTTTGGGCAAGAAGAAGCGCTGCTGGCGTATAAGGCCGCGGTGAATGATTTTGCCCGCCATGAGGCGAAAACCCTGCGCCAGCCAGCGCGGTTGCAAGCGCTGGAGGCGCTGCGGGTGCAGCATTATGGCGATTATTATGCTGAGCTGAAGGCCGCCGAAACACCGGCGCAACGCTTCGAGCTGGAATACCGGCTGGCCCTGCTGGATCAACCTAGCCCCGAGCAGGCCGCGCAGTTGCGTGAGCAGCTACTCAACCGCTATTTCGAGCCGCTGGCGGCCCGTGAGCGCGCCGAGCAGTTCCGCCAGCAGGCCCAGCAGCAACAGCAACGGGCGAATTATCAGCAGGGCTTGCAGGCGCTGGCGCAGCAACGGCAGGCACAAGGCTGGAGTGAAGAGCGTTATACGCAAGCCGTGGCGCAATGGCGGGCGCAGGTGTTTGGCCCGGGGGCCTGAGCTTAGCGCGTGGTGACCGGCCCTAGCGGCTGGCCGTTGGCGCCAAACCATTGCCAGCTGAGCGCGGCGCCACGAATCTGTACGCGCAGATAGTTATTCTCGGCATAGAACTGCCGCAGCTGCGTAGCGCCGTAGCCGGTTTGCTCGGGATCAGGCGGCGAGGTGAGGGCAGAGGTGGTGAGCTCATGCACGACTTCTTGGCCAAACTGGCGGGTGAATTCGGCGCTGTGATGGCGATCGCCGCTCATGTAGAGCAAGCGGCTGGCGGGCGGTTGTTGCAACAGTCGTTCGCGCCAGCGCTGCTGCTCGGCCGCCGCATGCGACCAGCCTTCTTCGCCCGGCGCGCCGACCCACCACTGGCTACCGCCCAGCAACAGGGTATGGGCAACATCGCGCTGCAGCAGTTGTTGGTGCAACCAAGCGAGCTGGGCCTCGCCAAAGAGCTGGCGCTGATAGGCCGGTGCACTGCGGCCGCGCCGCGCACTGCGGTTATCGGTGAACAAGAGCCGCACCTGCCCGAGCTGGAGCGCAAAATACGGCGTGGGGCTGGGTGGGTTGGCCCACATCAGGGGAAACACCTGCGCGCTCAGTTTCGCGCTGGGGGCGCTGCTGTCGGCGTCGTTCAGGCCAAAATCGTGGTCATCCCAAATGGCATAATTGGGCATGGCGGTCAGTAATTCGGCCAGCGCGGCATGCTGGCGTTGCCGCTGATAGGCGCGGCACATGGTGCCCGCCTGGCTAAGATCATCGGGCGCGAAGTACAGATGATCGCCCAACCACAGCATGGCCGGATTGGGCTGCTGGCGTGCATCGGCGACGATGCTGGCCAAAATCGGCTCTCGCCCAAACCAGCCCAGTTTTTGCAGGCAAGAGCCGATGTAGAGCGTGTGCTCGCTTGCCGGTGCGGCGACCGGTAGCTGAATGCGGCGTGCAGTGCCGAGCGTTTGATCGTTCGCGCGCAGTTGCGCGGCCAGTGTTTGGCCAGCGAGCTGGGCCGGCAGCTGAAACAGCGCGCTCGTCCAGCCCTCAAGCACCTGTAGTTGCAGTGGTGGGAGGTATTGCTGAGCCAGTTGCAACTGTAGTTTTAGATATACACCTGGTATGTATGCCCGTAGCAGCCAATTCATATTTGATGTTTGACCCAATACCCATTGAGCTTCGGCTTGCGTTTGGCAAGCCGGCAGGAGTGCGCCGGCGGCGAGCCCAGCTAAAAACTGCCGCCGGGGCAAGACTGGGGCAAGATCTAAACGGGTAGAAGAAGTGGCTGCTTGAGGCATGATCAATCGCTGGGTGCAAGGCTGGCACGGCAGTGCCAGCGGCTAAAGAGGGCGATTGTAATGCTTGGCGGTGCGCCGTGCATGCCTAAGCGCAGGTGCACTGGCAGGGCGCTATACACGCTGCTAGTCTGAGTGGTGTCTTGCTGACTCGGATAACCCCATGCCACGCTGCTGGCTACTCTTACTTTTGCTGTGCTGGTGCGCCACGGTGCCGGCGGCGCCGGCGCTGAGCATCACGCTGAGCAATGGTGAATGGCCGCCGTATATGGGCGAAAAGCTACCTGAAGGCGGGCGCTTAAGCTGGGTGGTGAGTGAGGCATTCGCGAGCGAAAATGTCAGTGTTCGCTATCAATTTATGCCCTGGGTGCGTGCGCTACATGATGCGCGACAAGGGCGGGTGGCGGGCTCGGTGGGCTGGTTGCTCACCCCTGATCGACAGCGCGATTTTCTGTTTTCCGACCCGCTCTACACCGGCCGCGTGGTGATGTTTTACCGCCGCGATAGCACTGCGCCCTGGTCGCCGTGGCGCCTGATCAAAGGGCGGCGGCTGGGCTTATCACGCGGCTATGATTATGGCGCGGCAGTGTGGCCGGCGCTCACCCAGCCCAGTGCGCAAAATACGCTGGATGAGGCGGTAGATGATCTGACCAATCTAAAAAAACTGGCCGCCGGCTATATTGATGGCTTTCCCTGCGATGAAGCCGTGTGCTGGAATCTGATTCAAACGCATTGGCCGCCGGCGGAGCAAGGCCAATTTGCCACCACCAAAGAGGCTCTGCACGAGTCGCCGATACATCTGGTGATTAATCGTCAGCATGAACACGCTCAAGAGTTGATCGAGCGCTTTAATCGCGGTTTGCATAAGTTAAAACGCAGCCCACAATGGGCACAAATCATGCCCGCTTCACCACGATAATGAGCCACCTTTTTCCCAGCAAAACCTAGTGCTACTCTCGCTGTGATTCAGCTTGGAGCTGGTTTTCAGTTAGTCGATCACCGCCGTTGACAACTGCACTTAGCGCCAGCTATTGCGCTAGCCCTCGGCATTCGCGGCTAAATGCTGACGCACTCCCGTACGGCGCACGTATTCGGTGAGTAAAGCTTGTGCCTCGGCCTGCATAAAGCCCGTGATCACCTGCAAACGGCTGTGTTTGTAGGCGTAATAGTCTGCATGTGGAAGCAAGCGCAATGCGCCCACATCGGGGTCGGGCCGGGCGATCACGATTGATTCAATGCCCACATTAATGATCGCCCCCAAGCACATCATGCAGGGCTCAAGCGTGGTGTAGAGCGTGCACTCGCGTTTATGTTCAGCTAGAAATGTCGCGATTGATTCAATGGCTGCTAGCTCGGCATGCCGCGTGTCATCGGCGGGAGTAGAGATAGCATTACGGCCCAGCGCAATAACTCGATCATGGTGAACAATCGCAGCCCCAATCGGTAAGTTGCCGGCTTCAAGCGCAATCGAAGCTTCATTAAGAGCGGCAAGCATAAACTCTGGAGCGGGATGTGCGGGCATGGCTGATGGCGAGGCGAGAAAGTAGCTAGAGCTTAGCATGTCCGCGTAAGTTTTAGCGTGGCAGTGTTGGTGCTTAGATCGCTGTGTTGATGCCGTGTTGTGATTGAGCAGGCTGGGGCTTGCCATCGGCCTGATTCTTGCGAGGCGCTTTTTGCTGTGATGACCTGCGTTCTGCTCAATACGTTTGAGTAGATGAATTGTGGGGTTCTGCGTTTGTGCGCAACGGCGCAGAAATGAAAAAAGCCCGTAAAACCTAGTAAATACATGGTTTTGCGGGCTTTTCTACTTGTCCTGCTAGAAGCAGGTGGCAACACGAGACTCGATTAGATGTCCAGTGCATTGATTTTATTGGGTTTGATGTGCTTTTTTATTGAAAAAGACCATCAAATGAACCAACAATGGCCAATCAATGGGCATCAAACGAGGGGGCTGCAGGTGGCTGGTATATCAAAATCTGACAATTTAAGCGTTCTGGCTTTGAAGAAAAAAATAGGTCAAGCCCAAGAATACATCGCCTCAGGACTGAAGTCACCACCGTGCAAAATTGCCTGTGGATTCGGCTTGTCTTTATGGGTGATGGGCGACTCTGGCTATTGGAAACTGCCGTATCGATATCAGGGTAAACAAAAAACCATATCACTGGGCGTCTGTAATCTGATTAAACCCGATCTAGCGGATGCCCGTGCCCGTGCGCTCAAGGCCAAAGAACTGTTGGCTGCTGGTGTAGAACCATGTTCAGCAAAAAAAGCAAAAGAGGGGAAAGTAGCTGCGGAGCTCTATCAGCAAGAAAATACTTTCGAAGCAGTGGCACGAGCATGGCACAAAAAAGAGGTCGAGAGCGGCACCTGGATCCCTAGTCATGCCGAGCGGATTATGAAGCGCCTCGTAGCTGATATTTTCCCGATCATTGGGAGTAGGCCCGTTGATACCTTAGAAACTCATGATCTGCTTCAGCCTCTGAATCTAGTGGCTCAGCGAGGTACTTATAGTCTTGCAAAAGCCTATCGGCAATACATTACCGTCATCATGCGTTATGCAGTGCAAATTGGCAGGATCAAATCCAACCCTGCCCTAGACTTGCAAGGCGCAATTCCAACGCGTAAGCCGGTTAATCGCCCTGCATTGCCGCTATCTGAGTTAGCTGAGCTGATTAGTCGGATTAATGCCTACCAAGGTTTAGTAACAGTTAAAACGGCCACCAAGTTTGCTTTATTAACCGGCGCACGTTCATCGGAGTTTCGCTTTGCTCGTTGGACTGAGTTTGACTTGGATAAAGCCATTTGGACGATTCCTGCTGAGCGTGATGAAGTTGAAGGGGTTCCAAATTCTGTTCGTGGTGAAAAAATGCGCCGTGAACGAATCATCTACTTATCTCATCAAGCGATTGAGCTGATTACGTTACTGCGTAAATTAAACGGCGATGCAATTTTTGTATTTCAAGGTCGCAAATTAGGTACCCCGATCAGTGAAAATACAGTCAACAATATGTTGAAGAAAATAGGATACAACACTGCTGCTGACATTTGCTTACATGGTTTTCGCACCATGATGGTTTCATCGCTCAATGAATCAAACCGTTATAGCCATGATGCTATCGAACGGCACATTGGACACGAAGGCGGTAGTGGCAATCGGGTAGAGCAAATTTATAAGCGGAATGCTTTGTATTTAGCTGAACGTCAGCGGATGCTGCAGTGGTGGGCTGACTATCTTGATGCCAACTCGCAAGGGAGATACATTCCACCTGATGTATTTTCTAATGAAACAACCGACATGCAAGCAATCAAGGTGGCTTGATGTTTTTTCTATATTTTTATGTTTTTTGATAGTTTAAATTAATGGCTTCGACATTGGCCATCAAGCATCTCCGCTGAGATCGTGCAGCACTAGAACTCACCACAAATAACTAAGGCCGCAACCTGATGGGATTATGGCTAGTAAATGAGCAGAATTTGAGTTGTAAGCTTGCATGGCACATGGGTAAAATGGCAAGAATAACAACAAGTTTTGGTATGAGTTGTGCTCCGAATTATCCTCTGCTCTGTACTTGGCCTTTTTTTGAACTCTGCGCATGGTGAAGCAACTGTTAGCGGCGCAGGTTTACCCGTCAAAAACATTTTCATGGAAGACAATCTTCCAACGAAACGAACAAGCTCCCCTGATGCTCACTATGAGACTATTGATCCATTCAGTGGGCGTCTCAAAATTAATATCCCAGTCCTTTCGTGGCAGGGAAATGGCCATTTGCCGATAAACCTGAGCTGGAGCTATAGGCAGGGCTCGCCAGAGAGTAGGGGTATCTTTGTTCCACGAGTGAAATTCTCAGGTCGTGATGAGAATTTATGTGGAATCCCCGCGCAGCATTCCCGTACAGAGGGGTTTTATCAGTACGACGGACTACAGCCCGTCATAGAAATGCCTGATGGCTCGACTTTCGAGCTATATGCAAAAGATTCAACATTTCAGGCGTTCATCTCCGCAAACCAATGGCGACTGACCTGTTCAGGGCCCAATACTGCGCAGCTAGATTCGCCTGATGGTTTAAGTTATCGGCTGGATCAAAAACATATTGTTGAGCATCAGCAAACGGATTATCTGCCGGGCTACTTCTCTAAATGCCAAGTTGGGAACTTAAACACGTGCACTGAATATGGCACGACATCGAGCACAATTTCGTACCTATCGCCAAGTCAAATTAAGGCTCCAAATACGGAGAGTCTAAGTCTGTCCTATCAGGGGGGGCGGTTGGTTCAAGTTTCAGCCTCTGATGGCCGTCTTGTGCAGCTCAGTTATTCTGGTGCAATACTGACGGGGCTTCGTGCAGGTGATCGTGCTTGGCAATTCTCTGGCTATGCCTCTACAAATCCACAAGTCGTAAACGAGCCTGATGTCGTTATTACGAATCCAGATGGCACAACTTGGAAAGTAGGTTTTTATCAAGCTTCAAGGGTACCTGCACTCAGGCCCCTTGATATGTTCGTGGGTATTCCAAATCGACTAACCACACCGCAAGGTGGCGTAATTAACTATGAGCACGGTTGGCAACCCTATGATGTTAATGCATATGCCAATCTGAACAGTCCTGCTTGTTTGCGTGTTGATGCCTCCCCCGCAGACAAAGCCCAGTGTAAAGGCATTATCAAAAATGCTTTGGTTGGTAACGCGCTCACTTCAACAGCCGCTGTTTGGAAAAAAACGACCTCGGATGGTGGTGTTTGGGTCTATAGCACCTATGCACCTGGTGCAGATTTATTCATCAATCGTAATTCAACGACTCCGCTTGATATTCGAAAAGTAATCCGTCCAGATGGATCATCTGAGATTACCAGCTATATGAATGCTGCCGATGTGCCTAGCTGCGCTACAGATCGCTGGAAAATCGGATTACAAAAGAAAAGTGAGCTGCTTGATCAAGCCGGTAATGTACTTCAAACCACAGAGTTTGGTTGGACCTCTTTAGTCATCAATAACTTTGGTCATCACTATCTGACTTTAAAAACCAACGATGAAATGAGTTGCGTTGGTCAGCAGGTTCGACTTCCTCTAAACGAACGTAAGACTACAGTACGCCAAGGCAGCTCATATTCGGTTCAAACAAGCTTCGATGCCTTTGCTCGTCCGCTGACTGTTCTGGCCTCAGGTGATGGGGTTAATACGTGGACGCAATATGCATACGAAACACCCGCATCTGCTTGGCGATTAGATCGCGTGAAGTCAGAGACAATCAGTCCGGGATCTGGCCAGCCTGCGCACTCGGCCATCGCACGTTCATTCGATATCTATGGCAATTTGCTGCTTGAAAACAAAAATGGTGTGGTGACTGAGTATGATAATTTTCCAAATGGGGAAGTCAGGTCAGTAAAAGATCCGCGGGGTTTAGTCACGACCTATGACAATTACTATCGTGGCGTCCCACAAATTGAAGTTAAGCAGCTTGCCACAGGAAAAGAAGGCCCCTCCTGTCCGGCCAATATTAACTCAGTTACCACGAGTCGAACTGTTGATGATTTTGGCAATATCACGTCCGTGAAGGATCCTCGGGGCAATACGATCTCATATCGTTACGATAACATGAGTCGCCCCATCACAGTGACACCAGCCAGAGGCAGTGCCACGACAATTCAATGGACCCCAACATCGAGAACTGCTACCCGTGGTGGTACGACAGACTTTCAAAGTTGGGATGGTTTTGGTCGTACCAATCAAACGATAGTGAATGGATTCATCACAAGCAGTGTGATTGACAGCCTAGGCCGAAAAATCTACCAAAGTTATCCGGGCACACCCAATGAAGGGGACAGCTTCACCTATGATGCCCTGGGGAGAGTCACAAAAGAAACTCATGCTGATGGTTCGTATCGGAGTTATAGCTATCAAGGTAGTGAAGTTGCGATCACAGAGGAACGTGGGGTAAAGACAACCTATCAATACCGTGCCATTGGCGACCCAGATGAAAAGAAATTGGTTCGTGTGTCCCCGGCAATAGTGAATGACACAGTGATTATTGAGCGCGATATTTTGGGTAAAGTAACTAAAGTTACTCAAAATAATGTATCTCGAACCTGGAGCTACGACAGCAAACACTATTTAGTGCAAAGAGCTGACCCTGAGCTTGGAGTTACAACATTTGTTAATGACCCAGTTGGCAACGTGCTGACCAAACAAGTCAATCAGCTGCCTGCAACAAGCTTTACCTATGACGGAAACAACAAGCTAAAAAGCATTTCATTCGCAGATCAATCAGCTGAGCCAGCATGTTTAAAATATGATGAAAATTCAAATCTGATCGAGCAAAAGACCAACTCTGTTACTCGCTCATTTGAATATGATGCAAATAATAACCCAACGAAAGAGACCCTATCCACCGCAGGGTCAACTTACTCGCTGCAGTATGAGTATGATTCAAATGACTTTAAGACTGCGTTGGTTTATCCAAATGGACAGCGTATTGAGCTTGCGCCAGACTTGTTTGGTCGCCCAACCAAGCTGGGCTCATTCATCTCAGGCATCAAATATAATCCTCGCCATCAGGTGCTTCAGTACTACGGTGCAAACGGCCGTAATAATGTTTTTGAGTTTACCGGACGAGGTTGGCCTAAATCCCAAAAACTAGCATTGATTAATGATCAGGTTCCGCAAGAGCCTGTGGCGCCTGTTCCGCCTGCCCCATTTAATCAAACGCCACCTACTGCGCCGACTCCACCGGCACCTCTGGCATTTCCTGAGCCTGGTGCAACAATGTCAGCAGATACTGCTTGCCGAGCACTGTACAGAGAACCACTCCTCAGTGACTTTAGTGGACTTAATGGCGCGGCAGATCGCTATCGCGCTGCTTTTGCAACTTGGCAAAGTGAAATGGCAGGCTGCACAACCAATTGGAATCAAAGAGGTGTCGTCTGGAGTGATGGTCAAGCCGGATGCCGTGCCGCTAATCCTGCTCCCCTGCCTTCACAATTTGTACGTCCCGAGCAATATCAAAGCGCACTGAATACTTGGACAAACACGAAGCTGAATCCGTGTTTGGCCGACTGGCGTCCTAAGGCTGCCGCATGGGCGACCTATCGTGGACAAGTTTACACCTACAACCAACAAAATCAGCAATATCAAACCAACTTAGCAAACTACAACCAATCCCTGCAGCAGCATCAGCAAGCGACAGTAGCGTATAACCAAGCTAAGGCAAAATATGACCAAGATTTGGCTGCATATAAAGCTTCAGTGGCTTCACGGCTGCTAGTTGATACTAACTATTCGTTTGATGGCGTCGGAAATCTTAAGGAGATCAGGGATAACGTTTACCCGAAATGGAATCGAGTCAATCGCTACGATGAAGTTGACCGCCTTGTCGTCTCTGATGGCTACTGGGGTGAGGGTGATATCTACTACGATGGAAATGGCAACATAGTGAAGCAAGTTGCTGGCGACTATCGGATTGAATACACCTATGACGCAACGCAAAAACTTAAGTCTGTTACTGGGAATAAATCATTCGCCATGTCTTATGATGGCTGGGGCAATCTGATCAGCCGAGGTGATGGGCAAAGTTATCAATTCGATTCGGCAGGCAATTTACGCTGGGTTAATAAAGGTACCCCAAGTCAGATTTCATATGTCTATGATGCTGCGGGAATCCGCGTTCTCACAAACGGAGTAGGTCAAAATAAACTCGAGTTTACGGGTTTAGATGGATTGCTTTACTTCGAGAAAGATCTATCGCTTGGAACAAGCATCAATCATCTGTATATGGGGCGCCAAAAGCTTGTTGATGTAGAAGCGTATGGTACAGCCACATATTTCCATAATGACTCCCTTGGAAGTCCAATCGCAGCCACCGATGCCAGTGGGAAGCTGTTATGGCGAACAGCATTTACCCCATTCGGTGAGAAAACGCATGACGGTGCAACTGGCCCGATTAAAAACCAGCAATGGTTCACTGGCAAACCACATGAGGAAGCCACAGGTCTGAGTTACTTCGGTGCCCGCTGGTATGATCCGGTGCAGGGTCGTTTTACTGCGATGGATCCTGTCGATTGGAACGAAGCCAACCCGATCCATAGCTTCAACCGCTACGCGTACGCAAACAATAACCCGTTTAAGTTTGTGGATCCGGATGGACGTTACGCCGAGCTTGCGATTGAAGGGGTTAGTATTTCCTTAGGGGTCAAATCCTTAGTAGCGAATGTGCGAAAAGGCAACTACTGGGCGGCTGCTGCAGATGCGCTGGGTGTTGGAATTGATAGTCTTGCAGCAGCATTTCCCGGCCCACCGGGTGTGATTGGGTTGGGGATTGGCATGACAAGGAATGCCAGTGTAGCTAGCCGATTTTCAATCAGAGGTTTGGATCATGGCGCACGTCACCTAGTCAGGGAAGGTCTAATATCCGCTCCGCCTAATTCAAAGCTAGCACGAGCAGAAATGCAGAGTATTGTTGAAAAGCTAATGCAAAGCGCCCCAGTTGCGAAGAATTACGAAATGACCAGAGGGGATGCTGTGGTTGATGTCTATCTTGGTACTGTCAAAGATAAGCAAGTCGCTGTGTATATTGCAGCCCAAGATACACAAAATGCAAAAGCCGGAGACATTGTTACCACAATTACCCCTAGTGCCGAGCAGATCAACTCTTACGGTAAGGTGAATCAATGAAATGCAGAGATTTTTTTTCTAACTATGAGTTCATGCCAAGCATGGGTGATCCGAGACAGCTGTCCATTTTTATTTGTGGACTATGGGGGTTTGAAGTAACTCTCGATGAAGAAATGATAAAGGAGACTCTGGAAGAAAAGATAGCCTCAAATTCAATTGATGTAATCAATGGCGATTGCTACAGGGGTGTTTTCATTTTTATTGATATTGATTGTGACGATTTTTCGAAGATTAAAAAAATCGCAAGGTTGGTCTTTGATGAGCTAATTGCTCTTGGTGCGGTGGCTGTTTTTTTAACCAACGAACTTTGGGTTGAAAATGTGATATATGGCAATACGGCGGATGAGGGGGCGTATGTTCTCGGTTTTCAAATAGGTGATGATTATGAGTATGGGGAAATTGTTGATGATGAGGTTGTTTTTCTTAATTCATCCGCCATTGATCGTTTTTTTAAAACAAAGTCGAAATTAAAACTTGTTCAATCATGAAATTCCATTCACAAAGCTCCTACGACGCCATCGACCGCTTGATCCAAGCTGATTCGCCTAGCTATGGCTCTGGCTCGGCAAGGCGTCGCACACCAAATTGGTAAGGCATAAACAGCGAACCATTCGTGGTTTGGTTTAGGCCAAAAAAATAATCCCCATACGACAAGGCTACTCCGTTGTGGAGTAGCCTTGTTTGCATTTATGCCTTCAAAAAGAATACTGATTTCGACCGGCGAATAGCTTGGCAGCAATCACACACACTGGCACGACGCTCACTGCTACCGCATCAATTAATCGACTGACTTGATGGCTGTGGTGAAAGCCTTGTATACACCACGTAGCAAAGTGCTCGCAGTTGTTCAGGATCACGCTGTACCATTCTTCGCCAAGGCGTGATTTGGCCCGCTCGACGGTTTTATCACGACTAAAGGCGCGAAATGGATAGGTTTGAATGGTGCAGCCATTGCCTTGGCAGAAGGTTTCAAGATCGACGACTTCAATCACCCCTTTTTTGTTTCTGCCAAATGATGATCCCGAGTAATGGATGACTTTATTACGGCCAATAAAAATGCCGTGGTGCGAGTAGCCGATACGGGCTGAAATCAGGTGGTCGCCTTTTTCCATGATGTTGCTCCAAATAAAAATAGCAATAAAAAAGCCCCAGATTTCTCTGGGGCTGTGTTAGCTGTGTGGGTAGGTTATTGATCGGTGTGCGGTACAGCAGGGGCTGGATACGGCACTCGTGTTTGCGGTGGTTGTTTAGATCGGCAGTAGCCTTTGATTAACTTTGCGCACAACAAACCCGCGGCAAAGACCAAGGCAAAGGCGATCAAGGTGTCAGTGGTTGAGTTTTGATTCATGATGACTTTCTCCTGTTGTGGATGCGC
Organism: uncultured Chitinibacter sp.; assembly: GCF_945957625.1. Classification (NCBI taxonomy): domain Bacteria; kingdom Pseudomonadati; phylum Pseudomonadota; class Betaproteobacteria; order Neisseriales; family Chitinibacteraceae; genus Chitinibacter; species uncultured Chitinibacter sp. Next base: position 15,492 of record NZ_CAMFLP010000008.1, read on the forward strand.
CGAGGCGTGGGGTTAAAGTGGTGGGGCGAATAGTAGGACTGGCTTGGCTGGTGTTGCTTTTAGTGCTTTGGTTCGGCTTATTGCTGGTACTGGTGTTTTGAGCAGGTGATGCTTCATCGCCGACTTCGGCGTCTGGATAAAACTCTTCCAACACCAGCGGCATCTCTTCCGCACTGTCTTCAAATTGCCCATTGCCGAGCAAGGCTTTGGCGGCCTGTTCAAGTTGCGCGATATTGATTCCCGCTTCGGCATATTGCTGTGCCGCTTGATGTGCAGCAGTCACCGCACTGACCAAGGTATCGTCATCGCGTAAAGTCAGATCAACATAAAACACTGGCGCTCGATACGATTGCGTGGTGCTTTTAGCGCGAAGTTTCAGTTGCAATGGCAAGAACCGCGCCAGGCCATTCGACACCGCAGCGAAGTACTGCAACCGAGCTGCTAGTGTTCGCACCGAGTTGTAACCGGTAGTGCGAAACATAAACGAACCTAGCTCATCGTTTTGCCCTTCCACTTGCACATTCAATCGGCCATACAATTTGCAGCCTTTTTCTTGTGCGTACTGACAACGCTCGGGCGTAGGGCAGGTTACTTCCTCAATGCCTTCGCCCGAAACCCGTTTAGCATATTCACCATTGCCCACGCACAAAGGCCGTCCGGTTTGCCGATCAAATGCACTGAACTCAGCACGTAGATTCAGATCGCTGTCGTTAAACAGCAATTTCACTGGAATCGAACGAATCTTGTTGTTTGGGCTGGTTTCAGCCAACTGGGCATGCAGCGGGTGCAAAAGCCAGCCGTCTTTACCTTGAACCTGTGTGGTCAACGTAAACCCATCGTCTTTTTCAGGCACCCACTTGTCTTTCTTTTGCACCAAGCGACCAATACTGATCCGACCAATCACCGGTGGTGTAATGGCTAACCCTTTAATCATGATGAGGCCCTCCAGAAGGAATGAGTTTTTTGGGCTGTATTAAGAAACGCCGCGATCCTTCGACTGACTTGATGTACTGCTGAACAATCTCGGGGTGTTCGGCACTGAGCTTGTCCAGATCCGGTGTGAGCCGATCTTTGGCTTTTTTCCAGGTAATGCGACCGGCAGCGAAGATCGCAGCAGTCGCTGTGCCTAGGGCGTTTTGCAGGCGTTGCCGGATCAATGCTTCTTTGGCTTCGACTTCTTCTTTACGCTCACGCAACTCGATCAAGTTGCTAAACAGCGCATTGAATTCCGCCGATTCAGACAGGTCGATGGTTTGTCCGTCGTCACGCGGAAACAGCCATTGCAAAGCGGCACTGGCATCGTCAGAGCCATCGGGATCAGGTTGAATATCGGCAGTGACGTGTTTCCAGAATTGCGTTTCCAGCTGGATCAAATCCGCAATCTTGGCGTCATCGCGCTCAACCCGATAAATCCGAAAGTCCTGCCCACCAATCAACACCGCCACATCGGCCCAAGCAAAACCGGTTACGGCCAGTTGATGCAAAACCTGGCATTGATACGCCAGTGGAATGCCGTCTTCCCACTGCGGTGCCATGTGATAGCTGGCGGTTTTGATTTCGAGTACGCCAGTGCCTTCCGGTTGACCCAGTACTTCCCGATCCAGATTGGCCAACATAAAACGATGCTCGGGATGCTGCAGAATCGCATTCACTTTGCGCACCTTGTAGCCCGTGCGCTCGGCATAGACGGAAGCTAAAACGGGTTCGAGCACCGTACCCCACAACACCGCCGGTTTATCGACGATGTCGTCAGGTTGTTTGCGGTGAGTTTTTTCTAGCCACAGGGTGAGTGGGCTTTTGTACGCACTAAAGCCAATCGCAGCTGCGGCATCAGAAGACCCAATGCCCAGTTCACGATACTGCAGCCATTGTTCACGACTGAGATTGACGGTGGATGCCAGCCGAATGGCTTGGCCATAACGTTCACGCATGATGAGACCTCCAAAAGCAAAAAGCCCCGCTGGCTAACCAGTCGGGGCTTGTGATTAATGTGTTGAATGAAGTAAATAAACGACGAACAGGGTGGCTTATTGCAGCAAGGCCAACGCTTGATTCAGTGCCTTACCTTTTAGTTGTGCACCTTGGCCAAACCACGCTGAATCGAGGCGGTAATCCTGACTACGCGCTCGGCGCTGGTGATCAACAAATTCAGTCACTGCATTGAGTGCACCCCAAGCCGTACCGCGACTACTCGCCAACAAAGAGCCCATCCCGGCTCCGCTATACAGCGCCTTTACTTGTTGCATGGCACGGGAAACGGTGGGGTTATCCAGATCAAGGATTTGTTCACCCAGTACTTCACCAAAGTACTGTGCTGCTTCACTGGCAGAGATTGGGCGTTGCGATAGTTGCTTGAGATTGCCAATGAACTGCTCCCAGCCCGACAAGCCCAACCCCAAAGCTTCTTTCACCGCCTGCGGATCAAACTTGGTTGAGTGCGGCACCTTCACTGCGCCACTGCGTTCACCTACCGCCATTTGCAGCGTGTTATTACACACCACCCGCACCGACGTGAATTGCGCCGTCGTGCACATCGACCCATCGCAACTGGTGGCTAGCAACAAATAGGCCTTCACCCGATCATTGCCACGCAGCAGGCTTTCTTGCCCAGTGCGTGCCAGTGCCCAGAGTTTCTTGCCGCCTTTCAGTACCCCAGCCGTTTCCAACTCAAAACCACCAGCCTCAACCAGATCTTTATAAAAGTGCAGCACCTCATCGGGCTGCACCACCTGATAGCGATTCGACACCACCGACAACGGTGCCAGCGTATCGGATCGATACAGCACCTTGGCATCGCTGTGCGAGCGAATGTGCATGCCGGTGTTCGATACATTGAACAGCACATCGCTTTGATCAATCGACCACTCCATCCCAGCCTCACGCAACCACACCTCCAACGGCTGCTGCTCAGTTAAACGATTACCCAAACCGTGCCACGGGGTGTCACGAACGAAAGCCATAGATTCGACAAGATGAGCCATTTGATTTCTCCAGATATAAAAAAGCCCAAGTCGAAACTTGGGCTGTATTTGATTGAGCAGTAAAAAATCTCTCTGAGCAATATGCTTTGAAGCGAGTTGTTTTCTGCTTCGATTTGCATACTTCACGGAGGTTATATATGTCTGTTTTTATTTTGATTGTGTTTATAACTTGCTACATCGCACCTTGTGAGAATTGGGGCGTTTTTGACCTGGTAGGCTGCTGATTTTTGCTGGGTTGCAGTCCTGTTTTTCTTTGGGTGTATTTATGGTTTTAGTTGTTATTGTTTTTGATCTTATTTATTGCATAGATAAAGCAACTGACGCTGATATCTTTATTTACATTACGTAACTAAGTTAGTTTGGGGTGAATGATGAATGTCCGAATTGGTACGGGCAGGGGTGCTGCTCGTTGTTGTAGTATGAATCGCTATTTGAATTATCTATTTGGATTGCACTCACGAATATTGGTTGTGAGACTGGATTTAAGTTTTAGGGTTGATAGCAAATACCGATCTGATCTCGATCTGTGTCGTAGCGCACTAGATCGACTACTCAGAAATAAAGCACATAACAGCATGTTTGATCATCTCGTTGGTTATGTTTGGCGACTGGAGCTGGGGGAGCAGAATGGCTGGCATTACCACTGCATGTTTTTCTTCGATGGTGCAAAACGTAGGATGGATATTCCGTTAGCAGATGGGATTGGAGAGTACTGGAGAGATCTAATCACAGACGGAGAGGGAAGCTACTGGAACTGTAACCGGCATAAATCTGAGTATGAGCGCTTCGACAGACTGGGTATCGGCATGGTCCATCATGCAGATGAATCTATGCGAGATGGTCTAGAGAGGGCTGCTCAATATCTGTGCAAAATGGATAGAAATTTGCTTCGTGCTTATCCAGATGGTCTGCCTACACGACGCTGGTTTGGTCGGGGTGAGATTTCTGCTGAGCGTAGTAGCAAGCCAAGGCTAGGTCGTCCCAGAACATGTTGAGGTACCAATCAGCTAGGAAAAAAATTCCGTAGACCCTGATGTTTTGAGAGAAGCAATACAGCGATGGTGTAGGTGACGGTAGGGATGAATTATTCAGCCTGTTACCGTTGGATGAGCGCCGCTATATCCCTTGTAAATGCTATAAAAACATCTAAGTTTTCATTAAAAATACGACTGACTTTTACAGATTTCAACCTTGATCAGCCCCGCATTTGCGGGGCTTTTTTATTGCTAGGAGATAAGCATCATGACCACAGAAAACACAGTACGTTTCTTGCGAATCAAAGAACTCACTCAGCTCATCGGCATGGCACGATCAACGATTTATGACCGACTCAACCCAAAATCAAAACGCTACGATCCAACTTTTCCTGTGCCGATTAAGTTAGGGGTTGGCACCACAGTTTGGGCATCGAATGAGATAGAGGCATGGATGAAGGCGTGCATGGAGGCTGCTCGGGTTGGCGCTCAGCCAGCGATTGCAGCATGATTGGCTAGCTAATATCGCCACTCTTCTTGCGCCAACATCCCCTGATTTAACTCGTCCCGCAGTACTCGCCAGTTGCCCAAGTGCAGATCCATCAAGGCCATAAATCGTTCGTTGTGATGCCGCTCTAGCAGATGAATGAGCTCGTGCACCACGATGTATTCAATGCATTGCGGTGATTTCTTTGCCAGCTCAAGATTAAGCCAAATTCGTCCCGTCTGAGTATTGCAACTACCCCAGCGTGTTTTCATTTTGCGAATGCCGCAAAAGCTAGGTGTTACATTTAATGCCGGCTGCCATTTCTGCAGCAATTCATCAACGATGGCTCTGAGTTGTTTGCGATACCATTGATGCAGAATTCGTTCTTTTTGCGCTATCGATTTATCAGCGTGGCAATTTAAAACAAGATGGCGGCTACCACGTAGACTAATTTGGCCCCGCTGAGCAATTTCAACTTTGAGGCGATAGGCCTTGCCCAAAAAGAAATGAGTTTCGCCAGAAACCATTTGCCTTGCTGATTGGCGCGGCTGGTTTTGAAATTTCAAACGTTGGCGTTTAACCCAGCCCAATTTACCAATGACCGCTAAACGAATTGCTTCATCGCTAACGGCTAATGGGGCTGCAACACGCACTCTGCCATTGGGTGGGTAGACGCCCAAGTGCAGATTTTTAATATCTTTACGGTCAATTTCAACGGCAATACCGCTAACGATAATGTGGTGCTCAGTACTCATTTTGATGCTTAATTAGCTCTATCAGGCGGTCGAGCATCTTATCCATTTCATCGTCCGATGCAACATCAATCTGTGGCAAATAATTCGGGCTAGGTTCGCTGTCCACGCCAGTACTCTCAAGCGCAAACGATTCCAGGGTCAGTCGCATCGCATTGCGGATCTTTCTTTGCTTGATATTGCTGCTGCGCCAATCGTCCTGCTTGCTAGCCAGAATGACTTTGTTAAGTCGGACTGCCAGCTCTTCGTTTTTATCCAGATTGTCGTACAGCGCCTTTTGCGCAGCAGTGTTCAGGCTAGCTGGGTAAGTGCTGGTGCCCATCGGGTTTTTGGCTTTGCGGGTTAGCTCAACCACTTTGGTCAGATATTCCTGATACTTGATCGCGCCATTGCGGCGTTGTTCGATGAGCGCATCAAGTAGGGCCGACATTGTTTCGTAGTACTTCGGATTGATCGGCGTTTCGTCGATAATCAGCTTGCGTACGTTATTTTCAATCGTTTCAGCCATGCTGTTTTCATTGCCGCGAATCGCTTTAGGCAAGGTTTCAACCGCATCAGTGCCACGCTCTACAATCAGCTGGATCAGCGACATATCGTCAAAGGCCGAAATCTTCTCGCTTTCTTCAGCGCGAATATAGCTGTCGATCAAGTGCCGCATCGCGGGTTCGTAGGTTTTCAGGTCGATGTAATCGGCACTGTGGATCTTGATCTCGCTGCGTACTTTTTCGAAATGATCGACTTCCTGCTTGATCGTTTCAATCTCTTTCGCGCTATAGCCTGCTTCGGTCAGCTCGCTGGCGATATTGGCATAGGTGCGGATCAATGTCGCGGTCAGTTTGTAGAGCGCTAAACGTTTGGCTTCATTCGTTTTCAAGTCTTCGGCAGAGCCATTGCCGCAGAAGAATCGCTGATACGCAGGGCTATCTTTTGGTGGCTCTACCGGCTCGCATAGCGCCTTAATCGCTTCGCGTGCGTCTTCCAGATCGGCAGCGGCCATGCTCAGGCGATCTTCCAACAAGCCTTGCACATCGTCTTTGTCATAGCCATCGAGTGCGCCGCTGGTGTAGTCGCCGATGGAGTCTTCGAGTCGTTTGAACAAATCTTGGTAATCGATGATGTAGCCGTACTGCTTGTCTTCACCATCCAGTCGGTTCACGCGGCAAATGGCCTGGAACAAGCCGTGGTCACGCATCTTTTTGTCGATATACAGATAGGTCGCCGACGGTGCATCAAAACCGGTGAGCAATTTATCCACCACGATCAGTAGACGCATCTGGCCTGGCTCGTCGATGAATTTCTTTTTGACCTCTTTTTCAAACTGCTCTGGGTCTTTGCCCGCTAACATTTGATTGTAGATTTGATACTGGCGCAGCCGTTCGGTCAGCCCTTCACCAGTGCTTTCGCCTTTGATGTCGGCAGGGGATGGTTTGTAGCTAGTCACTATCGCGCATTGCTCGCCCATACCGGCTTTGCAAAATAGCTCGTAGCATTTGCAGGCTTCAAAAATACTGCTGGTCACCAGCATCGCATTACCGCGCCCATTGGCAAGGCGGTCGCGGGTTTCCATGTCGAACAAAATGTCGTTCACGATTTTTTCTAGCCGTGATTGGCTAGACAGCACTTTTTGCAAAGTACCCCAGCGCGCTTTGAGCTGCGCTTTGGCCAAATCGGTTAGCCCTTTGGTTTTGGCCGCAAACCATTGATCAATCTTGGCTTGTGAAGTGACGCTTTGATCAATGTCGCGTGCCTCGTAGCGCAGATCAAGCACCACGCCATCACGAACCGCTTCGTTGAATTTGTAGGTATGGATATAGCTGCCAAATACCTCGATTGATTTTTGCTTGTCTGATTTCAGCAGCGGCGTACCGGTAAAACCGATAAACACCGAGTTAGGCAGAATCGATTTCATTGCCTTGTGCAGCTCACCCGATTGTGTGCGGTGGCACTCGTCGACGAACACGTACAAATCGCCCTTGGGTGCAAAGTCGGCAGGCAAGCTTTTTTTCACTTCCTCGATGTACGCTGCGATATCGCCAACGTCTTCACCGTCTTCCTTGCCGCCGAATTTATGAATCAGCGAGCACATTAGCCACGGGCGAGTATCGTTCAGCTGGGCGATCAGATCAGCGCCGCTCTTGGCGCGGCTGATTTCTTCGTTGACGCCTTTGAAGACTTTTTCGATCTGCTCATCAAGTTCGGTGCGGTCGGTGATGATGAGTACGCGCGCGTCTTTGATATTTTCGCGTATCCATTTGGTCAGCCACACCATCGTCAGGCTTTTACCTGAGCCTTGCGTGTGCCAGATAATGCCGCCTTCGCGACGTTTCAAATATTGCTGTGCTTCACGTACGCCAAAGTACTGGTTTTGGCGGCAAAGCTTTTTTACGCCCGCATCAAACACCACAAAATCGTGGATTAGCTCCAGAAAGCGTTTTTTCTCGCAGATCTGCAATACATGCCGATCAAGCAGGTTTTCCACCGTGCTCGGCTCTTTCCATTCCAGATAGTATTTCTCGCGGGTTTCAATCGTGCCATAACGCACGCCCTGCGTATCGTTGCCCGCCATCACCAGCTGCATAGTGGAGAAAAAAGGTTGGATGAATTCTTTTTTCTGGTTATCCAGATTCTGGCGTATGCCTTCGGATACCGAAACGGTGGAGCGCTTGAGCTCCAGCACACCCAGCGCAATGCCATTGATATACAGCACAATGTCGGGCCGCTTGGTGCTCGCCTTGGCGTCCGCGCCTTTTACCGTCACTTCTTCGGCAATCGCGAAATCATTATTCAGCGGAGCTTTCCAGTCGATCAACCACACCGTCACCGTGTTCTCGCCAATGTCGGGTTTCACCTTCACGCCATAGCGGAGTAACTCGTACACCGCTTTGTTGCGGTCATACAGCGAGAGCTGGGTATTGTTCACCGTCTTATCAAACTCATACAAAGTGCGGCGGATCAGCGCATCATCCACGCCTTGTTTGGTCAACCAAGCATTGAGTTCGCCTGATTCAACATTTCGATTTCCATCGCTCTTCTCCCAGTTGCCCAGATAACCATAGCCCAGTTGATCTTTAAATAATTTAACGATGCGATTTTGCGTTGCTCTTTCGATTTGACCAACTGTGCTCATTTCGGGCTTTCCGAATTATATAGATAACTAATAAAAAGGCTTAAGAAAAACGGGAGTTACTGAGAGTAATGCTGGGCAATTTTTATTATTGAAATGCTGCCCACGGCCCAAAATGCAAGTGCATTAATAAACATCAAAGAGAGGGTGGTAAAGATAACAAGCATTCCCTGTTGTATCTTGCTTAGATTAAGCTCTTCCCCAAGAGCATTTGCAATGCTAACAAATCCATAACCATACTTAATACAAAAAACTATACATAACAAGCTGGCGATCGTTAGTGTTACTCCAATCCAAATGACTCCCCACCATGGTGAGGGCCGTATTACAGCAGCAACGGAGGCTGAAATGGCCATAAATAAAAAAATCCGCGTGGTTTCTGAGAAGTGCGACCACCAGAGATCGAGGAATTTCTTTTTGGTGTTTACATGCTCTTCAATATCAAAAAGATAAGGCAAATGAAGGATGTTGTAAAAACGTTCAAAACAAGCCAAGAGAAGCAGCATTGCTGGAAATACTGTGAATAAAAGTGCATATGAAATTTTCTGTGTATATGCAAGGCTTGAGCTTTGAAAGAAAAGTCCAGAAATCCATGCTTCTATCAAAGCTAGAAATGGAGTAAAGAGAGCCAAGGTTAGTGCAAATGCTCTGAAGATAGGGTGATAGATAAAGCTGCTTGCGTCCTTTTTATATTTAGATTTGCGGCAATAGTTTTTCATTGTCAAACCTTTAGTTTTTATTTAACTTAAAACTAATCTGATACCGATAAAAATCCACATTCCCCACTGCAGCCAGCGCCCTGCGAATTCGTTGGTCGTCTTCTAGCGCGATGATTGCGCCGCGTACGGTTTGGTTTTCTTCGGCGAGCTCGCTCATCACAAAACCCATATAGCGCAGCACTTGGCCGACAACGGCGTCGCTGGCGCGGCCTTTTTTTAGTTCGACGACTAATAGCTGCTTTTTGTCTTTGCTGATCGCCAAAATATCCATCGGCCCTGTATCGCTTGGGTATTGCTGGCCGATGGGCTCGCCATCCTCGGTGAAAATATCGTAATCCTTGCCCAGCTCGGTTTGTGCCCAGTTGGCGACGAGAAAGTCTTCCAGATGCTTTTCCAGCGCAAACGACGTTGGGTCTTCGATTTCGGGATCGGTGCTAACTAATTTAGGCGCGGCCTGCTGGCCGAGCAGGCTGTCGATCTCGCTGGCGTATTTGCTAATCGTGCTGACCGTACCAATCGAGCCGCAAGAGTTACGCAGCGCTTCGCTCATGTCGCTGCGCGCAATCGCGGCGAACCAGCGCACGGCGCGGCGATGCGGCAGGATTTCACCCGCCAGATATTGGTAATCGGCCAATACCTCACCCACGCGATACGTACCCTGCCCATCGGGGCAGAGCACGATGTCGCCGTTTTGAATGCCTTTCGATACCGTCCACAGCGCACCGCATGCCAAACCCGCCGCGACTTTGCTTTTGCTCGGGTTGATTGCCAGCCATTGCGGCACAAAGGTGTGATTAAACTCGCGCCAATCTTCGCTGAGGTGCGGCTGTAAATCTTGGTGAACGCTAAAGTGAGCTCCGATGAAGTTGCCAGCAAAGCAATCGGCAGCGTACATCGAGTTGCGGCCTAGCATGACGCGGTAGTAGTTTTTCATGTCAAATTGCAGTGTTAGGTGATAATGAATTAAGCTTCAACAGCGTCTTTACGAGCTTCTGCTTTATGAGCTTTTGGTTCTTCGTCCTTTTTCAAAATCGCCATCACTTTCTCTTTGAGGTTCGGTGTGATCTCGATTGCTTCTTTAAACTCTGCTGATTTTAACAATTCATGCATTGGGCTTCCGTGGACATCCCGTTCAATAAGGCGCAGAGGTAACTCATCTAAGCGACCAAGCGCAGTTGAAAATAGCTGAGCTTCAAACAGCGGGTCGAGTCTTGAAGCTTCATTTCGATAGCCTTCATATGCTGTTGATAATGCCGCTTTATAGCCATAATCTTCAGCCAGACGAAAACGTTGTCCAACTTGCTTTGTTGCTACCCATGCCAGCCATACCGCTGGAGCTATAGAAGCAGCCCCCAACGTTAAATTAACTAGTAAAATTCCCCAGTCAGGTTTTTCTTTAATTGCAGAAATAATTTGAGGGAAGCGCTCATGTGCGAGCAGGCCAGCAACCAGCAACGCACACAATAAGATGAATGCCCAATAAAACATAGTTTGATTTAGTTGTGCTGATTTTTCTGAAAACGCTTGGGCCAAACCCTGCGATGTTGCGGCCCTGTAGGCTTGATTTACACGATTTAGAGTTTCATTAGCTTCTTTTTTTACTTCTTCCAGCGAGGTTTTAATTTTGGTTATTTCAGCTAGTTGACGTTCGGCTTCACCTTCTGACTTTGTTGCATTGTGTTTTGATAGCTCGATTTCCTTAATTGCGGAATTCAAATCGGCCATTGTTAGAGGGAGATTCTGTGCCGCTTCAAATGCGGCATTAATAGCAGTTACTTTATTTTCTACGTTCTCTATTGTCGTGGTGGCTTCATCCAGGCGCTTTTGAGCTACAGTAGCGCTTCTACTAAGTGCAGAAGGTAGTAATAAGGAGGCTTTGATTTGGGCTGGGGTTAGCTGAGATTCAATTTGCACTTCAATGCTGTAAAGAAACGCGGAAAGAGCATCGCCAGCTTGTGGTCCTGAAAATAAATTTGCAGCTGAATGCTGTGTTGCATTTTCAACTTTTGGGGTTAGATCATCAAAAATCTCTTTTGCATCTTCGTTATCACCCCAGTCAACTGAATCAATTTTATCAGCCAGAAGTCTGGCCATAAAAGCAAAATCTCTCTTGTCGAGTGATGGGGATTGCCATGACCAACTATCAGAAAGCTTGGACGTTTGCGGTAAGCCTTGTAATGCTTTAGATAGTTCCCTAAGTTTATTAGATAGTTTTTTTGCTGATTCAGATGACATTTGGTTAGCCCATTTTATCAATTTAAATTAATCTAGTTTTCCCAGTTAAAAGCTCTTGCATCATGCCTTGCTTGAGGGCACGGGTTTTGTCGCGGCGGGCTTCGAGGGCGGTGATTTCGGTGTCCATGTCGGAGAGGGTCTCCGCAATGGCGGTTTGCTCTTCTTGTGTTGGTGGTACTAGGACCTTGAGCTGCTCCATAAAGCCCTTTGTTAAATGCAACATTGTTCCGCCATTCGTGGAGTTTTGTTTCAATTCTTGGGTTATTTCTTCAAGCTTATGATAAATAAAATATTTATCCGTTGAGCTTGGATCTGTTTCGATTTTCCAAATGTGGTAGTGGAATATTGCTTTTTCGCCAAGCCAAATATGCGGGCCAAACGTCGCAGACCACATGAAAAGTAGGTCTCCATATTCACAATACTGACGGCTTGGAAGTTGTAGATCTGAGTGATAATAATTTTCACCGCCAGTTAAATTCTGAAGACGAATTACAGGCGTACCAGAATTTTTCCATTCATGAATCCCGTATGCTCGTCCATTAATTAATGTGCAAATACTCCCTAATGGCCGAAGTTCCCACTCTCCACTAAATCCCGGTAGGCGGGTTTGGGCGGTTAGGAGTTGTTGCATGGCGGCTTGTTTGAGGTCGCGTTTTTTGGCGATCAGCGCGTCGAGCTGAGCGAGCAAGGTATCGACGTCGGAGAGCGCTTTTGTAATTGCTTTTTGCTCTTGCAAGCTTGGAGTGCAAATTACATATGGAATAATGTGTTTATTATTAATTTGTGGTATTGATGTTGTGTCTGCGACACTATCAAGCCCATAAAAATTTAAATAGTAAAATAGAAATTCGCTATCTAAAACCTCATGAGTAGTCAAAGCCATTAAATTAGTATCCATGAAAGATGGATTTTTTAATAAGCGAATTTTATTTGATAGAATTGATGCCCCTCTTTTGGGGAAGATAATACTGCCTGCAGGAACTGCTTTGTTGGATTGAATAAAGTAGTCAGTCAACTCAGCATACTTTTCTCCATTATTCAATTGTTCGACCTTAAAGTAAGGTAAACCGGAAGTATGGAAATCAAACTTGGATGGACTTTCTCCGCTTGTAATACTGACTAAGTCGCCTAGTTTTTGAGTGGACCAATCCTCTGGAATCAACCCCACTTCCGTCTGCTTATACCCCTGCGGGATGGCTTTGCTCAGTTCCATGCCAACCCCATTTTTTTCAGGTGTTCGGCCACTTTGGCGCTGAGTACGTCCACTTCTGCTTCCAGTTGCGGCAACGGCGTGACGTAGCGCTCGGCCAGCTCTTTGATGCGGCGCGTTAAGGTTTGGCTCACGCGGTCTAGCTCGCCCTGTACGCTGGCCTCTAACGCGGCCAGCCATTTGTGCTCGACGACCAGATTGCAAACTTCCACTTGGCTGATCTGGCGGTATTGCTGTACGACTTTGGTGTCGAGAGTTTTTTGCGCGTCTTTCAGCTTTTTGCTGGCGGCTGCCTCTAGTTCAGAGAGGGCAAGCCATGCTTTGAGCTGGGCGAGCTCTTCGGCTGCGCTGCTGTCTTTGGCAATCACCTTAGCGCGATCTTTGACGCTTTTGGCGCTGAGTTTGCCTTTTTCGGTTTTGGCTTCACATAGCAGGCCGTCTTCAGCGCCGTGCTCTTCTTCCATTTCTTCGAGCTGGCGGGTGAAGTCATCGCGCTGGCTTTCCAGCTCGGTCAGTTGTGCTGCCTCGGCGGCAAAGTAGTGGGAGATGATCAGCTCTTTGGGCAGTAGATCGGTATTGGGGGATGGATTAGAAGGGGCATTGTTCCAACCCAACCAGCCGCCGTCAGAAATCACCATTTGTACGTCGTCTTGCAACGTAGTGGCCCAGTAGTCGAGCAGGTGCTGGTAGAGGTCGTAGTTATCAATTAGCGGGAGGTCAGCATGGCTGGCCAGTAGATCCTCTGCGATGGTGTGGATTAGCTGCTTAGGCTTGGTGTAGGGGTTGATGCCTTTAAGCTGCGGTAATACTCGTTCGCGCCAGCCGCTGAAATGTGCTTTGGCATTAACATTAAAGGCGATGAATTCGGGGTGATTGAAAATTGTGGTTTTGATGTCGCTGGTGGCCACAGTGAGGTTGCTGTAGTCAGGGTATTGGCTTGCAGCAAAGAGCTGTGAACGCATAGCAGGCAATACCTGCCAATACGCTTGCAGCGCATCAATATCTCGATCTGGGATGCCACCGCGCAAATGGGCTGCGAGGTCTTGTAGATCTTCGGCGTCACTGGTGTCGATGTAACGCGGCAGATTCAGGTTGTAATCATTACCGGCGATTTCGGCCAGCGGCACGAGGCGGCTGTATTTGGGCGTTTCGTGTTGCTGGGTAAAGGTATCGACGATTTTGTGAATGTCTTGTTCGCGTAGGCGGTTTTTATTGCCGTCTTTGAGAAAGCCTTTGCTGGCATCGATCATAAAGATGCCCTTGCGTGCGGCAGCGTGCTCTTTATCCAGCACGATAATGCAGGCCGGAATCCCGGTGCCATAAAACAAATTGGCAGGCAGGCCGATGATGGCTTTGATATAGCCACGGCTCACGATCTCTTGCCGGATGCGGCCTTCAGCCCCGCCACGGAACAGTACGCCGTGCGGCAAAATCACGGCGGCTTTGCCGGTGGATTTAAGCGAGGTGAGCATGTGCAGCAAGAAGGCGTAATCGCCGTTCTTTTCGGGCGGCACGCCAAATTCAAAGCGCTTGTATTCGTCTTCCAGCGGATTGAGGCCATTGCTCCAGGCTTTGGTCGAAAACGGCGGATTGGCAACGATAAAGTCGTGGCGCTTGAGGCTGCCATCAGCTTCTTTGAAATAAGGGCGCGACAGCGTGTTGTCTTGCCAGATTTCTGCCGTAGGGCAATCGTGCAAGATCATGTTCATTTTGGCCAAGGCGCTGGTGGCGTTGTCCATTTCCTGCCCGTAGATCGTTAGATCGAGCGAGGTGGCGTGCTTAGCTTCGTCGTGCGCTTTTAGCAGCAGCGAGCCCGAGCCGCAGGTCGGGTCGTAAATGGTTTGATCGCCTGATTTGGCCTCGTGCAGATTAAGCACTTTTGACATTACGCGTGAGACTTCGGCTGGCGTGTAAAACTGGCCTTTGGATTTACCCGAATCAGTGGCGAAATGGCGCATCAGGTATTCATAAGCATCGCCCAGAATATCGTCGCCATCGGCACGGTTGCCCGCGAAATTGAGGTTGGGGTTGTCGAAAATGCTGATCAGGTTGGTGAGCCGATCAATCATATCCTTGCCCTTGCCGAGCTTATCTGGATCGTTGAAGTCGGCTACATCGATCACGCCTTTCAGATCGTTGGCTTCGGCCAGCTTGGCGATAATGATGTTGATTTTGTCGCCGATCTCTTTGTCGCCCTTGAGCGCAACCATATCGGCAAAGCTACCGCCTGCAGGTACTTCGATCAGCGAATCCCTGCCCCTGTATTTATCCGAGACATATTTCACAAATAACAACACCAGTACGTAGTCTTTGTACTGGCTGGCATCCATCCCGCCACGCAGCTCGTCGCAGCTTTTCCATAGGGATGAGTAAAGTTCAGATTTCTTGATGGCCATGAGGTGCTCGGTAAGGTATTGCAATGGCATTAAACGCAAGCAAAACGCCACGTTTAGCCGAAAATAAGATGGGTATTATCATACCGTGCTGACGGGTAACTTTCTATAAGTTGTTAGTGAGGTGATATGCTGAAGGCAGAATTTGTGTGCGGGAGATTGGGGTGAAAGCTGCGGAGAAAAAGAAGTATTTAATCAAACTAGCAGAATCAAAGCCGCGAACTCTAAGAGGCGTTTTTTATTTTGAGGGGCGATTTGTAGATCGTGTAAGAGTGGAGCGGTTAGGCTTTAGTGAACCGCTATTTGTGAAGATAATATTGTTTGCTGATAAAGTTAAAAAGTATGCGCGTTATTCTGAATTGCTAAATTGTACCGGGATTCATTTTCTTGATGTGTTGCCATTTGAGGTCAAAATGGTCAAGGGGCGGAAGGGCTTCTGGTTGGAGGTCGAGAGAGAGGAAGTTGGGATCCTTGATGGTGCTAAAGATCTTCATCGTGGGTATTTGCTTTCAGAAAGCTATCCTTCGTTGAGTGATACTCATTTTGATTTTACTCCATTGCTGGAGTACGTTTTAAATTCCGTTTGTTTTGTACAGCTGCTGGATGTGTTGAGAGGGTATGCGGGAAATCATTACAAAAAGTCCATGTATAAAAGTGAACTTGAGCTTGTTTCTGCATTAAGAATAGAGCTTGCACCTGTGTTGAGCGACATGATTGACTATGTAAAAAACGAATCAAATCGACTGGGAATGAAGATTAAGGCGTGGGATGCGACTTTTAATAAAAATTATTTAAGCCTTGAAAGGCAGCTGAATGCATTTGTGCGGGATGGTGTTGAGCGATATGTTGCTGAGTTGAAGTTGTTTTATCCGATTTTTGATAAGAATAACAGAAGGGTCTACTACGATTTACATCAAGCTAAAAATCATGTGTTTGAATTGTTTGGGGGTAGGTTTAAGACTCTGACTGATAAGGTAAATGGATGCATCTGGAAGGTTGAGTATGCAGAAGAGGGGGTGCAACTGCTGTTGGTTCTTTTTCTGCGAGTGGATGAAGTGGATGATCCAAGTTTGCTCCGCAAGCAGCTGGGGGAGTGCTGGGCAAGAGATGTGGTTCCTGACTCAATTGGTGGTTATGCAGTCTCATTCTGGGGTCTAAAAAAAAGCGAGGAATTTCCTATTACTAAGCTGCAATATGGTCAAGATGGTTGGTATCAAAAAGTCAAAGACATAGTAAGCAGTGTTTTGGTGCAGGACTTGGTGTGGCGTCATCGTGCCGAGGTTTTGAATCCTCTAGCTGATGAGGAGCAAGGCTCGGTAGAGAGTGGCGAGCTAGGTGAGGGCGGTGAAGTGGTGCTGCGTAGACCAAGGTCTTATGCTTTCATTGGAAAGCCTCAAGAGCGTACTAGGTTTAGTCAGTCCAGAGGGAGTAATCTCAAAACTCCAAAAGCCAAGCCATAGCAACCAACTGATGTGCTGTTCTAACGTTTGCTTTTGTCACTATGGTTTGAGTTATGGATGACAAAACGAGCAGGGTAGTTGTGATTGTTGGTCAAAAAAAGAACCAACAAAAAGACCAACAATGAAGTTGGACTTGGTTGTAAACTGTAGGATTGCGTTGGACACAAAAAACCCCGCAAACCTAGGTTTTACGGGGCTTATCGTACTTCTTTGGACACCCTTGGAAAGGGTGATGGTGCGCAACACGAGACTCGAACTCGCACGCCTTGCGGCACAGCGACCTCAACGCTGCGTGTCTACCAATTCCACCAATCGCGCACTAACTAACACTCACAAACGCTAATGAGGTATGCATTTCGTGAGGAACGGAATATTAACGGCTCGGCGGCGCTTTGTCTAGTGCTGTCTGCAAAATCGCGACTTTGCCGTGCCCGACTTGATGCACATTAAAAGGGCAGTCACACTCTTGCTATACAGTGTGTCGCAACCCCATTGGAGAATATGTGATGACAACTTCCGCTCGCTATCGCGTTTATGCTCGCGCCAGCACCAAATTGCCAGAATCTCTGCGCAGCAACGATGGCATTCGCCAAGCTCTGTCTGCCGTTGAAGAATATTTCCCGCTGAAACTGACTCTGGAAGATCAGCATTTTGAATTGCTGAAAGCCAGCTCAAAAACCTTTGCCCGTTATATGGTGCCAGGCAGCTTGGTAGACGCTTCATTCCAGTTTGACGCTTTGTGCGAGATTTCGAGCGAGCTGTTTAAAGAAGTGCGCGATGTACGCAAAAAAGTAAAAGACATCGTCAGCGATTACGAAGATGAGCTGGAAAGCGATCACGTGGGTGCGCTGCAGTATGTGAAAGAATTCCGCTCAGAAATGGGCCCGGCTTTGGCTAAATCGATTGTGTTGCGTCGCTTTGCTAACTGCGTTGATGCGGTGCTGTTGGCGCAAATCCAATACTCAGCTGAGAACGTTGAGATCGAGCTGCACATCGAAGAGCAAAAATAAGCTTTTCGCGTTTTAAGTAATAAAAAAGCCCCGCAGCGCGGGGCTTTTTGCTGACTGGCCATCGCGGCCAGTGCCGGGCTTAGCCGATGAAGGCACGTGCATTGCGGAACATCCGCAACCATGCGCCATCTTCGCTCCAATCGCTTGGATGCCAGCTGTTTTGTACGGTGCGGAATACGCGCTCTGGGTGCGGCATCATGATGCTAAAGCGGCCGTCGGCGGTGGTGACGCCGGCGATGCCTTGCGGGCTGCCATTTGGATTGAGCGGGTATTGCTGGGTTGGCTTGCCGTGGCTATCGATGTAGCGCATGGCCACCAGTGCCTGGCCGATATCACCTTGCTGGCTGAAATTGGCAAAGCCTTCACCGTGGCTCACCACCACGGGCATCTGGCTACCGGCCATGCCGTTGAAGAACAGCGATGGCGATTGCGGTACTTCCACCATCACAAAGCGTGCTTCAAACTGCTCGCTCTGATTGCGGGTGAACTTTGGCCAGTGTTCGGCGCCCGGAATAATACCCGACAAGTTCGCCATCATCTGGCAGCCGTTACACACACCCAGACCGAAGGTGTCGGTCCGCTGGAAGAAGGCCTCAAACTGCGCCCGCGCGGCGGCATTGAACAGAATTGATTTGGCCCAGCCTTCGCCGGCACCCAGTACGTCACCGTAAGAGAAGCCACCGCAAGCCGCCAGGCCCATAAAGTCGCGCAGCTGGATGCGACCACTGATGACGTCGCTCATGTGTACGTCGGTAGCGGCAAAGCCGGCGCGGGTAAAGGCGGCAGCCATTTCCACGTGACCATTCACCCCTTGCTCGCGCAGGATGGCAACCCGCGGTTTCGCTCCTTTGGCAATGTACGGCGCAGCGATGTCGTCGCTTGGGTTGTAGCTCAGTTTGGCAAACAGGCCTTTGTCGGCTTTGTCGGCGATACGGGCGTATTCGGCATCTGCGCAGGCAGGATTGTCGCGCAGACGCTGGATTTGCCAGCTGGTTTTGCTCCAAGCCTGATGCAGGCTGATGCGTGATTCATCCAGTAGCAGACGATTGCGCTTTTTGATTTTCAGCTTGTCGTCAGAATTGGTGGTGCCAATGACATGCAGCTCGCCAGCCAGTTGCGCCTTCATAAATGCGGCAATCACGGCGGCAGTGTCGCTACGGCGTACTTGCAATACCGCACCCAGCTCTTCATTAAACAGCACGCCCATCACGCGGCCGTTTTCGGCGCGCGCCACGTCTTCCGGTGTGATTTCGTGTTGCTGACGCTGACGCACGCGGCGGTCAATACACAGCTCGTCGATTTCCAGCGTTACGCCGCAATGCGAGGCAAACATCATCTCGGTCACAGCGGCAATCAGGCCGCCATCAGAGCGGTCGTGGTAAGCCAAGATTTTGCCGTCTTGATTCAGCTGCTGCACGGTGGCAAAGAATGATTTCAGATGCTCGACGCTCACCACATCCGGCGCCCAGTTACCCAGCTGATTGTGCACTTGTGCCAGTGCCGAGCCACCTAGGCGGCATTTGCCGGTGCCCAGATCGATCAACAGCAGGTCGGTATCGTGCTCGGTAGAGAGCTGTGGGGTCAGCGTTTTGGTTACGTCCGTTACTGGCGCAAAGCCGGAAATGATCAGTGACAATGGCGCCACCACGGTTTTCTTGTCGCCGTTTTCTTCCCATACGGTTTTCATCGACAGCGAGTCTTTACCCACTGGGATCGATACGCCGAGCTGGCGACACAAATCCAAGCCCACGGCCTTCACGGTGTCGTACAGATTGGCGTCTTCACCCGGGTGGCCCGCTGGGGCCATCCAGTTGGCGGAAAGCTTCACATCGCCCAGTTTGGCGATCGGCGCGGCAACCAGATTGGTCAGCGCTTCACCCACGGCCATCCGGCCAGAAGCTGCGGCGTTGATCAGTGCCAGCGGGGTGCGCTCACCCATGGCCATCGCTTCACCTTGCAGGGTGTTGTAGCCCATCGTGGTGACCGCTACGTCGGCCACAGGCACTTGCCATGGGCCTACCATCTGGTCGCGTGCGGTAAAGCCGCCCACGGTACGATCGCCGATATTGATCAGGAATGATTTATCTGCCACCGATGGCAGTTGCAGTACTTTGTACAGCGACTCTTTCAGATCCAGCGCCGATGAATCGAATACTTTGAGCTCGGGTTTAACCCGCGCCACATCGCGGGTCATTTTGGGTGGTTTGCCCAGCAGCACGTCCATCGGCATATCGACTGGCTTGTTGCCGAAATGCGGGTCTTCTACAGTCAGATGGCGCTCGGTGGTGGTGTGGCCAATCACGGCAAACGGGCAACGCTCGCGCTCACAGATTGCCTCAAAAGTCAGCAAATCGCTTGGGTGAATGCCGAGCACGTAGCGCTCTTGCGATTCGTTCGACCAGATTTCTTTCGGCGCCATGCCGTGTTCTTCGATGTTGACTTTGCGCAGGTTAAACACCGCGCCCATGCCCGCGTCGTTCACGAGTTCTGGGAAGGCATTGGAAATGCCGCCCGCGCCCACGTCGTGGATCGACTGAATTGGGTTTTTGTCGCCCAGCTGCCAGCAGCGGTCGATCACTTCCTGACAACGGCGTTCCATTTCTGGGTTGCCGCGCTGTACCGAGTCAAAATCGAGGTCCGCCGCGTTCGCGCCGGTATCCATCGACGATGCTGCACCGCCGCCCATCCCGATCAACATGCCCGGGCCACCAAGCTGGATCAGCAACGAGCCATCAGGCAGGCCGTTCTTGGTGACGTGGGCGTCGTTGATGTTGCCCAGTCCGCCGGCGATCATGATTGGCTTGTGGTAGCCACGGCGCTCGCCGTTCACGTCCAGCTCAAAGGTACGGAAGTAACCGGCCAGGTTCGGGCGGCCAAATTCATTATTAAATGCCGCCGCGCCAATCGGGCCTTCGATCATGATGTCGAGTGCCGAAGCGATACGATCTGGCTTGCCGTAAGCCGGGTCTTCCCAGTCTTGTACATAGCCAGGGATATTCAGATTCGAAACGGTAAAGCCACACAAGCCCGCTTTCGGCTTCGAGCCGCGACCGGTGGCGCCTTCGTCACGAATCTCACCGCCCGAGCCAGTGGCTGCGCCGGGGAACGGAGAAATCGCCGTTGGGTGATTGTGGGTTTCCACTTTCATCAGAATGTGGGTTTTTTGCGTTTCAAAGCCGTATTCCGCGCCGTTGCTGGCTGGGAAGAAACGCTCGATTTGCGCCCCTTCGATCACCGATGAGTTGTCTGAGTAGGCAACCACCGTGCCTTCTGGCGAGGCTTTGTGCGTTTCGCGAATCATGCCAAACAAGCTGTAGTCTTGCGCTTGGCCGTCGATGATGAAGTTCGCATTAAAAATCTTGTGACGGCAATGCTCAGAGTTGGCCTGCGCAAACATCGTCAATTCAACGTCGCTGGGGTTGCGACCCAGCTTGGTGAAATTGGCCACCAAATATTCGATTTCGTCGTCCGACAGGGCCAGGCCGTATTCGCCATTGGCGCGCTCCAGCGCGGCGCGACCACCGCCGAGGATATCCACGGTTTCCAGTGGTTTGGGCTCAAAGTGGCGGAAGAGCTCGTGGCCGGCTTCCAGACCGCGGAAAACCTGCTCGGTCATCCGGTCGTGAATCAGTGGCAGCAGCAGATTTTGTTCGGCGGTCGACAGCGGCTGGCCATCGGCCTTGCTAGCGTACAGCGCCATGCCGCGCTCGATGCGGGCGATTTTGCCATCCAGACCGCAGTGCAGTGCGATGTCGGTGGCTTTGGAAGACCATGGCGAAATAGTGCCCAAGCGGGGCAATACCAACAGCGGGGTGCCGCTAGCCAGCTCGGCTGCCGCCGGCTCGCCGTAGCTCAGAATGCGCGCCAGTACCGCGTGTTCTTCGTGGCTTAGTTCGGCAGTCAGTTCGGCAAAGTGCCAGTATTCGGCATACAGGTTGACGCTCAGCCCTTGCGCGGCCAGCGCTGAGGTGAGTTTTTCAATCCGGAACGGTGACAGCGCGGTACCGCCGCGTAGTTGGAGCACATTGGCCATGTCTTGTTAACCCAGAAATGTGGCAAAAAGTACGTAATGATACCGAAAATTGCCTTGATTTAGGGGAAAGAAAACATCTGCTTAGCCGCAAAACCGCTGGCTTGCAAGGCGCGTCATGCTACTGGCAGACCCTTGCAGGGGCATCTGTGGGGCGGTGGGGCGTTGCCGAAAGCTCTGGCGAAAGTCGCTTTTTAGGGTATTGCTCTGTGAGGTTTGAATCAGTTTGCCTGGCTGGCAATACCCCGGGTGGGTTTCCCAAGGCAGCTGTGCTGGCGAAAATCGCTCGGGGTTTGGCCGGTATGCGCTTGGAAATGCCGGTAAAACAGACTGCTGCACGGGTAGCCACTTTGCGCCGCCACCCAAGCTACGCCGCGTTCACTGCTCACTAAAAGCTGGCAGGCGTGGGCAATGCGCAGGCGGGTCAGTTCGTGACTGAAACTCGATTGCAATTGCTGGCTAAAAAGGCGCTTAAGCGTCGTGACGCTGCAGGCCGCGGCGGTGGCCACCTCATCCAGCGTCAGCGGGGTATGAAAATGCGCCTGCATATGTGCCATCGCTCGCTCCAGGCGGCGATCAGGGGTGGCCGCGGTGGCTTCACCGGCAATAAAGCGGGCGGCACGGTCGTGCTGCAGCGCCGCCAGAATATCCAGCAAGGTCGTCAGCCGCTGCAGGCCTTGTAGTTCATGCAGATGTGCCAGCTGGCGAGCCAGGCTTTGCGCGCAGCTGGGGCTAAACACCACGCCTTGGCGAATGCTGGCCAGCCATTGGCACAGCGGACGGATCTCGGGCAGACCATGTTCGGCCAGTGCGACCAGCCAATCGAGGCGAAATAAGACGACTTGCAGCTCGATATCGCGGGCATCTGCCCGTGGGCCGGCTTGCCAACTGTGCGGCTGGTTGGGCGCTACCAGCGCCAGATCACATTGCTGAAAGTGCGCGCGATCACTGCCGATTTGCCGCAACCCTTGCGCGCCCAAGGTGAGGGTAAGCTCAAATTCAGGGTGAAAATGCAGATTAAACGGAATCTCAGCGGCCACATGATGATTCAGCCGCCATGCATGGCCTTGCGAATTACCGATCCATTCCCGTATCAACATGCTTGTTTCCCCTTTTGAGCTGATTGTAGGGTGAATTGGGCTGATAGTGGAATAGCCGCGCCAGCTGCGGTCTATAAATACGCTCAAGCAGCGCTGGCGCAGCATTCGGGCGACAGCGGCTGACCTTGGCTTGGCAGAGCGCGCATCGCGCTTCTACACTGTCTGGGTGCAGGGTCAACCCACTATTTCATCCTGAGGGAGAATACATAATGAATAAGCCAGCTGGTGCGCACCTCCATTTAGCCTGGGCATGTAAAGCCAATGCCCACAACGGTGATAATTTTCTCGCCGCGCTCACGCTGACCAATCTGTCAGATCAAGTGCTGCCAGCCTCAGGCTGGGCGTTGTACTTCAACACTTGCCGCAAAATCAAACCCGAAACGGTCACTGGTAACGTGCTGGTGACGCACATCAACGGCGATTTCTGGAGCTTGGCGCCGGCTGCAGGTTTCGCGCCGCTACAACCGGGCGAATCTCGCACTTTTGATTATGAAGGCCTGTTTTGGGTGATTAGCGAAACCGATGCGCCACTCGGTTTCTACATTGTGTACGACCCCAATACCCCACAAGCGCAGATGCAAGTGATTGGCGACCCGCATATCGCCCCATTTGCCACCGAAGGCCAGCGCAATCGCAATGACAGCGACGAAGTTGCCCTTGCCAGTGCCGGCAAGACCTTTGCCGATAACGCCGGCCTGAGCTTGTTGCCGGCCGAAGCAGTGAGCAAAATTACCCCGACGCCGCTGCAATATACCGCCGGTGCCGGGCAATTTGTGATCAATGCCAGCACCTATATTGTGCATGGTGCAGAGCTGGCGAATGAAGCCGCCTTATTGCAGGCTGCGATTAAAGATGTCAGCGGGCAAACGCTGCAACGCGCCGCCTTCAAGCCGGCTGGCGTGGCCGCGATTGAGCTGAAAATCGCGCCCGTGGCAGTGAAAGACACGCTGGCTCCAGGCGAAGCCTATCAGCTGCAAGTGAGCGCAGAGGGCATCGTGCTTACCGGCGCCAGCGCCGCAGGCGTGTGCAATGCCATTCAATCACTGCGTCAATTGCTGCCAGTTGCTGCGTATCTGAACCCGCAAGCCGAGCTGGCCGTGGCCGCCTGCCAAGTGCAAGACGCGCCGCGCTTTGCCTATCGTGGTTTGCATCTGGATGTGGGCCGTAACTTCACCAGCAAAGAAACAGTACTGCGTCTGCTGGACTGCATGGCGCTGTATAAACTCAACCAATTCCATTTCCACCTCACCGACGATGAGGGTTGGCGCCTCGAAATCCCTAGCCTGCCGGAGCTGACCGAGATTGGTAGCTTGCGCGGTTACACCGCGGACGAAACCGATAACCTCGTGCCATGCTTTGGCTCGGGCGGCGACGTAGCGGGTAAAGCCGGTAGTGGCCATTACAGCAAAGCCGATTTCATTGAAATCCTGAAATACGCCACCGCGCGCCACATCGAAGTGGTGCCCGAAATCGACGTACCAGGCCATGCCCGCGCCGCGATCAAAGCCATGAATGTGCGTTACACGCGTTTGATGGCCGAAGGCCGCGAAGCCGAAGCCAAGCAATACCTGCTGTGCGACTTTAACGACGCTTCGGTGTATGAATCCGTGCAGCTATGGCACGACAATGTGATCTGCATTGCGCTTGAGTCGTGCTACAACTTCATCGAAACCGTGCTGCACGATGTGAAAGCCATGTTTGAAGAAGCTGGCGCGCCATTCACCACCATGCACACCGGCGGCGATGAAGTGCCTAATGGCGCGTGGGAAAAATCACCGATTTGCCAGGCCTTTATGCAAGAAAAAGGCATGACCAAAATCGTTGAGCTGCAAAATTACTTCCTCGCCCGTTACCGCGATCTGCTGAAGAAATATGGCCTGGTATTTGGCGGCTGGGAAGAAATTGCGCTGGTGAAAAAAGAAGTCAACGGCGAGCATACGCACGGCCCGAATCCTGAGTTTGTGAACGCCAATTTCCGGCCGTATGTGTGGAATAACGTATGGGGCTGGGGCCAGGAAGACTTTGCTTACCAATTGGCCAACGCCGGCTACAAAACGGTATTGTCGAACGTCACCAACCTCTACTTCGATCTGGCCTATGCCAAAGATCCGCTAGAGCCCGGTTACTACTGGGGCGGTTTTATCGAAACCCGTGGCGCGTATGAATTTGTACCGCTGGATATTTTCACCACGGCGACCGTCAATCTGTTTGGCAAGCCGCTGGATAAAGACAATATCGCCAGCAAAGTCCGCCTGACGCCAGAAGGGATTAAAAACATCATCGGTATTCAAGGCCAGTTGTGGGCAGAAAATATCCGTGATCGTTCGCGGCTGGAATATCTGGCCATGCCACGGATTATCGCGCTGGCTGAGCGGGCGTGGGCGAAAGACCCGGCTTGGACTTCGATTGCCGATGTGGCCGCGCGCCAAGCCAAAATGGACGCAGACTGGAACGAGTTTGCCAACCGTTTGGGCCAGCGTGAGCTGCCACGTCTGGATGGCTTCCCCCGTGGGGAAAGCTTTGGTGGCTACGGCTATCGCATCCCATTGCCAGGCGTGAAAGTGGAAGCCGGCCAGCTGTATGCCAATGTAGCGGCACCAGGCTTGGCGATTCGCTACACCACCGATGGCTCAGACCCAACTCCGGCGTCGCCGCTGTACACCGGCCCAGTAGCGGCAACGGCGACAATGAAAGTAGCGGTGTTTAGCAGCAGTAACCGTCGCAGCCGCGTGGTTAGCGTGTAATTAACTGCGGCAGCAATAAAAAGCCCCGCTTTGGCGGGGCTTTTTTGTGACCTGAGTGAGCGAGATTACGCCAGCCGGCGGTAGCCAGGCAGGGTGAGGAACTCAACAAAGTCTTCGCTGGTGGTGATGTCGCCAAACAATTTGGCGGCCTCGGCCAGTGTGGCGCTGTAGCGGCCTTGTTGCTCCAGCTTGGCGACTTCTTCTTGCAGAAGGGTATTAAACAGCGCAACGTCGACTTTACGCCCATCCTCCAGCACGCCTTTGGGCGAGCGTATCCATTGCCAGATTTGCGAGCGGCTGATTTCGGCGGTGGCTGCGTCTTCCATCAGGTTATGGATCGGTACACAGCCCATGCCGGCCAGCCAAGAGGCTAGATATTGCACCCCCACGCTAATGTTATTGCGCAGACCCTGCTCGGTGATTGGGGCTTCAGGGTGAAAATTCAGCAGGTCGGCCGCGCTGACCTGAATATCCTGGCGCTGGCGGTGAATTTGATTGGGGTATTGCCCCAAAGCCTTGTTCCACGCTTGCATTGCGACAGGTACTAGCCCGGGGTGTGCCACCCAGCCGCCATCATAGCCGTCACCGGCATCGCGCTCTTTATCGGCCTGCACTTGCGCCATGGCTTTGTCGTTGGCCTCGGGGTCGGTTTTGACCGGGATATACGCCGACATGCCACCAATTGCGGGCGCGCCGCGCTGATGGCAGGTTTTCAGTAGCAGCAGCGAATAGGCGCGCATAAAGGGCACCAGCATGGTGATCTTGCCGCGCTCGGCCAGACAAAAATCCTGATCGAGGCGGAATTTTTTAATGCAGCTAAAGATGTAATCCCAGCGCCCGGCATTCAGGCCGGCCGAATGCTCGCGCAATTCGTAAAGGATTTCGTCCATCTCAAACGCTGCCAGAATCGTTTCGATCAGCACCGTGGCCTTGATGCAACCATGCGGGGCGTTTAGCTCGCGCTCGGCCCAGTTAAACACATCATTCCACAAGCGGGCTTCAAGGTGCGATTCCATTTTCGGCAAATAAAAATAGCAGCTACTGCCAACGCTGAGACGATATTGCAGGTTATGAAAAACGGTGAGACCGAAATCAAATAGCGAGCCTGACATCACCTCGCCATCAATCTGTAGGTGTTTTTCCTCCAGATGCCAGCCACGTGGGCGAATGATCAAGGTGGCGATGTCTTTATTCAGGCTGTAATGCTTGCCCTTGGGGCTGGTGTAGCTGATGCTGCGGCGATAGGCATCAAAGACATTCACCTGCCCATCGAGCTGATTTTCCCAGGTGGGCGTATTCGAGTCTTCAAAATCTGCCATAAAGCATTTCGCGCCGGAATTAAGCGCATTGATCATCATTTTGCGCTCGACCGGGCCGGTGATTTCGACCCGGCGATCTTGCAGGTCTTCCGGTAGCGGGTTGATCTTCCATTCGCCGTGGCGGATGTGCGCGGTGGCTGGCAGGAAGTCGGGTTTTTCCCCTGCATCGAGCTTGCGCTGGCGCTGGATGCGCGCCTGCAACAAGGCCTGGCGGCGCGGTTCAAACTGGCGATGCAGGGCAGCCAGAAAATCGAGGGCTGCCGGACTAAGTATCTGGCGATGTTCGGGGCTGAGCTGGCCAATAAGCTGGATACGCTCTGCGGTGGCGGTCGTCATCTGCGGGCCTCCCATCAGCGCCAGCGGCAAGCGCAGGCGCGGTAAGCGGGGTTGAAAAAACACGTGGCGCAACCCTAAGCTCGGGGCTTGATATAGAGCAGTCGAGGTGGCGCGCACGTGCAAGGGCTCAAGCAAAAGTGATGTTGGCCATTAATGGAATTGCTCGGCTTCGGTCGAGCCTTTCAGTGCCGTTGTTGAAGACTGACCTTGCTGGATCACCTGGGTGACCTGATCAAAGTAGCCGGTGCCCACTTCGCGCTGGTGTTTCACGGCGGTAAAGCCACGCTCTGCCGCGGCAAATTCGGCTTGTTGCAGCTCGACAAACGCGCTCATGCCCGTGCGAGCATAGCCGTGGGCCAGATTGAACATGCCGTAGTTGAGGGCATGAAAGCCCGCTAGGGTAATGAATTGGAATTTATACCCCAGCGCGCCGAGCTCCTGCTGAAACTTGGCGATGGTGGCGTCGTCGAGGTTTTTCTTCCAGTTAAACGAAGGCGAGCAATTGTAGGCCAGCAGTTTGCCCGGGTATTTGCTGTGAATGGCCTGCGCAAACTGGCGGGCGTATTCCAGATCGGGTTTGCCGGTTTCACACCAGATCAGATCGGCGTAGGGGGCATAGGCAAGCCCCCGCGAAATCGCCTGCTCCAGCCCCGGGTAGGTTTTGTAAAAGCCTTCGACCGTGCGCTCGCCGGTGCAGAAGGGTTTGTCGTTGTCATCCACGTCGCTGGTCAGCAAATCAGCGGCCTCGGCATCGGTGCGCGCCACGATGATGGTCGGTACGCCCATCACATCGGCAGCCAGCCGCGCAGCCACCAGTTTTTCCACTGCCTCGCGGGTTGGTACCAGCACCTTGCCGCCCATATGCCCGCATTTTTTCACGCTGGCCAGCTGATCTTCAAAATGCACGCCAGCAGCGCCGGCTTCGATCATGCCTTTCATCAGTTCAAAGGCATTTAATACGCCACCAAAGCCGGCTTCGGCATCGGCCACAATCGGGGCATACCAATCAATGCTGTCATCGCCCTCGGCATGATGAATCTGGTCGGCCCGCGCCAGCGTGTGATTAATGCGGCGTACCACTTGTGGCACCGAATTGGCCGGATACAGCGATTGATCGGGGTACATCTCGCCAGCGATATTGGCGTCGGCCGCGACCTGCCAGCCAGAGAGATAAATTGCCTTGAGCCCAGCTTTCACTTGCTGCATGGCCTGATTGCCGGTGAGGGCGCCCAGCGCGTGTACATAGGGCGTATCGTGCAGTAAGCGCCAGAGCTTCATTGCACCATGGCGGGCAATGGTGTGCTCCTGCAGCAAAGTACCGCGCAGGCGCTCGACATCGGCGGCTGAATACGGGCGGCGAATGCCGGCCCAGCGCGGGTTGGTTTTCCAGTCGTGTTCCAGTGCTGCAATGCGGTCAGTGGCGGTACTCATGATGCGCTCCCTGTGGTGAAGACGGCAGATCTGATCAATACGGCAAGCTGTGTTATTGATTGAAGCAGGTAATTTTTGCATCGCAACAAATTTTGCGATGCAACACAAATTGTAGTCGAAAAATATTCACTACATATCGGGTGAATTACTTAGCTGACTGATGGCAGGGGTGGATTTTTTTTCTTCAATAACCCTTGAAAAGGTATGGCTTATCCCAATCTTGGCTGTCATTCGTAGCTGGAGGTCACCATGAGCCAAGAAGTGAACACAGAAAACCAAACCGAGCAGCAAACCGAGCAGTCGGCCAACCCCGAGCTTGCCACTGAAAATATTGCCGCTGATGCGAGCCCAAGTATTGAAGAGCAGCTGAACCAAGCGCTGGCCGAGCTAGAAAAAGCCCGTCAGGACATCCTGTATGTGCGCGCCGAGGCAGAAAACGCTCGCCGCCGTGCGCTGGATGAAAACGATAAAGCCCGCAAATTTGCGATCGAAAAATTTGCCCGCGAGATCATCAGTGTGAAAGACGCCATCGATATGGCGCTGCTGGATCAGTCGGGTAACTTTGATGGCCTGAAAATGGGTGTGGATCTCACCGCCAAGGCACTGACCAGTGCGTTCGAGAAATTCGAGCTGGTCGAAATCAACCCGATGGGTGAAAAACTCGATCCGAATAAGCATCAGGCCATTTCAATGGTACCGAGCGACGAAGAAGCCAATACCGTCGTACAGGTCATGCAAAAAGGTTATGAGTTGGCTGGGCGCATTTTGCGTCCCGCCATGGTGGTGGTGGCTGCCGCGAAGTAAGGCGGTAGCGGCAGTCCGGCCACTTGGCCAAGCACTGCATCAATCGGCTCTTGAAATGGGCCAGCTGATCCCCACTTAGCAGACATGGTTATTTGACAACATCCGGTGGCGTTAATCACAACAGAATCAAGCCACTGGGTTTAGAGATGAAGGAAAGAAAAAATGGGCAAAATTATTGGTATTGACCTGGGTACAACCAACAGCTGTGTGGCCGTAATCGAAAATGGCCAGACCAAAGTGATCGAAAACGCCGAAGGCGCGCGCACTACGCCATCGATCATCGCTTATCAGGAAGATGGCGAGATTCTGGTGGGTGCACCTGCCAAACGCCAAGCGGTGACTAACCCGAAAAACACGCTGTACGCGGTAAAACGTCTGATCGGTCGCCGCTTCGAAGACAAAGAAGTGCAAAAAGACATCGATCTGATGCCTTTCTCAATCATCAAAGCCGACAACGGCGATGCTTGGGTTTCTGTGCGCGATAAAAAAATGGCACCACCGCAAATCTCAGCGGAAGTGCTGCGCAAAATGAAAAAAACCGCCGAAGATTACTTGGGCGAAGAAGTGACCGAAGCGGTGATTACCGTTCCGGCCTACTTTAACGATAGCCAACGTCAAGCCACCAAAGACGCCGGCCGTATCGCGGGTCTGGAAGTAAAACGGATCATCAACGAGCCAACCGCTGCTGCGCTGGCATTCGGCATGGACAAAATGGAAAAAGGCGATCGCAAGATCGCGGTCTATGACTTGGGCGGTGGTACGTTTGACGTGTCGATCATCGAGATTGCTGACGTTGATGGCGACAAACAATTCGAAGTTCTGGCTACCAACGGTGATACTTTCCTCGGTGGTGAAGACTTCGACCAACGTCTGATCGACTACATCATTGCTGAGTTCAAGAAAGAGCAAGGCATCGATCTGAAAAACGACGTGATGGCACTGCAACGTCTGAAAGAAGCGGCCGAAAAAGCCAAGATCGAACTGTCTTCTAGCGCGCAGACCGAAATCAATCTGCCATACGTGACCATGGATGCAACCGGTCCAAAACACTTGGTGCTGAAAATCACCCGCGCCAAATTTGAATCTCTGGTAGAAGATCTGATCACCCGTTCGATCGAGCCATGCCGCATCGCCCTGAAAGATGCGGGCCTGAAAGCTAGCGACATCGATGATGTGATCTTGGTCGGCGGTCAAACCCGTATGCCAAAAGTAATGGACGCGGTGAAAGAGTTCTTCGGCAAAGAGCCACGTCGTGACGTGAATCCAGACGAAGCCGTTGCAGTGGGTGCAGCGATTCAAGGTGCGGTACTGGGCGGCGATCGTAAAGACGTACTGCTGCTGGACGTGACGCCGCTGTCACTGGGGATTGAAACCTTGGGTGGCGTGCTGACCAAGCTGATCCAGAAAAACACCACCATCCCGACTAAAGCGTCACAAACCTTCTCGACAGCAGAAGACAACCAAAGCGCCGTGACCATTCACGTACTGCAAGGTGAGCGTGAAAAAGCCTCGGCGAATAAGTCGCTGGGTCAGTTCAACCTGGGTGATATTCCACCAGCACCACGTGGTGTGCCACAGATTGAAGTGACTTTTGACATCGATGCCAACGGTATCTTGCACGTGAGCGCGAAAGACAAAGCATCGGGCAAAGAAGCGAAGATCACCATTCAGGCCTCTTCAGGTCTGTCTGAAGCTGAAATTCAGGCCATGGTGAAAGACGCCGAGCTGAACGCGGAAGAAGACAAAAAACTGGCTGAGCTGGTGCAAGCCCGCAATGCAGGTGAAGGCATGATTCACCAAGTGAAGAAAATGCTGTCTGAAGCCGGCGACAAAGTTACTGCTGACGAAAAAGTGGAAATCGAGGCCGCCATTACCGCGCTGGAAGGCGTGGTAAAAGGTGACGACAAAGCGGACATCGAAGCGAAAACCGAAGCGCTGATGAAAGCCAGCCACAAAGTCGCCGAGAAAATGTATGCCGAGCAAGCAGGTGCGCAAGCTGGTGCCGAAGGCGCACAAGCCGCGGGCGATAGCAAAGACGACGGCAACGTGGTTGACGCCGAATTCACCGAAGTGAAAGACAAGTAATTAACCGCTCAGGGGCACAGAACCGGCACGCAGGTGCCGGGCTGTGCCTTTTTGTTTCTTTAGGTGAACAGCATGGCAAAGAAAGATTTTTATGACATCCTGGGCGTAAATCGTGACGCCTCGGATGATGAAATCAAAAAGGCATACCGCAAGCTGGCGATGAAATACCACCCGGACCGCAATCCGGACAGCAAAGATGCCGAAGAGAAATTCAAGGAAGCCAAAGAAGCCTACGAGATTCTCTCTGATAGCCAGAAACGGGCGGCCTACGATCAATACGGCCACGCTGGGGTCGACCCACAGGCCGGCATGGGTGGTGGCGGCTTTGGTGGCGGTGGCTTTGGCGATTTCGCCGACATTTTTGGCGATATTTTCGGTGGTGGTCGCGGCGGTCGCAGTAATGTCTACCGCGGCGCTGATCTGCGCTACAACATGGAAATCACGCTGGAAGAAGCGGCGCGTGGGGTAGAAAAGCAGATCAAGATTCCATCGCACGAAGAGTGTGATAGCTGTCACGGCACGGGCGCCAAGCCAGGTACCGAGGCCAAAACCTGCCACACGTGTAATGGCCACGGCCAGGTGCGCGTGGCGCAAGGCTTCTTTAGCCTGCAGCAAACCTGCCCAACGTGTCATGGCACGGGTAAATACATTCCGGATCCTTGCCGTAAATGTAACGGCACTGGCCGCGTTTCCACCCACAAAACGCTGGCGGTGAAAATCCCCGCCGGGGTGGATGAGGGAGATCGCATTCGCCTGTCGGGCGAGGGCGAGCCTGGGGTGAATGGCGGGCCACCGGGTGATCTGTATGTCGTTACGCACATCAAGCAGCACGCGGTATTCGAGCGTGAAGGCAATGATCTGCATTGCGAAATGCCGATCAGTTTTGCCTGCGCGGCACTAGGCGGCGAGATCGAAATCCCGACGCTGTCGGGCAAAGCGCGCATCACCATTCCGGCCGAAACGCAAACCGGGCAAGTATTCCGGCTGCGTGGCAAAGGGATCAAAGGCGTGCGCAGTGCGATTACCGGCGATTTGATGTGCCACGTGGTGGTGGAAACCCCAGTGAAACTCACCGGCCGCCAGAAAGAGCTGCTCAAAGAGTTTGAAGAAATCAGCCAGGGTGATTCGGATAAACACAATCCGCGCGCAAAATCTTTTATGGATAAGGTAAAAGATTTCTTCGCCTCTTGATGGGGTATTGCCCTGTTGGTATTTTATTTAATACATTACGGGGCAATACGGCGGGTGGGTATCTATCCACTAGCAAGAAAAAAGGCCATTCGAAAGAATGGCCTTTTTGTTGAGTGCGTGGCGTTAGCGGGTAAGTGCACCCGTCGGTGAAATCATGGTCAGCTCACCAAAATTAGAGCCATTGCGTTTGTTGCCGGTGTAATCGACCACAAAGCCACCCAAGTCATAGCGATTGAGCGAGCCCAGCGCATTGTAAACGGCTGTACGTGTCGGTGATTTGCCGGCGCGTTTCAGAGCTTCCACGATGATCCGCGCAGAAATATAGCCTTCCAGCATCGCATAGCTTGGGTACTTGGAAATCGCGGCCAGCGATTCTTTCTTACCCGACATCCCTGAGCCGAGCTCGGCGTACACATCATCTTGGAATTCTTGCACGATGCGTGCACGGGTGTTGTAAGGGTAGGGCAGCACTTGGCTAATGCCGAGGCCGTGGGCCGTTCGCTTACCAATCTGTTTACTGATGTCTTCAAACTGCACGGCCGAGAAGGCGTACAGCTGCGAGGTGCCACCGTTGTTTTTGTAGTTTTCCACAAAGGTGGCCGCTGGCTTGGTATGAGCCACCAGAATCACCACTTCGGGATTAACTTTGGCCAGATCTTTGGCCGCTTTGCTGGTGTCGCCACTGGCGCGGTCATACCAGGCTTCGGCTTGCAGTTTCAGCTGTTTTTTAGCCAGCGCCGCTTTCAGTGCGGCTACGCCCGATTCACCAAAACCATCTTTTTGCGCTAGTACGCCAAACTTGGTAATCCCCAGGTTTTCGGTCAATAGCTTCACAATCCGCTCGGCTTCCTGGTTAAAGCCGGCGCGCGTGTGAAATAAATACGGGCTGCCAGGGCTGCGCAAAAACTCGGCCCCGCTGTGTACGCCCACCAAAGGAATGCCGGCGTTTTCTAGAGTTTTGGCTTTTATCAGCGCATTGACATTATCAGTGCCGTGGTAGGAAATCAGCGCGACGGCATTTTCTTTGTCGATGAAATCTTGGGTGTTTTGCAACGTGCGTTTCGGATCATCCCCATCATCGCGGACCAGATGATTAATCTGTTCGCCATTGACGCCGCCACGGCCATTTACCTGGTTAAAGTAAATTGAAGCACCCAGTGCCAAGGCCTTGCCGGTCTCGCCGGCGATCCCGGTGGTGGGTACAGACTGGCCAATATTGATATCGGCTTGAGCGCCGCTAGCCAGGGCCAGACTTGCCGCAATAATGAGTTTTTTTAACACGATGCACGCTCCCCTTTGCATGTGAATCTATGCGGCTCATCTTAAATTAATGTGGGCTGGTGGTATAGTGTTGGCTGAATTTCGCGGAGATTTTGCAATGCGCGTAGGCGTTTATGCCGGCAGTTTCGATCCAGTGACCAAGGGTCATTTGTGGATGATTGAACGTGGGGTGCAATTATTTGATGAAATGATCGTCGCGATTGGTGAAAATCCCGACAAAAAATACACCTTCAGCCTCGAAGAGCGCCTGTCGATGTTGCGTGAAACCACCAATGGGATTGCCAATCTGCGGGTCGAGGTATTTCAGAATCGTTTTCTGGTGGATTACGCCCGCGAGCAGGGCGCGCAATTTATTTTGCGTGGTATTCGCGAAGCGGCCGATTACGAATTCGAGCGGAAAATGCGTTACGTCAATGCCGATTTGGCACCGCACATTGATACTATCTTTTTAATGCCACCGCGCGAGATCGCGGAAATCAGCTCGACCATGGTCAAGGGCCTGGTAGGCCCGCAGGGCTGGGAAAGTGTGGTGAAACAATATGTGCCTGACCCAGTGTTTATGCGCCTTTTGCATGGCCTCAAAGTCGGGCAGTAATCTGAATTGAATATCGACTGGGCTGCCTGCGGGTGGCCCTTATTGTCGCTGGAATAAGGAAAAACGCTATGCGTATCGGTACGCCATTGAGTCCGTCGGCCGTCAAAGTGATGTTGCTGGGCTGCGGTGAGCTGGGCAAAGAAGTCATTATCGCGCTGCAGCGCCTCGGGGTTGAAGTGATCGGTGTGGATCGCTATCCCAATGCGCCGGGCATGCAAGTAGCCCATCGCAGCCACGTCATTGATATGAGCGACGCTCAAGCTTTGCGCGCGCTGGTGGAAGCCGAGCGTCCGCATCTGATCGTGCCGGAAATCGAGGCGATCGCCACCGATGAATTGGTTCGCATTGAGGCGGATGGCTTGGCGACGGTTATCCCGACTGCGCGGGCCACACAGCTCACCATGAACCGCGAAGGTATTCGCCGGCTGGCGGCAGAAGAGCTGGGCTTGGCCACTTCGCCTTATCGCTTCGCGAGCTCTCTGGCCGAGTTGCAGGCCGCGTGTGCCGAGATTGGGTTTCCGTGTTTAGTCAAACCGGTAATGTCTTCCTCGGGCAAAGGCCAATCGCTGCTTAAATCGGCCGCCGATGTCGAGACCGCTTGGCAATACGCGCAAGCCGGTAGCCGCGTCGATCACGGCCGGGTGATTGTGGAAGGCTTTATCGATTTTGAATATGAAATCACCCTGCTCACCGTGCGCTCGCAAGGCGAAGACAACGACATTCTGACTTCCTTCTGCGCGCCGGTCGGCCATGTGCAGGTGAAGGGCGATTATGTTGAAAGCTGGCAGCCGCAACGCATGAATCCGCTGGCCCTGCAGCGTGCGCAAGAAATGGCACGCAAGATCACCACCGCGCTGGGCGGCCGTGGTTTGTTTGGGGTTGAGCTGTTTGTGAAAGGCGATGAGGTTTGGTTCTCGGAAGTGAGCCCACGTCCGCACGATACGGGCCTCGTTACCTTGATGAGCCAGTATTTTTCCGAGTTCGAGCTACACGCCCGCGCGATTTTGGGTTTGCCGGTGGATGTGGGGCAACGCGAGCCAGCGGCCAGCGCCGTGATTTATGGCCGGATGGATGAAAGCGGTATCGCTTTTGATGGGGTGGCCGCGGCGCTGGCGGTACCGCGCAGCGATTTGCGCCTGTTTGGTAAGCCCGAAGCCTTCGAGCGTCGCCGCATGGGCGTGGCGCTGGCGGCAGGTTCGGATACCGATGTGGCGCGCGATCGCGCCAAGCTGGCGGCCGGGCTGGTGCAGCCGGTGTCGATGGCGGATGAGCCCACGGCCTAAAGGCCGATTTGCGCAGCGAAACAGCCCGGCTAGCCCGGGCTGTTGCATTTTCCCCGCCAGCGCACGCGGGCAGCTGTTAAACTGCGGCCTTATATAGTTTGCAGTGCACATACCATCATGGATCTCGCCAGTTATCGTAATCGTTTAAACAAAAATGCCCGCCATTGGGGCAAATGGGCCCGCCGGCAAGGGCTGCAGTGCTATCGCATTTATGATCGCGATGTGCCTGAGTTTCCGATGATTGTGGATGTGTATGGCGATCGCGTGCACCTGCAGGAATACGATACCGGCTGGGTCGAGAGCGACGAAGATTATTCAACGTGGATCGACCAGATCCACGCCGCCACTGCCGAAGTGCTGGAAGTGCCGCTAGAACACGTGGCACTGAAAATCCGTAAACGGATGAAAGGCCTCACCCAGTACGAAAAGCAGGAAGACGCAGGCGAGTTTTTTGTGGTGGAAGAAAACAGCCTTAAATTCGAGGTAAATCTCGAAGCCTATCTCGATACCGGCCTGTTTCTTGATCACCGCAATACGCGCAAACGCGTCATGGGGGAGGCGGCAGGTAAACGCTTTTTAAATCTCTTTAGCTATACCGGCGCCTTTAGTGTTTATGCGGCGGCGGGCGGTGCGGCGAGCAGCACCACGGTGGACTTATCCAATACTTATCTGGATTGGGCGGGGCGCAATTTTGCGCTGAACGGCATGGACCCGGCCGTGCATCAGCGCGTGCGCGCCGATGTGTTCGAGTTCTTGCGCGAAGCCACTTGCAGCCCGCAGCGCTACGATCTGATCGTGATGGATCCGCCGAGTTTTTCCAATTCGAAAAAAATGCTGGGTGTGTTGGATGTGCAGCGCGATCACGCCTTTTTGATCGAAGCGTGTCTATCACTATTGGCGCCCAAAGGGGTGCTGTATTTCTCGAATAATCTGCGCAGTTTCGAGTTGGACCCCATGTTTGTCGGCCGCTGTGAAAATCTAACGGCGCAATCGGTGCCGGAAGATTTCCGCAACAAGCGGATTCACCAGTGTTTCCGTTTCGTTAAAGATTAAAGGCCGCTGGCTGGCCGCGTGGCTAGCCATGCTGGATGGAACGTCGCATGTCTCACCCGATTTATCCGGCCCCGCTGGTGCTGCTGGATCTGGAAACCACTGGTGCCAAGCCGGCGGTCGATCGCATTACTGAAATTGGGCTCTTGCAGCTCGATACCGATGGGGGTATTGAGCGCTGGAGCTCATTGGTAAACCCTGAGCAGCCTATACCCCTGTTTATTCAGCAGCTCACCGGGATTGATGATGCTATGGTGCGCGATGCGCCCCGCTTTGCCGCGGTGGCCAGCGAACTGCTGGCCAAGCTGCAGGGGCGGATTTTTGTCGCCCACAATGCCCGCTTTGATTACACCTTTTTGCGCAATGAGTTTCAGCGCCTGGGGCTGCCGTTTCGGGCCAAAGTGCTGTGCACCGTGCAGCTCTCGCGCAAGCTTTACCCCGATGAATTCAAGCACAGCCTGGATGCACTGATCACCCGCCACGGCCTGCAATACAACGGCGAGCGGCATCGCGCGCTGACCGATGCGGAGCTGGTGCAGCAATTTTTAAGTGCCGCGGTGGCCGAGCTGGGCGCGGCGCGGGTGCAGCAGGCGATTGATGAGCTGATTCGCCCACCGGCCTTGCCGCCGCAGCTGGACGAAAGCCAGGTGGATGATCTGCCCGATACCGCCGGTGTGTATCTGTTTTATGGCGCCAACGATGTGCCGCTGTATGTTGGCGCGGCGAGTAATCTGCGTCGGCGGATTTTGCAGCATTTTGGCAAAAAGGCCACCGATGGGCAGGCCGCCCAGCTGGCGGCGGCCTTGCAGCGGATCGATTGGATCGAAACCAGCGGCGAGCTGGGCGCTAGCCTGCGCGAACAGCGCTTGTTGCGCGAGCTCAAGCCCCGCTTTAATCCCGGCGCGCGGCAAAAAGCCGATCAAACGCAGGTGGTGTGGTCGCTCACACTGAATCCAGCTCAGCCAGAGGCGCCGCTGCAGCCCCAGCTGATCACACTGGGCGAATTGCGCAGCCCGCATGGCGAGCTGTTTGGCCCGTTTCGGGGGGCACGTGAGGCGCAAAATATCCTCAATCGCATCGCCAAAGGGCAGGGTTTGTGCCGACAGCTGTTGGGGCTGGAAAAACCGCGCAAAGGCAATGAGGTAAGCCCGTGCTCTGCATTAAGCACCGGTGATTGCCGTGGCGGCTGTGTGGGGCGCGAACCGGTGAGCCTGCATAATGCCCGTTTGCTGGCCGCGCTGGCCAAACACAAAGTCACGCCGTGGCCGTATGGCGGGCCGATTTTGCTGGCCGAAGGCCCGAGCTGGGCGCCGGTATGGCAGGTCTTGGATCAGTGGGTATACCTGGGTGAAGTATCAAGTCAGGATCAATTGGATGAGCTGCTTGCAGCACCATACCCCGCTTATGATTTGGATATGGCCAAACAGATTCGCGCCTTGCTACGCAAGCCACTGGCGCTGACGGTGTATCAGCCCGGGATGCAGCTGCCGCTGGCAGAATAAGCCGCCTTGAGTTGAGCGAGGGGGCACTGCATCGTGCGTCTGGCGTTTAATGAGCGCGATGTTCCGCCCGGCGCCAGCACGCCTGGGCACTTTCATCCGGCCAGCAGGCCACTTGTGGCACGCTACGGGCATGATCAAACCAGCTATGCGACCCCAGTGTTGGCGGCACCACCCATTGCGAGGCCAGGCTGGCTACGGCAGTGGTGGCGACCACGGCCGCCAGTAAGGCGATTTTTCGGCTAAGCATACGGGAAACCCCTAGTAGAGCGATTTAGGGTCTTAGTATCTGCTTTCGCGGTTTTGGTATCAACGTTCAGTTTGGTATCAGATGTGGCGGTGCAGTTCGGATCAGCAGGGGCGATTTTTTGGCTGACAGCTTTCACTGGGCGAAAAAAGCCAGCTGGTAGGCCAGCTGGCTTGGGCGTTGCGCGCAGCGCTGGGGTGGCGCTTAGGCCAGTACCGCCTTGATGTCGTCGCTTTCGCTGATGGTGAATTTCTGGCTAGTAGGAACCACGGCCTGACCATCAAAGCGGCCAATGTGGTAAATCGTGCCAAACGAGAAGGTTGGCGCCGCCGCACCTTGGCCACCACAGACTTCGGCGCCACGGCGAACATTGTCGGCCATCCAGCCCGGCAGACGCAGGTGGTATGGATTGCGACGGACTTCTTCCACGTGGCAAGCCAGTGCGGCGATCAGATCGGCAGTATCTTGCTGATTGGTCGCGATCAGCGCATTAGGTGCTTCCATCTGACGCCAGAATTCGCTTTGTACCAGCACACAGCTGTGGTTGGCGGCTTTCAGCGCATCCACCACCAGATAGTGAGTGCCGATATGGGCTGAGTGGTAGTCATTGTCGTGCGGGCATACCACCACTTGCGGTTGATGCTGGCGAATGATTGCGGCCACCACGGCCACTTTTTCGGCCCAAGCGGCAGGATCTTCGCTGCGGGTTTTGGTGGTGACGCTCATCAGACCACCCGGAATGGTTTCCAGCAGGCCCCAGCCCAGATAATCGCAAGCATTTTTCAGCTCGGCCCAGCGTTCTGGCTGGCGTTTCAGGTTCGAGCCTTGAGTCACCGCCACGTTATAGACTTTAAAGCCGGCTTCACGGCCCAGACGCAACGGCAGCGCGCCGATAATGCATTCATCATCGGGGTGCGGGGCAAAAATCATGGCGACTGGCGCATCTGCGGCCACTGCTTGGGCAGCGCTACCCAGAGTGCTCAGATCGGCAAACAAAGGCGCGTCGGCTTTTTGCAGCAATTCGTGGTGGGCTTGAACGAGGGCGAGATACGGGTTGCTCATGCTAGGCTCCGAGAGTTGAATGAGGCGGCCGGCGAGCGGGCCGCGCGAACAATACCGCAGAGTATAGAGCCTCTACCCCAGCCGACCAAGCGCTTTGCCACTTTCGTGACAGCAATTCTGATCTGGCGCAGAGATTGGCCCCCTGCGCCGGCCGGCGGGGCAGGGGGCAAATGCGGCATAATGACGGCTGACTTTAGGATGGACAGCGCATGCGGTATTTTTCTTCTTCGTTTATGGTGACTTTGCTCGGCTTGGGCCTGGCGGCGCTGATCGGTGGCTGGGGCGGTTTGTGGATTGCATTTAATCTGGCTTTGCTGGAAACCAGCCTGAGTTTTGACAACGCGGTGGTGAATGCCTCAGTGCTGCGGCATTGGGATGAAAAATGGCGGCGGCGCTTTTTGCTCTGGGGCATGCTGATTGCCGTGTTTGGCATGCGGGTGGTGTTTCCGCTGGTGATTGTGGCGGTGATTGCCGGGCTTTGGCCGCTGCCCGGGCCCGTTTCGCTGTATGAATACTTTAGCAGCGGGCACTGGCCGGCTAGCGATGTGCTGAGCATGGCCCTGCTGCAGCCTGAGCGTTATGCGGCGATTTTGACTTCGGCACATATCGAAGTAACCGCATTTGGCGGAGCTTTTTTGCTGCTGGTGTTTTTAAATTTCTTTCTCGATTACGAAAAAGACACGCATTGGTTTAAGCCGATTGAGCAGCTGTTGGCGCATTTGGGCAAGCTGGAAATGGCCTCGGTATTGGTGGCTTTGCTGGTGCTGCTGCTCTTGGCCAGCCATTTGCCGGTGGCCGAGGCGCTGCGCTTTTTGCAGGCCGGTATCTGGGGTGTACTGGTGTATGTGTTGGTGGATGGGCTGGGTGATCTGATTGGCGATGCTGGCGCTGCGGCCAAAACCGGGATTGGTGGCTTTATTTATCTCGAGATTTTGGATGCCTCGTTCTCGTTTGATGGGGTGCTGGGTGCGTTTGCGCTAACCAAAAATATCTTTCTGATCGCAATTGGCCTAGGCATTGGCGCGATGTTTGTACGTAGCTTTACCTTAATGCTGGTTGAAAAAGGCACGCTGACGGCGTTTAAATATCTGGAGCATGGCGCTTTCTGGGCGATTGGGGCTTTGGCGGCGGTGATGTTGCTGGCCGCGCGCTGGCATATTCCCGAGGCGGTAACCGGTGGCGTGGCCGCAGTGCTGATTGTGATTGCGGCGATTCATTCATGGTTGGTGCGTGATAAGGGTATTGCTCAGTAAGCCTGAATTAATATGGCGTTTGCGCTGATACGTGGCTGGGGTATCAAGATAGCGCCCAACAAAAACCCCGCAGAAGCGGGGTTTTTGTTGAAGTAGCGCGATGCTTAATGTGAAGACTGCTCGGGGATTGCCTCGCCGCGGGTTTTCCACAGCGAGTAGAGCACGCCCGCCAGCAGCAAGCCAAAAGTCACGCCCAGCGACACGGCGGTTGGAATCTTGAAGTCGATCAGGCCTTCGTGATTGAAATACACCAAGCCGACTTTCACACCGATAAATACCAGCACTACCGAGAGCGCGTATTTCAGGTAGTGGAAGCGATGCACCATCGCCGCCAGCGCGAAATACAGCGCGCGCAAGCCCAGAATCGCGAAGATATTCGAGGTGTAGACAATAAACGGATCTTGAGTAATCGCGAAAATCGCTGGGATACTATCCACCGCAAACACCAGATCGGCGGTTTCTACCAGAATCAGGGTCAGGAACAGCGGGGTGGCCCACCAGCCAGGCGTCAGGCCATGCGCCTCGCCGCGCACCCAGAATTTCTCGCCATGCAGCGTCGGGGTGAAGCGCATATGGCTGCGCAGCCACTGGTAGAATTTATTGTCTTCCAGCTTGCCGTGTTCATCATCACTCATCAGCATTTTGATCCCGGTGAAGATCAGGAAGGCACCAAACAGCACCAACACGGCCTGATATTTCGCCACCAGCACGGCACCCAGGCCGATCATGATGGCGCGCATCACAATCACCCCCAAAATGCCCCAGAACAGCACGCGATGCTGATACATGCGCGGCACGCCCAGGCTGGTAAAGATCAGGGCAATCACAAATACGTTATCCATCGAGAGGGATTTCTCGATCAGATAGCCGGTGATGTATTCCATCCCCGCGGTCGCGCCTTTGTACCACCACAGCCAAGCGCCAAACGCCAGGCCCATCGCGATGTAAAATGCCGAAAGCTTCAGGCTCTCGCTCACGGAGATTTCGTGCTGATCTTTGTGTAATACGCCCAGATCAAAGGCCAGCAGGCCAATCACCAAGCCAAAGAACATGAGCCACACCCACAAAGGGTAGCCGACCCACAGTTCAAGTAAAAATGCCATATCGTTTCCTTACCCTGTTAGCGAATATTCAATACTGTCATCAGTATAAGGCGCCAAGCGCCAAACTTAACTATGAGTGATGCGATGCCAATTAGTTTCATTGACAGTCACTGTCATTTGGATGCGCCCGAATTTGATGCCGACCGCGACGCCGTGGTGGCCCGCTCGCGCGCGGCCGGGGTGACGCAATGGCTAGTACCTGCCGTTAGCGCCGCCACCTTTGCCAGCACGCGACAGATGCAAGTGCAGTATGGTGCGTGGATCGCCTACGGGCTACATCCAATCTATGTCCATACACATCGGGATGAGCATCTCGATTTACTGCGTGCGCAGCTAGCGCAGGGTGAGGCGATTGCCGTCGGGGAAATCGGGCTGGATTTTTTTGTGCCGGGGCTCGATGCCAACCGGCAAATTGCCCTTTTTGAAGCTCAGCTGAAACTAGCGCGCGATTTTGATTTACCGGTGATCGTGCATATCCGCCGCAGCCAGGATCAGGTGCTGAAATACCTGCGCAAATGGCGGGTAAAGGGCGGTATCGCTCATGCTTTTAACGGCAGCGAGCAGCAAGCGTATGAATTTATCAAACTGGGTTTTGCCCTCGGTTTTGGTGGCGCCATGACCTACAGCGGCTCCCAACGCATCCGCCGCCTCGCCCAAACTTTACCGCTCGAGCACATCGTGCTCGAAACCGACGCCCCCGACATCCCCCCCAGCTGGCTCACCGGCCCACCGCCAGAGCGTAATGAGCCAGCGCAGCTGCGCGAGATCGCAAATACCCTCGCAGCGCTACGTGCACAATCGGTGTTTGACATTGCTCAGATTCAACACGCAGCAATATTTGGCGCTTTGAATCTCAAGTGTGTGTAGCGTTCGGTAAAAGTTCGCAACTTTCT
The DNA here is from genome assembly GCF_945957625.1 of uncultured Chitinibacter sp. Taxonomy (NCBI): domain Bacteria; kingdom Pseudomonadati; phylum Pseudomonadota; class Betaproteobacteria; order Neisseriales; family Chitinibacteraceae; genus Chitinibacter; species uncultured Chitinibacter sp. The sequence goes on from NZ_CAMFLP010000008.1 coordinate 58,143, forward strand.
TTCTCTGAAAGTTGACGTGTATTAAACAAGGTGTTTAAATGCGATCAAACAAAAAGTGTTTAAATATCAATCGGTTAGTAATTAATTATTTACTTATGGAGTATATGATGACTTTGAAAAAAACTGTGCTTGCTGCCGCTTTGTTAGCAGTTTCAACTCTGGCTCAAGCCAAATTGCATGATATTTCAGTGCCACGTGGTTCGTTTGACTGGTGGGATATTCAAGTTGGTAGCGCAGCACAAGCAGGCGCCTACAATATCAACTTTGCACTTACCCCAATCAATGCCCAACAAGGTAATTTTGCTAATCTGGATATCTATACTACAGACGCGAAAGGAACCCGTTATCTGTTTCAGACAGTGAACCTGAACTCAAACACTTTCTCAACTGCGGGCAAGCCTTTCACAATCAATTTGAATGCCCCTGGGAATATTTATTTTGGCGTGCGTGGTGTAGTTGCCGGTTTCCAAGGTTGGAAAGGCACTCTGGATGCAAACGTAGCCCCCGTTCCGGAGCCAGAAACTTATGCGCTGATGGGCCTGGGTCTGGTTGGCTTGCTGGCTGCGCGTCGTCGCAAAATGGCGGCCCAAGCCTAATTTGGCAGACGCCTAATAAAAAAACCGCCCTGTTGGGCGGTTTTTTTATTGCAGCAATCAAGGCAGCCCTCAAAGCACGCTAAACGCCACCATCCCAACCAGCGCACCTGTGCTGCCCAGTATGGTTTCCATTACCGTCCAAGTTTTGAGGGTTTGGACTTCATTGGCGCCGGTGAATTTACCAAATAGCCAGAAGCCCGAATCATTAACGTGGCTCAGTACAATCGAGCCACCGGCAATACAAATCGAGAGCGCGGCCAGTTGGGCGCCGCTAAAACCGGCCAGCTCAATCACTGGCAGCACCAGGCCCACGGTTGTGAGGCAGGCGACGGTGGCCGAGCCTTGAATGACACGCACCGCAGCAGCCAGCACAAAGCAGGCGATGGCAATCGGCAAGCCCGCGCCGATCAGCGCGTTGCCCAGCGCGGGGCCGACGCCTGAATCAACCAGCACTTGCTTGAATACTCCACCAGCACCCGTTACCAGCAGGATAATCCCAGCGGGCTGCAACGCCGCGCTGCAGACTTCCATGACTTTTTCCCGGCTCATACCCCGGCGCAGAGCCAGGCCGTAAATGGCCAGCAAGCAGGCGGCGAGGATGGCGGTGAAGGGGTGGCCAATCAGTTGTAGCCAGGCATAGAGCTGACCATCGGCGGGTACAAAACGCGCCACAATCGTTTTCAGGCCGACCAGCAGCAAGGGGAACAATACCAGCGCCACACTAAAGCCGAATGATGGCAGCTGGCCTTTGCCCAGACTTGGCTCGCTCACCTCGGCAGGAATCGTTAGTGTGACATGGCGGCTAATGAAGTTGCCATACAGCGGCCCGGCCAGCAGCATGCCCGGAATGGCGGCTGCCAAGCCCAGCAAGATCATCCAGCCAAAGTCGGCTTTCATCTGCGAGGCCACCAGCATGGCGGTGGGGCCAGGTAAAAGGAAGGCGGCTGAGGCGGCAACACCGGCAAAGAGTGGAATCGCCAGTTTGACCACATTGCCGCCAGTGCGCCGCGCTACCGCGAAGACGACGCCGATCAGCAACACAATCGCAACATCAAAGAAGAGCGGCAGGGTACAGATCAGGCCGGCAATCCCAAGGGCGACATTGGCGCGGCGCTCGCCAAAATGGTCGAGTAGTTTCACCGCGATCTGATCCAGCGCGCCGGTTTCATGCAAGATTTTGCCAAACATGGCACCCAGCGCCACCACCACCGCCAGAAAGCCTAGCGTGCCGCCCATGCCTTTTTGCATGGTATCGGCAATTTTATCAACCGGCATGCCCGAGAAGATCCCGGCCCCGATCGAGACAATCATCAGTGCCACAAAGGCATGCAGGCGGGCTTTCATCACCAAAAAGAGCAGCAATAGCACCGAGCCCAGCGCGGTAAAAATCAGCGTAAGGGTATCCATGATCAGGCTTCTCCTTGTGCAACAATCGCCGCTTGGGCGGCGGCCACGACTTCAGCTAGCGTGGGCGTGATGTCGATGTGGAGTACATCGGCTTCATCGGCGCCGGGCACTTCCAAGGTGGCAAATTGCGATTCGAGCATGCCGGTTTTCTGGAAATGACCTTGGCGCGCGGCAAGGCGCTCGGCAATTACTTCAAACGGGCCGTGCAGAAAGACAAAGCGCAGATTGGGATTGCCCGCGCGCAATTGATCACGATATTGCTTTTTCAGTGCCGAGCACACAATGAATGACAAAGCATTGGTGCGCTGCATGGCAAAGGCCGCGTCGTTAATCGCCGCCAGCCAAGGCGCGCGATCGGCATCATTCAGCGGCTGGCCAGCCGCCATTTTGTTGATATTGGCACGCGGATGCAGAAAGTCGCCATCGAGCAAGGCGGCTTGCAAATTGTGCGCCAGCTGGGCCGCGACGGCGGATTTACCGCAACCCGAGACCCCCATCAAAACATAAATACGTGGTGAAGACATATCGACCCCCATCGGTTTGTTACCGATAACATGTTATGGGTAACATTCTGCCGTTGCCGATTTGTAGTGGCAATAGGGAGAAGTACATACAAGTAAGAAATCGGTGAAAAATCTGATCTAGCGCAAACTACTATTTGGCATGGCGCGGGGTATTGCTACCAAATCATTTTATTGATTGAATTTGGTGGGTATACAACATGGGGGTATAGGATTAGACGCTACCGCCCATATCCAGCACATAACCCACATCTTGTACTTGGGCGGTAAAAGTTTCACCGTTGATCCGCGCCAAAAGCCGCTCAGCGGCTAGTTCGCCGATTCGGCGGCGTGGGGTAACGATACTGGCCAGCCGCGGTTGCAGGGCCTGGCCAATATCCAGTTGATTAACGCCAGCAATTGCGAGCTCGGTGGGGATCTTGAGGCCTTGTGCTTGGGCCGCCAGCAGGGCGCCGGCGGCGATGTCATCATTGGTGCAAAATAGGCCATCCAGCTGCGGATATTGGCGCTGCGCCTCGCGCAATAATTCGCCCCCCAAGCTAAAACTGGAGGGCCGATCTGTTTGGATAATCTGGCTGGGCAGGCCCGCGGCCTGCATCGCTGCGCGATAGCCTTCGGCGCGCAACTGGGTGCGCGAATCGAGCCGGGCGGCCAGATAGCAGATTTGGCGTTTGCCGGTGGCCAGCATCGCCTGCACCATGGCCTCGGCGGCCGCCCGATGATCGAGGCCAACCGCTTGGTCGATGGGATCGGGCGGCAAATCCATCATTTCCACCACCGGAATACCGGCGACGGCCAGCATCTGGCGCGTACGCTCCAAGTGCTGGGCTTCCGAGAGCAAAATGCCGTCGATGTGAAATGACAATAGCTGCTCAACCTGGCGGGCTTCTTCGGCGGGGTCGTAGCCATAGTGGCCGTACAAAACATGGTAACCCGCCGGCGTGGTGATGGCCTCGATGCCATGCGCTACCGCAGAAAATACCTGGTTGGAAATCGATGGCAGCAGCACGCCGATGGCGCGGCTGCGATCGTTGGCCAGCATTTCCGGTACCCGGCTGGGGATATAACCCAGCTCGGCCATCACCGCGGCAATTCGCTCGGCGGTGGCGGTGGCCACCAGATCGGGCGAGCGCAAATAGCGGCTGATGGTCATTTTGGAGGTGCCGACCCGCTCGGCCACATCCTGCATCGTGGGGCGGCGGCGGGGCTTGTCGCTGGGGTGATTCATCGGCCAGCTCCAGCATGGCGCTGAGCGCAGACTGGGCAGGCTGGATCACGGTGGTATTTCATTTCCTTCCAGCGGGCGCTGCGGGCGTCGTAGAGCTGCAAGCGACCGCGCAGGATTTCGCCGCAACCGCTTAAGAGTTTCAACGCTTCGGCGGCTTGCGCCGTGCCGATAATGCCGACCAGGGGCGCAAAAACGCCAAAAGTCGCGCAGGGGCTATCGCTGTCTTCGCCTTCTTCGGCAAACAGGCAGTGATAGCAGGGCGCATCGGCTTCGTGCAGCGCAAAGGTGGTGAGCTGGCCACTAAATTGCACGGCGGCGCCGGACACGAGCGGTTTGCCCGCCAACACGCAGGCGCGATTCACGGCATGGCGGGTGCTGAAATTGTCACAGCAATCGAGTACCACATCGGCCGCGGCTACCAGCTCAGCCAGCCGCGCAGGCGTGGCGCGCTCGGCGAGCGCGTGCACCTGCACTTGTGGATTGAGCGCGTGCAAGGTTTGCTGAGCCGAATAGGCTTTGTTCTGCCCCACCCGGGCTTCGGTGTGCACGATTTGTCGCTGCAGGTTGGTGAGATCCACCACATCGTCATCCACAATGGTGAGTGTACCCACCCCGGCGCTGGTCAGATACAAGGCCACCGGTGAGCCCAGCCCGCCCGCGCCAATCACCAGCACATGCGCGCTGCAAATACGCTCTTGTCCCTCCACGCCCAGCTCATCGAGCAAAATATGCCGGCTGTAGCGCAACAGGCCTTGATCATCCAGCTCTATGTGGGCCGCGCGGGTAGGGCAAACAGACATGGGTAAGCTCAATCGATGGCAATCTGCGCAGTATACCGCGTGCACTGGCGGGCGGCTTGCGCTGAGTCAGGCTGCCGAGGGAAACCCCGACAAGAAAAGGCCCGCTCTAAGCGGGCTTTGGCGCTGCTGGCCAGTCGGGGCTGGCGGTGTGCGGCGGCTAGAGATAGCGGCGCAGTTCTTCTGGCGTATCGTCGTGATCGCCGTGCGGGTGGTTTTCCCACACTTTGGCGTAGACGTCGCGGCTTTTTACATTGTGTTCGGGGATGTGCTGATTATCGTGATGCACTTCTTCGCTGTAATGCGCGAGCGCCCGCAGAATCTTCTGCAAAATGCTGTTGTCCAGATGAAAGCCCGCCGCTTGCAGGCGCTCTTCCAGATCGACCAGCCGATGCTGGTTCAGATTGTATTGCAGCGAGACTTTATGTTGCTCGGGATGCGCCTGACACTGAATGCCCTCAAGGCGATTGAGCAGGCGCATGGCTTGGCTGGCCTGATCCAGCGGCAGCGCCGTGAATACAATATCCCGATGTTTGATATCGTTAGCGTTGGTTTTCATTTTTCCCCCACTCGATAAGCCTTATCGTCGATTTAGATTAACGCTTTTCGGATTGGTTCGCAGCCTTTTTTTGCACCTGTCGTGCAATGGTGGGCTGCATTGAGCTGAGCTTGGGGGTATATGGCTGGTTCGCTTAATTGGTATGGCTGAAATAAAAACACCCCTGCAGGGTATGCAGGGGTGTGAGTGGGGTGGTGCAGATTACTTGCTAGCTGGTTTATTCAGTAACAGCTGCTGCACTTTCAGTACATTCAGGGCTTGCTGCAACTGATAGTCTGATTTAGACGCCAACTCGCGTGGATTTTCTTCGCTCTCGCTGCTGCTGGCTGCTTTCGTAGCCGGTTTTGGCGTCGCTTTCGGCGCGGCAGCTGGGCTTGGGGTGGCCTTGCCGGCATCTTTGTCGGTCGGGTTATCCAGATGGCGGCCCAGATCCGCTTCGCGCAGGCGGAAGGCATTGTCTTCTTTGCCATTCAGCGTTGCGTCTTCCACCACGATATCCGGGGTGATGCCTTTGGCCTGAATTGAGCGGCCATTTGGCGTGAAGTAGCGAGCGGTGGTGAGCTTGAGCGCGCTCTTGGCATCGATCGGCAGAATCGTCTGCACCGAGCCTTTACCAAAGGTTTGCGTGCCGACGACCAATGCGCGTTTGTGATCTTGCAAGGCGCCAGCCACGATTTCCGACGCCGAGGCCGAGCCGCCATTCACCAGCACCACCAGCGGTACGGTTTTGACTTCTTTCGGGGTGTTTTTGAAATAATCTTTGCCGGCATCGCGCTGATAGAACTGTGGATTGGCCGTTAGGCGGATTTTTGCATCCGGGGTGCGACCCTCGGTGTACACCACCAGTACGTCTTTAGGCAGGAAGGCCGCAGATACACCGACTGCACCATCGAGCAAACCGCCCGGATCATTGCGCAGATCGAGCACCAAGCCTTTCAGCGGCGCTTTGTTTTCCTTGTACAGCTCGTTAATGGCCAGCGCGAGGTTTTCGGTGGTTTTTTCCTGGAATTGGGTCACGCGGATATAGCCATAGCCCGGCTCAGCCAGCTTGGATTTCACGCTTTGGGTTTTGATAATGGCGCGTTTCAGGCTGATCACCAGCGGTTTGGATTCGCCTTTACGCAGAATCGTGAGCGTCACGCTGGTGCCCGGTTTGCCGCGCATATTCGATACCGCTTCGTTCAAGGCCATGCCTTGTACCTGCGCGTCATCGATTTTCATAATGTAATCGCCGGCTTTGATGCCTGCGCGAAAGGCCGGGGTGTCTTCGATCGGCGACACGATGCGCACCAGCCCGTCTTCCATATTCACTTCCAGCCCCAGCCCGCCAAATTCGCCCTGGGTGCTTTCTTTCAGATCTTTGAAGGCTTCTTCATCCAGATAGCTGGAATGTGGATCCAGCCCGGTGACCATGCCTTTAATCGCTTCGTTGATCAGCTTTTTGTCTTCAACGGGTTCGACATAGCTTTGTTTAATCAGGCCAAACACGGTCGAGAAAGCGCGCAGCTCGTCGATCGGCAGTGGATTGCCGCCGGCTTCTTTATTGGCAACGGCGTTATACGACAAACTCAGTACGGCACCGAGGCCGGCACCGGCCGCCAGAAGGCTGATTTTTTGCCAGCGGCTGTATGGCTTGTTGGACATCCCTGTTTTTTCCTGTGGTCTCGGGTTTATTTGGCCCACTGTTGCGGGTCCAGAGGTCGGCTGTTGTAGCGGATTTCAAAGTATACGCCAGATTCTGCCATGCCACCGCTGTTGCCCACGGTAGCAATCACATCGGCGGGTTTGACGCTATCACCCACCCGTTTCAGCAGGCTTTCATTGCCGCCGTACAGGCTCATATAGCCACCGCCATGGTCAATAATCAGCAGATTGCCAAAGCCACGCAGCCAGTCGGCAAACACCACCCGGCCGGTGGCTACCGCGTGCACGGTTTGGCCGTTATTGGCTTTAATCATCACCCCTTTCCAGGTGCCACCTTCACCACGTGGTGCACCAAAGCGGCCAATCACCGTGCCACGGGCGGGTAGGGCCAGCTTGCCCTTGAGTGCGGCGAAATTACTGCCAGCCTGGGCCGGATCAGGTAAGACTTCATTGGTTTTGCCGCTTTCTTCTTTCGGCTCGGGTTCGGGCGTAGGGATCGGTTTGCCGGCGGCTTTGGCGGCTTGCTCTTTCTTGGCTTGGCGCGCAGCGCGTTCGGCTTTGGCCTTGGCTTGCGCCTCGGCACGTTTTTTCGCTTCTTCGCGTTGTTTGGCCAGCTGGCGGGCACGCTCGGCTTCCTGTTGGCGAATGATGGCATTCAGGCGTTCGGTGAGCGCAGTGAGGCGTTTTTCATCGGCCGCCAGCTTTTCAATCTGGTCGCGCTGCACGGCAATCTGCTTAGATAATTTGCTGACCACCGCCTGTTTTTCTTGCTGTTCGTTCACCAGTAGGGCGCGTTGCTGTTGCTTATTGCGGGCAATGTCTTGTAGCTCGGCATTTTTCTGGCGGATTTCTTCGGCCAGCTGGTTAAGCTCGCCAAGCTGGGTTTCCAGCTGCTTGGCCAGTGCCTGTTGCGCACGAGCAAGGTGTTTGTAATAAGTCAGATCACGGCTGACTTGGTTGGGGTCTTTTTGGTTGAGCAGTAGGCGCCAGGCTTCGAGCTGGCCGGTTTTATAGCGACTGGCCAACAGCTGGCCCAGCCGATCTTGGCTGGCGCGGATGTGCGTGCGGGTGCGGGCAATGTCGGCCTCGAGGCGTGCCAGCTCATTGCTGGTGAGCTCGCGCTGTTGGGCTAGCTCACGCAAGACACGATTGGCTTCGGAGATGGCCTGCTCGGAATCTTTGAGCGCATCGGCCGCTTCGCTGCGCGATGACTCATTGGCGGTGAGCTGTTTTTGCAGTTGCTGAATCTGCCCACGCAGGTCTTTCAGCTCGGCCTGTTTGGCCGCACGGTCCTTGACCGCATTCTGGCTGGGGGTTGGGCTCGGCTTAGCCGCCGCGAACCCGAACGGGGTGGCGAGCAAAAAAAACAGCGAAACAAGTAAACGTCGTGGCACCGGTTGATCCGTCAGGGAGGCTACGAGTGCATAACTTTACTTGATTCGCCGTGTTCGCTAAACCCAATTACGACTTTTTACAGGAAATTGATCAGCGATTGACCCGTCATTTCCTCAGGCTGAGACAGACCCATCATCGCCAAGAGCGATGGGGCGATGTCTTTCAGTGCGCCGCCCGGTGACAGGCGGGCTGGACGGCCGATGTAGCAGAACGGCACCAGGTCGGTGGTGTGCTGGGTATGCGCCTGGCCTGATTCTTTATCGAACATCATTTCGCAGTTGCCGTGGTCGGCGGTGATCAGTACTTCACCCCCGGCAGCCAATTGCGCGCTCACCACGCGGCCTACGCACTCATCCAGCGCTTCGACCGCTTTCACCGCTGCGGCGAAAATACCGCTGTGGCCGACCATATCGCCGTTGGCGTAGTTACAAATGATGGCGGCGTATTGCTTGCTGTTGATCGCATCCACCAATTTATCGGTCACTTCTTGCGCTGACATTTCCGGTTTCAGATCGTAAGTTGCTACTTTGGGTGATGGCACCAAGATGCGGTCTTCACCGGCGAATTCTTTTTCTTCACCACCGGAGAGGAAATACGTAACGTGCGGGTATTTCTCGGTTTCGGCGATCCGCAGTTGTTTCAGCCCCAGGCCGGCAATGTATTCACCAAAGCTGTTTTTCACTTTTTCTTTGGTGTAGGCCACTGGATGGCTGTAGGCCGAGCCGTAATCGGTGGCCGAGCAGAAGAAGGCCAGTTGAGGCTGGCGTTGTGGATGCTCAAAACCATTAAAATCGGCTTTGGTCAGCGCAGTGGTGATCTGGCGCGCGCGGTCGGCGCGGAAATTCATAAAGATCACCGCATCGCCATCGGCCATCTGGGTTGGGGTGCCAATCACGGTGGCCGATACAAATTCGTCGTTTTCATCGCGGGCATAGGCGTCTTTCAGGCCTTCCAGCGCTGTGTCGGCGGCGTACAGGCCCACCCCATCAACCAGCAGTTTGTAGGCAGGCTCGACGCGCTCCCAGCGGTTATCGCGATCCATCGCCCAGTAGCGGCCTACGATACCGGCGATTTTGGCGCCATTGGCATCACACACGGTTTGCAGACGTTGCAGATACACTTCGGCGCTGCGCGGTGGGGTATCGCGGCCATCAAGGAAGGCATGCACGCGGATGTCGCTGACACCGGCTTGGGCGGCGGCTTCGATGATGCCGAAAACGTGGTTTTCGTGGCTATGTACGCCACCATCCGACATCAGGCCCATGATGTGCAGGGCTTTGCCATTGGCTTTGGCGGTGTCGATGGCTTGTTTGAACACCGGATTATTGCCGATGGTTTTGTCGGCCACATCACAGTCAATGCGGCTGATATCCTGTTGCACGATGCGGCCGGCGCCGATATTCAGGTGGCCCACTTCCGAATTACCAAACTGGCCAGCCGGCAGACCCACGAATTGCTCAGAGGCATTGATGGTGGTGAAAGGGTACTGGCTAAACAGGCGATCGAAATGGTGTTTGCGGGCGTGCAAAATGGCATTGTCATCTCCGCCGGTGCGGTAGCCAAAGCCGTCAAGAATAAGTAGTAATACCGGAGTAATCTGTTGCGACATGACAAAGTCCTATGGTGATTCGCAGTGACCTTGCTAAAATACTCAGCTGTCTGGTGGTTGCGAATAGATTTCAAACACGGTTAGTATTCTAACTCAAGCGAAGGCAATCTCGCCGCTATTTGGCATTATGCTGATACGGCTCAAGTCTGCCCGCCAACAATACCAATAAAAAGAATTCACGATGATTGATTCGATTGAAGAAATGGATGATGAGCACATCGACCAGGCGTCACGGGCGATGAAAGCGATGTCGCACCCGCTGCGGCTAAAGATTCTGTGTGTGCTGGCTGATCAGGAAGTCAGTGTGCAGGATATTGTGGAGCGGGTGGGTACCACCCAATCCAATATCTCCCAGCATTTGGCGCTGATGCGCGAAAAAGGCGTTTTGCGCACGCGCAAAGACGCTAATCGCGTGTACTACCGGGTGGGCGATATTCGCACGCTGGTGGTGGTGGCGATGATGCGGGATGTATTCTGCGGATTCTAGTATTTCTGCTGGTTTGGCGGGCAATACCCCGCCAGAGTATGCCAAGCGCCCCATGGGGCGCTTTTTCTTTGTCTGCGCTTTAGCCGCGTGCGGCGATTAGCGTGCGTTCAGCAGACGTTTGATCTGCTCTTCGAGTTGCGCGTGGCTGATTTTGCCTAAATGCTGGTGCACCCGCTGGCCTTTGCCATCAAAAAACACGGTAAATGGCAGCCCGCCCATGGCGTTGCCTTGCTGGCGCATCAGCTGCATCGCGCTATCGCCGCCGATCAGAATCGGGTAGTTCACTTTGAGCTGCTTGGCAAACTGCGCCACGGGTTGGGGCTCATCAATCGCGATCCCGATAAACTGAATCTTTCCGGCATATTGTTTTTGTAGCGCCACCATTTCCGGCATTTCCTGCCGGCAGGGGCCGCACCAGGTAGCCCAGTAATTCACGATCACCGGCTTGCCTTGCCATTGCTGCAGGGCCTGGCTTTTGCCTTGCTGGTCGGGTAATTTAAGCGCCCATAGCGGGTCGCTGGCGTAGCTCAGACTGGTTAGCAAACTGGCTGCCAGCCAAAGAGTCAGACGATGAGTGAAACGCATAAGGTGCTCGCTGTATCAGTTTGGCCGGTGGCGCGGCGCCACCCGGCGCGGGGTTAGGGCAGACTGCGCAAAGTGGCCAAGAAGGCGCTTGGGGCTTGAAAACCGATCACCCGGCGCGGCACCTCTTGCCCGGCGCGATCATAAAAAATCAGTGCCGGCGGCCCATAGAGCTTGTAGCGCGCGAGTAGCTCAGCGTCGGCTGGGCTATTGGCGGTGACATCCACGCGGATGAGCTGATAATCAGCCAGCGCCGCTTGCACCTCCGGCTGGCTCAGGGTTTCGCGCTCAAACTCGATGCAGGCCACACACCAGTCGGCATAAAAATCCACCATCACCGGCTTGCCTCGTGCAGCCTGTAGCGCGCGATCGAGCTCGGCGCTGCTGCGCACGGTTTGCATGGTTAAAGCATGAGCGGTGGTGCTGGCGGGCAGATAGGGGCTCCAGAGCGGGCGGGCAATCCAGATTGCCATCGCCAGCATGCCGATGCCGAACACGATTTTCACACCCTGCATCACGCGCCCGGATAGGCGGGGCAACACGGTGGAGCCAAACGCCCCAATTGCCAGCAGCGGCAGGCCCAGCCCTAATGCCATCATGTATAGCGCGCTGCCGCCCAGCAGTAAATCGCCGCTCTGGCCGATATAGGCCAAGGCCGCCGCTAGCGGTGGCGCGATGCAGGGGCCAATAATCAGCGCCGACAGTAGGCCCATCAGCAGCACTGATAGCCATTGCCCACCGGGCAGGCGCATTGAGAGTTCATTCAGGCGGCTTTGCCAGCCCGCTGGCAGCTGCAGGCTAAATAACCCGAACATCGACAAGGCCATCAGCACAAAAAACAGCGCAAACAGCGCAATTACCCATGGCTGCTGCAGGGCCACCACCAGCAAAGTACCGGTGGCTGCCGCTGCCAGCCCGATGGCGGTGTAGGAGATCGCCATCCCCTGCACATAAACGAAGGTGAGGCCAAAGGCATGCCAGCGGCCACGCTGCGGCCCGCCGATCACAATGCCCGACACAATCGGGATCAGCGGATACATGCAGGCGGTGAGCGCCAAGCCAATCCCGGCGAGGAAAAACACCCCCAGCGTGCCCAAAAAACTACCCCCGAAGTAGTCAGGTTCGGGGGCGGTGTCGGAGGGGCTGCTTTGGCCGAAAAGTTGTTTGATGGCTGGGGGCTTACTGCTTTGCCCCGGCTGCAAGACTTGCGTTTGTGGTGGGTAGCAGATGCCTGCTTCGGCGCAACCCTGAAATTTGATATTGAACGGTTGCTGGTCGGCAATTGGCTGATTGCTGCTCACGCGGACAATCAGGGCATTATGAAACACCGCCACTTTGCCAAAGCTGGGGTCGTCTTTGATTTCGCCCTGGGGTATCTGCGTGGAGAGCTGATGGCCATTGGCGCTGATCGAGATACGGTCGCGATAGAGGTAGTACTTGGGCGCAATCGCGAAGCGGATTTCCACCGTGTTGTCGTTAATTTTCACAATCGACGGTTTAAACGCCTGCTCGGGCGGTAAAAAGTCGCTACTGGCTTGGGTGGTGATTGAAATCAGGCCCAAGCAGGCCCATGTCATTAGGGTAAGTAACCAGCGGTGCAGCATCGTTTATTGCGTTTCCTGTGCCAACCATGCGAGATAACTGGCGCTGCCAGCCACGATGGGCAGGGCAATAATCTCGGGGATTTCATAGGGATGATGGGCCAATAGCCAAGCCTCTAGGGCTGGGTAAGCTGCGCGGGTGGTTTTAATCATCAGCGGAACTTCTAGGCTGGTTTCGACACCATCATGCCAGTGGTAGATGGACTTTACCGAAGGCAGTAAGTTCACACAAGCAGCCAGCCGACCGGCTAGCAGGCCCTGCGCCAAAGTGGTGGCGCTGGCCTCGTCGGGGCAATTACACCATACTACCAGCGATTCTGAAGGAGCATTCATGCCGTATTTTATCCTGGCCAGCGTGCTGGCTTATCCGTTTCTGGAAATCATGTCACTGATCTGGCTCGCTGACCAAATCGGCGGGCTGGCAACCTTGTTGGTGGTGCTGGCCAGTTTTGCTGCCGGCGTCCTGATGTTGCGCCACCAGCGCCTAGGCGTGGCCCTGACGCTGATGAATGATCTGCGCAGTGGCCAGATCGGCTGGCATAGCCTACTCAGCGTGGCCCGCTATTATATCGCAGCGGTGCTGCTGATTATTCCAGGTCTGCTGGGGGATGTGATTGCGATTGCGCTGCTGCTGCCGTGGGGCCGGCAAGGTGTGCCGTTTCAAGCGCGCCCGACTGCCGCGCGCGAAGAGGGCGTGATTGATGGCGAATATCGCCGCGTAGATCCGCAAGCTGATCCTCATCAGCGCCGTATTGGTGAGTAAGCCTTATTAGGGCTGCTTTGCAGGGCAATACCCGGTCGGGTATATTTTGAAGTGGTGATGCTGATGGCAATCGGCCGGCCAGCGGCCTCGCCTCCAGTGCTAGCGCTGGCAAGGGAAGGGTGCGCAGTCAACATCTCGTCACCCCGCCGCAATCGGCGCGATCGAAATAAAAAAACCGCAGCCCCGCTGCGGTTTTTGGTTTGACGCTCGGCTGCTTTAGCCGATGATCTGCACGCCTTGCAAGATAATCACTTCCAGCTGGGCGATGACCACATTCAAAATCAGCTGAATCAGCAAAATCAGCACCATCGGTGAAATATCAATCCCGCCAATCGGTGGGATGATTTTCTGAATTGGCCGCAAAAACGGCGCCGTCAGGCCAGTCAGTGTGGGCATCAGCGGGTTGTACGGTGACAACCAGCTCATCAGCACTTGCCCGATCACCGCCGCAAATAGCAGATACAGCGACATTTTGATCAGCTCTAGCGTGGCCGTGAGCCCCAGTGCAATCAGCGAGCCGGCAGCCGAGAAATCAAATGGCCAGGGCGTAATCGCCAACAGCAGCGCATGCATCACCAGCGCCGTTACCCACGCCATGACCAAGCTAGTGCTGTCGTAGCCCTTAAAAGGCGGAATGAGCTTGCGTACGGGCAATACCAGCCAGTTGGTCAGTGCTAGCACAAACTGCCCCAGCGGGTGACGGAACGACACTTGCGCCGCTTGCAGATAAAACCGCGCCAGCAACAGCAGAATCAGAAATTCCAGCAAATTGCGGATCAGAAAATCCAGAATGCCTGTCAGCATAGGTCTCTCCCGGGCTGGGGCTTAGGGCTCGATGTCGCGGCCGAGCTCTTCGCCCAGCTCGCGCGAACGCGCAGCCGCTGCCGCTGCGGCGGCAATAATGGTCGAGCGCACCTGGCTGGTTTCCAGCGCTTTGATCGCCCGCTCGGTGGTGCCGCCTTTGGAGGTCACTTTTTGCTGCAAAGTGCCCGCATCATCGGCGCTATTGAGCGCGAGTTTCACTGCGCCGGCAAAGGTTTGATAGGCGAGTTTGTGTGCGATATCGGGGCTAAAGCCTTGCGCCCGCGCGGCGGCTTGCAGCGCTTCCATAAAATAGAAAATATACGCTGGGCCACTGCCAGAAATGGCGGTAATGCCATCAATCTGGCTTTCTTCCTCAACCCATACCTGTTCGCCAATCGAGGCCAGAATGCGGCTGGTGAGGGCGCGATCAGCTTCGCTCACCGCTTCGCTGGCATACACGCCAGAAATTCCGGCTTGCACCAACGCAGGGGTATTGGGCATCACGCGAATGATTCTGCTGTGTCCCTGCAGGAACCGGGAGAGGGTATCTACGCGAATACCGGCGGCAATCGAGATCACCAAGGCATTGCCCAGATGTGGCAATACTTCGGCGGTCACCGCTTTAAATTGCTGCGGTTTCACTGCAAACAGCACCGCTTCGCTGGCCGGAAAGGCCTCGCCGGGGGGCGAGGTGCTGATGCCGTATTGTTGGGTCAGCTCGGCGCGTTTGCCGGCATCCGGTTCGATGACGTGGATGTCTTGGCTGCTAAAGCCTTGGCTTAACATGCCGCCGATCATGGCGGTGGCCATATTGCCGCCACCGATAAAGGTAATAGTCATTCCGCTTCCTGTGTTGGGTAGTGGCGGGTGCCAAAAATGGCGGTGCCAACCCGAACTAAAGTTGAGCCATGCGCAATCGCCAGATCCATATCGCCCGACATGCCCATCGAAAGGGTGTCCAGCGCGAGGCCGGGCGCTTGCAGCATAAGCTGACATTGTTTCAGCATTTCAAACTGTTTGGCGAGCTTTACTGTATCCAGCGTTGCCTCGGGGATGCACATCAGCCCGCGCAGTTGCACTCGCGGCAACTGACTGATGGCTTGCGCCAGTGGCAGTAATTCCTCGGGGCTGACGCCGGATTTACTGGCCTCCCCAGAGACATTCACCTGCAGGCAAAGTTGCAGTGGCGGCAGCTGCGCCGGGCGCTGCTGGCTCAAGCGTTCGGCAATCTTCAGGCGTTCAATGCTATGTACCCAGGTGGCACATTCGGCCACCATGCGGGTTTTATTGCTTTGCAGCGGGCCGATAAAGTGCCAGATCAGCTCCGGGCAATCGCTGAGCTCGGCGTGTTTTTGCTGTAACTCTTGCGCATAATTTTCACCAAATGCGCGCTGGCCCGCCGCATACAGCGCGCGCACATCGGCGGCGGGAAAGGTTTTACTCACCGCCAATAAAGTGATTTCTGTCGCTTTTCGACCGCAGGCCGTGCTCGCAGCGTCGATCCGGCTCTGTACGCCTTGCCATGCTTCAAATAACGTTGCCATAATGAACAGAATTTTGTCAGGCTCAAACGCCGCTAGCCTAATAAATACGGGCTACGCGGGGCTGTCGCGAATGGATGAGAGGAAGAATTATAAATGGAAATTTCAGAACTCTTAGCGTTTTCAGTTAAGAATAAGGCTTCCGATCTGCATTTATCAGCAGGCTTGCCGCCGATGATTCGTGTGCATGGTGATGTTCGGCGGATTAATTTGCCGCCGATGGATCACAAAGATGTGCACGACATGGTGTACGACATCATGAACGACGGCCAGCGCAAAATTTACGAAGACACGCTGGAGTGTGATTTCTCGTTCGAGATCCCTAATCTCGCGCGTTTCCGGGTGAATGCCTTTGTGCAAAATCGCGGTGCTGGCGCCGTGTTCCGGACGATTCCTTCCAAAGTACTGACGCTGGAAGAGCTCAACGCCCCGAAAGTTTTCCAAGATATCGCCATGAACCCGCGCGGGCTGGTGCTGGTGACCGGCCCCACTGGCTCGGGTAAATCCACCACCCTGGCGGGGATGATTAACTTCATCAACGACAATGAATACGGCCACATTCTGACCGTTGAAGACCCGATCGAGTTTGTGCACCAATCCAAAAAATGTCTGGTCAACCAGCGTGAAGTGGGTCCGCACACCATGTCGTTCTCCAATGCGCTGCGCAGCGCCCTGCGGGAAGACCCGGATGTGATTCTGGTGGGCGAGATGCGCGATCTCGAAACTATTCGCCTGGCACTCACCGCGGCGGAAACCGGCCACTTGGTGTTTGGTACGCTGCACACGAGTTCGGCGGCAAAAACCATCGACCGGGTTGTGGACGTATTCCCGGCGGCGGAAAAAGAAATGGTGCGGGCGATGCTGTCCGAATCATTGCGCGCGGTAATTTCGCAAACGCTGCTAAAAACCAAAGACGGCACCGGCCGGGTGGCGGCGCATGAAATCATGATCGGGATTCCGGCGATTCGTAACCTGATTCGCGAAAACAAAATCGCGCAAATGTATTCGGCGATCCAGACGGGGTCGCAATTTGGCATGCAAACGCTGGATCAGTGCCTGCAAAACCTTGTCCAGCGCAATATTGTTTCGGTGGGCGAAGCGCGCAATAAAGCCGCGATCCCGGATAACTTCAAAGGCTAAGCCCGCTAGGTAGATGCAAGATGGAAAAAGAACAAGCCGCCAAATTTATGCATGACTTGCTGCGCCATATGCGCGCCAAGAATGCATCCGACCTGTTCATCACCGTGGATTTTCCGCCGGCAATGAAAATCGATGGCCGGGTAACGCCAGTCTCCAATCAGCAGCTCAGCGCGCAGCACACCAAAGAGCTGGCGCGGGCGATCATGAATGATCGGCAGGCCGAAGATTTTGAGGCCAATAAAGAGTGTAATTTCGCGATCAGCCCCGGCAATATGGGGCGCTTCCGGGTGAATGCCTTTATGCAGCAAGGCCGGGTCGGCATGGTGCTGCGGACGATTAACTCGGAAATTCCAAAACTGGCTGAGCTTAATCTGCCGCCAGTGCTGGAAGACATCGCCATGACCAAGCGCGGCTTGGTGATTTTTGTCGGCGGTACCGGTTCGGGTAAATCAACTTCGCTGGCAGCGATGATTGGTCACCGCAATGACAATGCTTATGATCACATCATCACGATTGAAGACCCGATCGAATACGTGCATGAGCATAAAAACTCGATCATTACCCAGCGCGAAGTAGGTGTGGATACCGATTCATGGATGGCCGCGCTGAAAAACACCCTGCGCCAAGCCCCCGATGTGATTTTGATCGGTGAGATTCGCGACCGCGAAACCATGGATTACGCCATCGCCTTCGCCGAAACCGGCCACTTGTGTATGGCCACCTTGCACGCCAACTCATCCAATCAGGCGCTGGACCGGATTATCAACTTCTTCCCCGAAGAGCGTCGCCAGCAGCTGTTGATGGATTTGTCGCTGAACTTGAAAGCCTTTGTCTCGCAGCGCTTGATTCCGCATGCCTCGGGCAAAGGCCGGGTGGCGGCGGTAGAGGTCATGCTTAATTCACCACTGATCTCTGAATTGATCTTCAAAGGCGAAGTGCACGAGATCAAAGAAATCATGAAGAAATCGCGTGAGCTGGGCATGCAAACCTTCGATCAGTCGCTGTTTGATCTGTTTGAAGGTGGCCGGATCACTTATGAAGATGCATTGCGCAATGCCGATTCGGTGAATGATTTGCGACTGCAGATCAAGCTGAACGGCTCGGATGCCAAAAAACGCGATGTGCTGTCGGGTCTTGAGCACCTGGACATCGTGAAGTAAACCTAGCGCTGCGGGATCTATGATTTTAACTTCCATGCCACAGTTTGCCCTGCGGGCCGGACTGTGGATTTGGCTGACAGCGGGCCTTGCCCAACCAGCCCTGGCCGCCATGCTTGGTGAGATCCAGGTGCGTTCGGCATTGGGTGACCGCTTTAATGCGGTGGTGACGGTTGCCGCGGCCGATGATGAAGAACTGAGCGCGGCCTGTTTTCGGCTAGTTAGCCCGCAAGATGAGCAAGCCAGCGGTGTATTGCGCCGCGCACGGCTGGTGTACCAATACGAAGCCGGTGGTGGCCGCCTGCTGATTCGCGGCGAAGACACGCTGAACGAGCCGCTGGTAACGCTTGCCATCAAAGTAAAATGCCCCGGTGAAGATGAGCGGGTATTCCAGCGTGATTACCGCATCATGCTCGATCCGCCCGAATACCGGCCCAATTTGCCAGCCATTGGCCAGAGCACGCCGGCTACCAAGCCTGCCACCAGCCGCCGCAAACTGCCGCCGCTGGGCACGGCTTGGCTGAGTGAAGAGGGTGATTCGGTTGCCAAAATCGCCGCCAGCTATTACCCCAATGATAAAGCTCGCCAGCAAGCGCTGGTGGCCGGGATTTACGAGCTAAACCCCGATCTGCCGCAAAGCACGACGGCGCGGCTGACCGGTGACTGGCGTATTCAGCTGCCGCCGGGCGTTAACCTGAGCAAACCTGCTGCCGCGCCAGCGCCGCGCCCGCTTGAAGCGATGCGCTTGGCACCGTTGCCACTCCCGCCCTTGCAGGCCAATCCGCCAGCGGATCGGCTGACGCTGGATGGCGACAACGTACCCGCGCCGAATAATAGCGGCAGTAGCGAATTCCGCCTGCGCCTGTCGATGCCGCAACTGGATACCCAGCGGCAAAATACCCTGACGCCCGAACAAACCCTGCAATTGCGAGAGCAACTGCTTTCGCTCGAGTCGGACGAGCAGGCCGCGCAAATGCTGCAGCTGAAATACCAGATTGCCGATCTGGAAAAACAGCTAGCCCACCTGAAAGCCAAGCCCGCCAGCACCGAGCCGGATGCCGAGGGCGGCAATTCGCCGCTCGGTGATTGGGTTTGGGCGCTACTGGGGCTAGTGTGCGTTCCGGCGCTGTGGCTGGCATGGCGCTATTGGCAAGGCCGGCGGCAAGATGAGCAAGAGCTCTACACGGCTATTCCGATTTCCACCACGTATCTGGCGCAAAACCAATACGAGACTAGCGCGCCACGCCATACCCTCACCTCAGGTGGGCTAGACACGCGTGAAATCGCCACGCCGATTCATCGCGAAGCCCGCGAAGAGTGGCACGATGCCGATATGGATGTCGTGTCGCCCGGCAATGTCACCGAAGAAGCCCAGCTGCTGCTCGATCATGGCCTGGTGCCGCAGGCGATCAATCTGCTAAATCACGAAATCCAGCAATACCCCACTGCGCTGGCGCTGTGGATGAAGCTGTTTGAAATCTTCCAACGCAATGGCCTGGCCGATGAATTTCAGGAAAAAGCCGTAGCTTTCCGCCTGCAATTTTCCAGCGATGGCATGTGGCGCAATGTGCAGGATATGGGCCGCCAGCTCGATCCTTCCAACCCCTTATATCAAAACCTAGAGCCGGCCGAGCCGATGCTGCTGGCCCCGCAAAATCAGCAGCAAGAGCAAGCCTTTGCCAGCGCCATGCAGGCCGCCGGCAGCGCCGCAGTCGCGGACGAAGCGCCTGCACCAACGCTGGATGAGCCCAGCGGCTGGACGTGGGAAGAAGGGCAGGCCAGCCAGCTCGATCGCGATACCATTTTCAACCCCGAGCTGGTGTATCACAGCCCCAGCGAGGGCCTCGCGCTCGATTCGGTGCACGAATCGGCTTTGAGCGAGCTCAGCGCTAGCCCAGTGGCCGAGCAGGCCGACGCCGAAGAAATCGAAATTTCAATCGATGCGGTTGAAACGC
Organism: uncultured Chitinibacter sp.; assembly: GCF_945957625.1. Lineage (NCBI taxonomy): Bacteria > Pseudomonadati > Pseudomonadota > Betaproteobacteria > Neisseriales > Chitinibacteraceae > Chitinibacter > uncultured Chitinibacter sp. Next base: position 77,929 of record NZ_CAMFLP010000008.1, read on the forward strand.
TGGATGAAGTGGAGTTGCAGCCGGTTATTGAAGACATCGTCACCCCGCTTGAAGTGGCCGCACCGGTTGCCAGTGCGCCAGCCACCAGCCCCGCCGCCGCGCCGCGGGCCACCAGCAGTGGGTTTAATTCGGACGACCCGGCGCTGAAAGAAATCGCTGAGCTGATCGAAGCCGGCGCCCGCTCGGAAGCCTTTCAGCGGCTGGAGGAAATGCTGTATCGCGGCAGCATGTCGCAGCGGCTGACCGCCAGTAAATGGCTGGATCGACTGTTGTCGGTAGGCGGCTGATCGAGCGTAATTGGCTGTGATGAAAACCCCGCTGCGGCGGGGTTTTTGTTTTGCTGCCTTCTGGCTTAGCGATTGTGGCATGGCCTGCTGGCGCAGGCGGTTTCGTCCGCCGGACGAGCAAGGCGTGACGAAGCTTGGCGCTCTAGCGCCTTAGCGAAGGCCGTGGCCTTAGGCCAGTCGGTCTTACTCCGCCCCTTGCAACCCCCGCGCGCCCGATCACCGCGAAACCCCGTCCGTCCAGCGCTTGGCAAGGCGCGGCAAACTCGCTGCGCGAGCTTGGGTTTTATGCGGCTACGCCGCGATGTTTTGATGCGCGTTCCGCCGCGCGGGCAGGTTGGGGGCTTTACTTGCACCCCACAAAGTCTGCGACTTTGCGGGGACCCCGCGCTTCTCCAAAGCCCCCAACACCCCAAAGGAGCCCCCCGCCTGCGGCCCTCCGGGCTTCCCTCAGTCGGTCGTGAGCCAAACGAAAAGCTGTTTGTCTCACTCCACTCCATCGGCGATGGGCGACAGGGGATTTAAGCCCCAAGCCACACAGCGCGAATATAGCAACTGCATTGGGGTGTTGAGGTATATGCGCCAAACCAAAGTACAGCAATGCCTTCAGCATGATACTGCTGGCAGTATTTACCGCACTGGTGAAGTTGGGGCTGGGTTTCCCGTGTAGCGAAAACCGCGGCGAGGAGGGAGACAAACGGCTTTATCGTTTGGCTCACGACGAAGCAAGGGCAGCGCGGAGCGCTTTTCGCCCGGGGCGCCTTTGGGGTGAAGGGGTATTTGGCGAAGCAAATACCCCTTCCCGTCTGCGCGGCGGAACGCGCATTAAAACATCGCGCCAACGGCGCAAAAAACCTGCTGACTTTAAAGGTTCACGATGGCATGGCCTGCTGGCGCAGGCGGTATACCGGCGGTTTCGCCCGCCGGACGAGCAAGGGGCAGTCTTGCCTTGCCCCTTGCAACCCTAACGCGCCCGATCACCGCGAAACCCCGTCCGTCCAGCGCTCGGCAAGGCGAGGCGGGAACTCGCGTTGCGCTAGCGTCGCAACGCTCAAACAGCCGCATCTTAAAACCTTGCCAACCGCCTCCCGACCGGCGCGGCTCCACGGGCGACTTGTGCTAACCACGCTAGGGGTATATTCACCAAGCCAAATTCCCGCAATGCCTTCAGCACAATACTACTGCCAGTATCTACCGCGCTGGTGAAGCTGGGGCTTGGTTCCCCGTGTAGCGAAAACCGCGGCGAGGAGGGAGACAAATGGCTTTATCGTTTGGCTCACGACGACGCAAGGGCAGCGCGGAGCGCTTTTCGCCCGGGTTGCCTTCTCTTGCTTACTTCTCTTGGCAAAGCAAGAGAAGTAAGTGCCGCGGCGCATAGCCGCCAATCCGTGGTGGATTACAGATTGCAGGCAAATAAAAACCGCCGTGGATGGCGGTTTGGGGGGGGGCTGCAAGCGGCGTAATGCCTTTGGCGATTACTTTCCCTTGCTATTTACAGAATAAAATATCCCTAATCTTGTTGTCCAAGCTTTCACCAGAGGGCAGGTTTGGTCCTGAGATAAATCTTGCAGAGAATTCATCCAGCTTAAATTTTAATTTTCTGGTTTCAGTAAGTGTTCTAGTAGTTCCCAGTGCAGAAGTTGGCCCAAGGTCGTATGTATGTACCGTAATAATATCTTTTCCATTTTCTTCAATAAGTGGTATGTCATCACCAATAATCTCTTCGAATCGCTGATAAACAGGTTCTGGTACGATGAAATATAATCCTTGTGTTACTAAGCTTGATTTCGAGTAGACCAAACTTTTTCTAATTATCTGTGGTATCAATCGCTTGTGAACATTAGCCCAATTTAAGCCATGTTCGGAAGGTGGGATACTCGATTTTTGGTCACGTGCTGCATACCAAGCATCACGATAATTCCCTGTGATATCTATGCTCTGAACTTCAATGCCCACATAGCCTACAAGGGCCCCATCAACAATATGAGCCAAAACCCAATCCATGCTCATTTTGCTTAATTTAACTTCTTTGCCAGAATTCTGGCCGAGCGCTACAACGCATGCCAATGATGCTTCGGGTTTCGTAGCTTCCTTGATGTACTCATCAAAAAGCATAAATTGCACGTCACCAAAAACTTCTGTACTAACTCTTTTGATTGTAGCATAACCATCTGCATAGAGTCTGTTAGGACAGATCACCACATTTTGACCATTATTTGTTACAGAGCATGTTCCGTAACAAATAGTATTGGTGTGGTCATATTTTGAACATGCTTTCCCAATGAAGGGACATGCATTCAATTGCCAAAACTTTCTAGCATTTGGTGTTATGTCTGTTGGGCTAAACCCAAAAACCTCAACTAATGATCGTGTTGTTGAAGCTTGTGCCATTATGAAATCAACCTTTTTATTGTTTCTCCAATTGCTTTAGCCATCAGCGGTGGCACCGCATTTCCTACTTGTTCAAATTGTTCCGTCAAACTGCCAGTAAAAATATAATGGTCAGGGAAACTTTGAATTCGCGCCGCTTCTCTTACAGAAATTGCGCGATCCTGAGTTGGATGAAAGAAACTTCCCCAGTGAGGGTCGCACTTGGTTAGGATGGTTGAGCACAACTCATCTGGGTGAAGTCGTCCGTAGCGTTTTGTATGATCACTTCTTCTTGCTCGTTGCAATCCAGCAGGTAACAATTCATGTGGAATGTCTCTCCAGCTCCCGCCTTGTGGGATGTACTTTAATCGTTCAAGGTTGGCTTTCCCTAGTTTTGCACAACCGTGATTGAAAATTTTCGTTGAGCCTTCACGTAGGATTTTCTGAAATTCTGATTGCGGTGTTTTGGTGTATTCAACATCATCAATCAATTGTCCAAGTGCGAGTTCTGGTAAATCAGAAAGAGCATCCCAAACAGTAGTTTTGTTTTTCAAGTCTTGCGCAAACAATGGTGGTACTTTGATACATAGTTCTCTTGCCCCAGCAAAATTTGCAACTGCTGTTGCATTGTGGGTTGGTTCTGGAAACTCAATCTTTGCACTGTCCCGAAGCGCAATAAAGATGGTTCTAAAGCGCATTTGTGGAACACCATAATGGCCAGCAAAAAGAATTCGATGATCAACGGCATAACCCATGTTTTTTAGATGGGCATAAATTGCCTGCACTGCAGTACCTTTGCCAAGTGAAACAATGCCAGGTACGTTTTCAATCAGAATGGCTTTCGGTTTTAAAATTTCTGCAATTCTTAGGTATTCTTTGAAAAGATGATTTCTTTGATCGTCAAGAGTACGGATTGGAGCATTAATTGAAAAGCCTTGACATGGCGGGCCGCCGGCAATCAGATCTAGCTCGCCCGGTTTTAAACCTGTTAACTTTAATATTTCATGTTCCGATAAATCACGAATATCATTCGTCACAACATGGGTGTTAGGATGATTTTTTGCAAAAGTAGTTGCGTAGGTAGGATGAATGTCTGAGCCGAGAATTGACTGAAAACCAGCCATGTTCAAGCCACAGGTCAAACCGCCAGCCCCTGAGAAAAAATCAACTAATTTCATTATTCTATCCAATTGTAATGATGATCAATTTTTGAAGTCATCATTTTGTTCAATATTCGATTTGTTTTAAATTATTTGCATAAATTGCGCGTGTTGGTATATGTCACTAGCTCAATCTAATAAATGGCCACAACCATATACCCATAAACCAATTACTCCCGCGCTATCCCCAACGTCCTCGCCAAATACAACCCCGTATGACTCGCCTGATTGCGCGCCACTTCTTCCGGCGTGCCGGTGGCGACGATCTGCCCGCCGCCGGCGCCGCCTTCGGGGCCGAGGTCGACGATCCAGTCGGCGGTTTTGATCACGTCCAGATTGTGCTCGATGATCACCACAGTATTGCCGTGGCTAGACAGGCGCTGCACCACTTTTAGCAGCAGGTCGATGTCGTGGAAATGCAGGCCGGTGGTCGGCTCGTCGAGGATGTACAGCGTGCGGCCGGTGTCGCGTTTCGAGAGTTCGAGCGCGAGTTTCACCCGCTGCGCTTCACCGCCCGAGAGCGTGGTGGCGCTTTGGCCGAGGCGGATGTAACCGAGGCCGACGTCGAGCAGCGTTTGCAGTTTGCGCGCCACGGTGGGGACGGCGCTGAAAAATTCCAGCGCGTCTTCCACCGTCATTTCCAGCACTTCGGTGATGTTTTTGCCTTTGTATTGCACTTCCAGCGTTTCGCGGTTGTAGCGCTGGCCGTGGCAGACGTCGCAGGGTACGTACACATCGGGCAAGAAGTGCATTTCGACTTTCAGTACGCCATCGCCCTGACAGGCTTCGCAGCGGCCGCCTTTCACATTGAACGAGAAACGCCCCGGGCCGTAGCCGCGTTCGCGGCTGGAGGGCACGCCGGCAAATAGCTCGCGAATCGGGGTAAACAGGCCGGTGTAGGTGGCTGGATTCGAGCGCGGGGTGCGGCCGATGGGGGACTGATCGACGTTGATGACTTTGTCGAAATGCTCCAGGCCAGTCACTTCACGATACGGCGCGGGCTCGGCGCTGGCGCCGTTGAGGTCGCGCGCGGCAATGGTGTACAGCGTGTCGTTGATCAGCGTGGATTTGCCCGAGCCCGATACGCCGGTGATGCAGACCATCAGGCCCACTGGTAATTCGAGCGTGACGTCTCTCAGATTATTGCCGGTGGCGCCGATCAGGCGCAGCCATTTGTCCGCATCGGGTACGCGGCGCTGCTCGGGCTGGGTGATTTTGCGCTTGCCGGTCATAAATTGGCCGGTGATCGAGTCGGGATTATTAAAGACTTCGTCGGGCGTGCCGCAGGCAATCACTTGCCCGCCGTGTACGCCGGCGCCCGGGCCCATATCCACCAGATAATCGGCGGCGCGCATCGCGTCTTCGTCGTGCTCGACCACGATCACGGTGTTGTCGAGATTGCGCAGGTGTTTCAGCGTGCCAATCAGGCGGTCGTTATCGCGCTGGTGCAGGCCGATGGAGGGCTCATCCAGTACATACATCACGCCGGTGAGGCCAGAGCCAATCTGGCTGGCGAGGCGAATGCGCTGCGCTTCGCCGCCCGACAGGGTATCGGCGCTGCGCTCGAGGCACAGGTAATCCAGCCCCACATTCACCAAGAAGCCCAGCCGCTCGCTGATTTCCTTGATGATTTTTTCGGCGATTTGCGCCTTGCTGCCTTCCAGGTTGAGCGATTGGAAGAAGTGGAGTGTATCGCGCAAGGCCAGCTTGGATAAGGCGTGCAGGGTATTACCCCCCACCTGTACATGGCGGGCTTCTTTGCGCAGGCGCGCGCCGTGGCAAGCCGGGCAGGCTTGGTTATTTTGATATTTGGCCAGCTCTTCGCGCACCGAGGTGGAGTCGGTTTCGCGGTAGCGGCGTTCTAAATTGGGGATAATGCCTTCGAAATTGTGCACGCGCTCAAACTTGCTGCCGCGCTCATTCATATACACAAAGGCGATTTCTTCACGGCCGGAGCCGTGCAGCACGATTTGCTGAATGCGCTCGGGCAAGTCGCTCCAGGCGGTGTCGATATTGAAATCGTAATGCTTGGCCAGGCTGAGCAGCATCTGGAAATAAAACTGGTTGCGCTTATCCCAGCCCTTGATTGCACCGGCGGCGAGGCTGATGTCGGGGTGCGCCACCACGCGTTTCGGATCAAAGAAAGTGCGCTGGCCCAAGCCATCGCAGCTGGGGCAGGCGCCCATCGGGTTATTGAACGAGAACAAGCGCGGCTCGAGCTCGGGCAGGCTGTAGCTACAGACCGGGCAGGCAAATTTGGCCGAGAACCAATGCTCTTGGCCGGAATCCATTTCTACCGCAATGGCGCGGCCATCGGCGTGGCGCAGCGCGGTTTCGAACGACTCAGCCAGGCGCTGCTGCAAATCAGCGCGCACTTTCAGCCGGTCGATCACGACTTCAATACTGTGTTTTTTGTTTTTATCGAGCTTGGGCAGTTCGTCCATCTCGAAGACTTCGCCATCAACGCGAACGCGGACAAAACCTTGCGCGCGTAGCTCGTCAAATAGATCGAGGTTTTCGCCTTTTTTGCCCATCACCACCGGCGCCAGCACCATTAGTTTGGTGTCTTCCGGCAAGGCCAGCACATGATCAACCATCTGGCTGACGGTTTGGCTTTGCAGCGGCTGGCCGTGCTCAGGGCAGTAGGGCGTGCCGACGCGGGCGAACAGCAAACGCAAGTAATCGTGAATTTCAGTGACCGTGCCTACGGTGGAGCGCGGATTATGGCTGGTGGCTTTTTGCTCGATGGAAATCGCGGGCGAGAGGCCCTCGATCAGATCCACATCGGGCTTTTCCATCAGCTGCAAAAATTGCCGCGCATAGGCCGAGAGTGACTCGACATAGCGGCGCTGGCCTTCGGCATACAGCGTATCAAACGCCAGCGAACTTTTGCCCGAGCCCGACAGCCCGGTAATCACCACCAACTTGCCGCGCGGGATATCCAGATTGACGTTTTTCAGGTTGTGCGTGCGGGCACCGCGAATCCGGATGAGGGGCTGGTCAGACGACTGCAAAGCGGGGCGATACATGGGCGTAGTCCGGCGAACATGGAACCAAAGATTGTAGCGCGTTCTCTCGCTACTTGATAGTACATAGTACGATTGTTCACCTTGAGTGCAAGGCCTCCCGGCAGATAAAAAAAGACCAGCCGCGGAATGGGCTGGTCTATCAAGGGTATATGCCCCAAGTTATTTTAGATAAATGCTTTGGGGCTCATACCGGCCGGTGGTATACCAGTTTGGCCGTGTGCGGAATTACCAGCGATAGCTGACGCTGGCGCGCACATCACGGCCGTAGCCAATGGTGCAGAAAGTTTGGCCGCCGCGCTGCACGCTGCACTGGCTGCGATATTCATGATCAAACAGATTGCTCACATTCAGCGCTGCGCGCCATTGTTTGAACTGATAAGCCAGCAAGGCATCGACCACGGTGTAGTTGTCATCCATCGGCTGCTGGCCATTGGCCTGACGTACATCGCCCGGAATATCGCGCACATGGCGCAGGCCGGCGCCAAACTCCCACCCGGCCCAGCTGTATTTACCCCACACCGAGGCATTGTGTTTTGGCACATAGGCCGGGCTGCCGCCGGCTTCGCCCGGGCGATTGCTGCGGGTAACTTCGGCATCGATGAATGCGTAGTTGGCGATCAGATTGAAGTTGGGCAGCACTTCGCCTTTGGCTTCCAGCTCGAGGCCACGGCTGCGGATTTCGCCAGTTTGCACTTCCAGGCGTGGGTTTTCGGCCGACTGGGTGCGCACATTGCGTTTGGTTAGGTCAAAGTAGGAAGCGGTCAAGAGCGCATTCAAGCCCGCTGGCGCGTAGCGCACGCCGGCCTCAAATTGCCGCCCGGTTTCCGGCTGGAACGGTGCGCCGTAGGCATCCACCGCCGTGGTGGTGCTGAGCACCGGCTGGAATGAGGTGGAGAAGCTGGCATACGGGCTTAGGCCACTGGCATGCTGATACACCACCCCGGCGCGGCCGGTAAAGGCTTCGTCGTCGCGGCGGAACGTGCTGCGCTTGAAGGCGTCTTTGGCGGTGAGACGCGCATCGTAGTCGGTGTCGGTTTTCACCCGATCATAGCGGCCACCGAGGCTAAACAGCCAGTTGCCCAGCCGGATCTGATCTTGCAGATACAGGCCGGTTTGCTGCTGCTGGGCGATGTAATGGTCGGTCAGATAGTTGTCTTGCCAGTTGGGCGCGCTATACGCCGGCTGCACCAGATCCAGCGGCGCAACTTTTCCATTCAGGCTGAAAATCCGCAGATTGAGGGTTGAATCGTAGTAATCCACCCCGCTGGTGAGGGTGTGCTGCAGCGCGCCGGTGGCAAACTGGCTTTCCAGGTGCAGATCGCCCGACCACGATTGCTCGTCATCGGGGCGCACCATGCCCAGACGATTGATGCTGCGGCCGTCGCTGGCCAGCCCGCGGTTGCGGATTTCGTAGCGCTGGTTTTCACCATCCATATAACGGGCTTTGGCGCGCAGTGTGAGGCCCGGTTGCAGCTGATGCTCGCCTTCGGCAGTGAGTGACCAGCTTTCTTTATGATGACCCGAGCCGGGGCCGGCGACGTTGAGGCTGCTTTTCGCTGGGCCGGCCTTGGTCTCAAGATAGTAGGGGGCGATAAAGCCGCTGTCATCACGCTGGTATTGCGCCAGTAGCGTGAGCTTGCTGCGCTCGTTCTGCCAGCTGATGGCCGGGGCGACGTACAGGCGATTGTTTTCGAGGTATTCCCACTGGGTATTGGCTTCGCGCGCCAAGGCGGTGAGGCGGAAGAGCGTGCTGCCATCGCTGCTGAGCTGGCCGCCCACATCCACGGCGCCTTGCCACAGCTGATGGCTGCCGGCGGTGAGCTGGACTTCGTTTTGCTGCTGGGCATGCGGGCGCTTGCTCACGGCATTCACAATCCCACCCGGTGCCGATTGGCCGTAGGTGACCGAGGCCGGGCCTTTGATGATTTCCAGCCGCTCTAGCCCATACATTTCCAGATTGGCCATAAAGCCGTTGTGCACATAGCGCATCCCATCGCGATATAGGCCGGCGCCGGTGAGGTTAAAGCCACGCACCACCACATCATCATCGGTGAGCGCCGAATCAAACGGCCGCACCCCGGCGGTGTAGCGGGTGGCTTCACTCACACTTTGTGCCGCCTGATCTTGCAGCTGATCGCGGGTGATAATCGCCACGCCTTGCACGGTTTCGGTGACATCCTGCTCGCTTTTACTTGCCGAGCCGGTCTTGCGCGCGACATAGCCGGCTACCGTGCCAGTGGCGCTTTCGGGGTTGGCTTTTACCTCAACGGTGGGCAAGGTGACGGCGCCAGCCGAGGCCACCACGGCCAGCGGGCGAATACCGGTGACATTCACCACTGGCAGCGTGACCAGCGGGCGGGCGCGCAGGCTGAGATTGCCGTGGCCATCTTCCACGATGTCGAGCTCAGCATCTTGGATTAGTTGTTGCAGGCCGGCGCGCGGCGCTACTTCGCCGTGCAAGCCCGCTGTGGTTTTACCCGCCAGCAAAGCGGCATCAACTGAGAGATGCAGGCCTTGTTGCTGGGCGTAGCGAGTGAGCGCGGGGGCCAAGGGGCCGGCCGGAATATCCACGGGCGCAGCCAGCAGTGGCGCGCCCCAGAGCGCCAAAGTGAGGGCAAGGGGGGTGAAACGCAGATGCATTTTGGTGTTTTCCATCAACAGCGAGAAGATCCTCACTGCGCATGCCAGTGGCCGGCGCGAAAAAGGGCAAGGCCGACCGGGACGAATTGGCTAATGATTTGATCTTTAATTGAAAATAATTCTCGTTACTTTGGCTGCAGCCGATACCACCACGGCCAGCGCACCAGCCGCACCGGCAGCGCCAGCGTGAGGCTGGCCAGCGCCTGCTCGGGCTGATCCAGCGGCAACACCCCCACCACCTGCAACTGCGCCAGCTCGGGCGCGCAATCGATGCGGGCGTGGCTGAAGCGATCCAGCGCCGCACACACGGCGGGTAGCGGCATTTGATACGCCACCAATTGCTGTGTTTGCCAGCCCAGTGGCGCTGCCGCGAGGGCTTGTGGCGGGCCTAGCCCACTGGCGCGTACTGCGCGCTGCTGGCCGGCTTGCACAAGGCCGCGTATACCGGCCAGGGTATCGACTTGTACGCTATGCTCTTCAACGGCTAGCTCGTCATACCCTTCATCATGGCGCAGGCTGAAGCGAGTGCCCAGCGGGGTGTAGCGGGCGTGCGGCGTACTGAGCTGCCACGGTCGCTGGCCGGTGCGCACGCCCACTTCGCCGGCCAGCAGGCGCAGCTGCACTTGGCTTGGGGTTTCGTGGAGCTGAATTTGGGTGGCGCTGGATAAATACAGCTGGCTGTCATCGGCCAGCGTCAGCGGCAAAATCTCACCACGCGCGGTGCGATGCGTGGCTCGGGGCTGCTGCATTTCCCAAATCGGCCACGCGCCCGCACCCAGACCCAGCGCCAGCAGCAGCAGGCGCTGGCTGACTTTGCGCCGGGCGTGGCTAGTCAGCAGGCGGCTGCTGCCAGCGGGCAGGGCGGCCATCTGCTGGGTAATGGCTTCGACCTTGGCCCAGGCCGCCGCATGGGCTGGATCGGCCGCATGCCAGGCGGCCCACTGTGCTTGTTCGGCCGGGCTACAGTGTTCGTCTTGCAGGCGGGCAAACCAGTCGGCCGCTTGCGCCAACACCTGCGAGTGAGGGTCTAGTCGTTGCATGCATCCGCCAGGCTGAGGCAGGCCAGCATCGCGCGGGCCATATGGTTTTTGACGCTGCGTTCACTGATGCCTAATTGCGCAGCAATCTCGCGATAAGTTAGACCATCGAGCTGGCTAAGCAAAAAGGTGTGTCGCACCACGCGCGGCAGGCTGGCCAGGAGGCGATCCACCTGGCAGAGCGCTTCCAATATCAGCTGCTGCGCTTCTACGCTAGGGTGATGTGCATGCGGCAGCTGGCTGAGTTCCGCCAGCCAGGCTTGCTCCAGATCGCGGCGGCGGCAGTGATTGACCAAAATGCCGTGGGCAATGGTGGTGAGCCAGGCGCGCGGCTCGCTGACCTGCTGCAATTCCTGCGCCGATTTGCCCAGCACCCGCACAAAGGTATCGTGCGCCAGATCGGCCGCTTGCGCCGAGCAGCGCAATTTGCGTCGCAGCCATTGGCTCAGCCAGCCATGGTGGGCCTGATACCAGGTGTCGATTAAGGGAGGAGGGGCAGACTGCGGCACGGCTTGCTTAATAATTGATAATCATTATCATCTTATCGCGAGCCGGCACTATGCTGCAAGCATGTTGCGTTCGCCGGCGCAGTTGAGCGGGCATTCAGGTAAAATAGCCCGCCTTGGGAGAATAAATCAGCATGATGAGTCGTTTGGAAATGCGCGCCGCCACCAGCCTGGCGGGGTTGTATGCGCTGCGCATGTTGGGCATGTTCCTGATCTTGCCGGTGTTTGCCGTCTATGCCGGCCAGCTGCCGGGCGGGCAGAACCATGCGCTGGTCGGGCTGGCCTTTGGGGCTTATGGCCTCACGCAAGCTTTATTGCAGCTGCCGTTTGGCATGTGGTCCGATCAGGTGGGCCGCAAAAAAGTCATCTACATCGGTCTGGCGCTGTTTGCGCTGGGCTCGGTGATGTGTGCGCTGGCCGATCATATTGTCTGGCTGATTATCGGCCGCGCGGTGCAGGGGGCTGGCGCGATTTCGGCCGCGGTGACCGCGCTGCTGGCCGATTTAACCCGCGAAGAAAACCGTACCAAGGCGATGGCCATGATTGGCGGCAGTATCGCCACCACCTTTGCTGTATCGCTGGTGGCTGCGCCTAAGCTCGCGGAGTGGATCGGCCTGCCGGGGATCTTTTTGATGACCGCCGTGCTGGCGGTGGCGGCTCTGATCGGGGTGTGGAAAGTCATCCCTAATCCGAGCGTGAGCCGCTTTCACTCCGATGCCGAAGCCAATACCCGCCGCTTGCCGCAAGTGCTGCGCCATCCGCAATTATTGCGGCTGAACTATGGCGTGTTTGCGCTGCATGCGGCGCAAATGGCGATGTTTACCGTGATGCCGCTATTGCTCACGCAGCGCGGTGGCCTGGATGTCGCGCATCACTGGTATGTGTATTTGCCGGTGGTGTTACTGGGCTTTGTGCTGATGGTGCCGGCAATTATTTATGGCGAGAAAAAACATCACCTGAAAGAAGTGTTTCTGTTTGCGATTGTGCTCATGCTGCTGGCCCAGCTGGGCATGACCTTGTGGTTGCCCAGTCTCAGCGCGATTGTGCTGTGGCTGGGGCTGTATTTCATCGCCTTTAATATTCTGGAAGCCACACAGCCGAGCCTGATTTCCAAAATTGCCCCGACCGAAGCCAAAGGCACGGCGATGGGCGTTTACAACACCTGCCAGGCCGCCAGTATGTTTCTGGGCTCGGCGCTGGCTGGCTGGTTATTTCAGCATTTTGGCAGTGCCACGCCGGTGTTTGCGCTGTGCGCCGGCCTGATGGGCTTGTGGCTCATGGTATCGTGGGGGATGCAGCCGCCGCTGCCAGTGAAAACGCAAATGTTCCACATCGGTGAAGACTGGCAGGGCAATCCGGCCGAACTGTCTGCTAAACTAGGCGCCATTGACGGCGTAAAAGAAGCCGTTGTCCTGATTGAAGAACGCGTGGCGCTGCTGAAAGTCTTGCAAGATGGCTGGGATGCAGCAGCGGCACAACAATTGATTGCGGAGACCCATTAAATGGCATCGTTAAACAAAGTACTGCTGATCGGCAACCTCGGTCGCGACCCGGAAACCCGCTTCCTGCCTAGCGGCGGTGCCGTATGCAATTTCTCGATTGCCACCACCGAAAACTGGAAAGACAAAAACACCGGCGCCAAACAGGAAAAAACCGAATGGCACAACATCACCATGTACGGCCGTTTGGCCGAAATCGCCGGTGAATACCTGAAAAAAGGTAGCTCGGTGTATATCGAAGGCCGTCTGCAAACCCGCAAATGGCAAGATAAACAAACCGGCGCGGATCGCTACACCACCGAAATCGTGGCTGACCAAATGCAAATGCTCGGCGGCCGTGGCGGTGTAGGTGGCGGCATGGGCGGTGGCCAGGGTGGCTATGGTGGTGATGATTTCAATCAGGAATACAGCGCCCCTCCCCAACAGCAAGCCCAAGCGCCACGCCAGGCCCCAGCGCAAGCTGCGCGCCCAGCGAAAAGCTTTGATGATTTCGAGGATGATATTCCGTTCTAATGCGCCGTGTTTGCGCTTAGACCGCCAACAAAAAGCCCAGCGTTTGCTGGGCTTTTTGTTGGTCGGTGCGTTAGAGGGCGATTCGCTTTACGCGGCCACCAGCCGGTGTAGCCAGCGCCCGGAGGACATGCGCGCGACCGCGCCGCCAATTTTGAGTAGCTCTTCCAGTAGCATCAGCGCGTAGAGCCAGCTGGCAGGCCAATGCAGCGCCACTGATAACCACCACGCTAGTGGAATAATCAGCAGCCATTGCACGCTAAAGTCCAAACCAAGGCAAAAGCCATTATCGCCACCGCCCCGTAATACGCCGGCCAGTAGCATCATGGCGCAGCTTTTCACCACAAAGCCCAATAGCATCAGCTGAAACAGGATTTCCAGCTCTGCCACCACCGGTTTGGCCAGAGCCGGGTACTGCGCCAGCAGCAAGGGCCAGGCAAGGCCTACGACGAGCATGGTGAGCAGTCCCAAGACCAAACCCAGCCACAATGCCGCCCAGCCTTGTTGCTGGGCGAGGGCTTCATCACCCGCGCCCACGGTGGCACCAATCAAAATCGCCGCGGCGCACGAGAGCCCAATCAGCAAGGCCAACGAAAATGATTCAATGGGGGCGAGGATCGATAGCGCAGCCAGGGTCACCTGGTTTTGCCCACCGACAATGGCAAAAAACACCAGCGCCCCAAGCGCCCATAGCGTGCTATTGGTCGCCAGCTGCAGCGACAGTTGCAGCTGTGTGCGCAGTGCGGCCCAATCCGGCCACTGCCAGAGCGGAAGACGCGCTAGCAAATGGCCGCGCCAGCGCAGATGCAGATACAGCAGGCTGGCTTCAACCACACCACCCAGCGCCGTACCTAGCGCTGCGCCTTTGACCCCCAGTGGTTCGATTCCCCATCCACCAAAAATCAGCCAGGCATTAAGCACTATATTCACCAGTACGCCGATCACCGAATACAGCGTGGCGATGCCCGGTTGCTGCATGGCGCGTAGGCCACTACACAGGGTGCAGGTGTAATTAAAGAGTAAAAGGCTAGGGCCCACGATCTGTAAAAACGCCCCTCCTTCATGCAAGAGGGGCGCCTCGGGGCTGACCAGACCGATGAGCCAGGCCGGGCAAAATACCATCAGCGCCACCAGTGGTAAGGTAAATAGCCATTGCAACCATAGCCCTTGCGCCAGCTGGCGGGGTAGTTCGTCGGCGCCAGTCAGGCCGGCTTGGCGGGCGCCCCAGGCTTGGGCTGCGAGCTGGCCAGCGCCCATGGCGAGGCCCAGCAGGAAAATGGTGACTACAAACAGGATTTTGGTGGCAATCCCCGCGGCGGCGATTTCCGTGGCGCCCAGCCGCCCCAGCATCATGCTATCGATCATGCCCTTGCTGGAAAACATCAGGGTTTGCAAAGTAATGGGCAAAGCCAAGCTCAGCAGGCGCAGATAAAAGCTGCCCTGCCAGCGTTGCAGAATAAAAGTCATGGTTTGGATGTCCAGCTGGGCATCCGGCGCGGTGGCCGGATGCCATCGGTCGGGCGACTTACAGCGCCATGGTTAGCTCGGCATAGTGCGCGGCATTTTTGCGCTCATGGGCCGTGCTGATGCGTTTCACCAGCCGCGCTGGATTGCCCAGCACCACGCAGTAGGGCGGTACGTCTTCGCTCACGACGGCCTGAGCGCCGACAATCGCGCCTTCGCCAATGGTGACGCCTTTCAGAATCGTGGCGCCGGTGCCAATCCAGGCGCCACGGCCAATGCGCACGGGTGCCGAGCGGATTTTCATCGCCTCACCCGGCTGGCCGCGCCCCAGCAGCGGGTGGCCGCTGCTATCCATGATGGTCACCATCGGGCCAAACATCACTTCATCGGCGATTTCAACTCGCTGGTAGGCCACAATGGCCACGCCTTGCAGTACCACCCCGTTGCCGATGCTGATTTGCCCGGGGGCTTCATCGTTGATCTGCACACTGGTGAGCCGCGATGGCTGGGTGTGAAAGGCCGGCAATTGGCCTGATTCCAGATAGCAATTGCGCCCGATGCGGATGCTGCCGGCGAAATCTTCTGCGGCGATCTCGCTGGCAATCAGGCCATGTTGCTGCAAGCGGGCATCGGCCACACGGGTAAAGGCTACGCGTGGCGTGCCTGACACCACGGTGCTGGCGTGAATCTCCACGCCTTGTGCGCTCAACACCGTGTGCGCATCGTGCACGGGTTGCCCTGCGGTTACCGGATCAAACAGGAAAATATTCTGATAGAGGGTGCTCATGCGCTCACCTCGGCGCTGTAGGCAATATCGCGCAGTTGGGGCGATTTTTTAAAGCCTTGTTCGCGGAAAATCTTGATCACTTTATTGAGCGAGTATTTCTGGTCATTCAGATCGCGGCCGTAAAAGCTGGTGGTCCACAGATTGTATTTGGCGTGAATACGCTCGGCGGCGCTGGCGGATTCCTCGCGGTGGTCGGCTACCTCTTTCTCATGCGGCCAATGGAAAGAGCATGCCTCACGTTCCATGGTGAACAGATTGTTGTTGATAAAGAGCCGCACGCCCAGATCAACGTCTTCGCCGCCCCAGCTGGTGAAAGATTCATCAAATAGCCCGGCTTTCAACAATTGCTCGCGCTCGGCCGAGACATGGCAAGTCCAGAAAATATCAAATGGTGCCGGCCAATTGGTGATGTTCTCACCCAGCTCGTCGTATTGGCGTTGGCGAATATCCAGCGCGCCCAAAGCACGTAGCTTGGCAATCGACGCGTCGGCCGATTGAGGGTTGATGAGCTCGCTCATTTGCTTGCTGGTGGCGTGGTCCACTTCAAAGCCATACACATAGCCAATCATCACGGTAGGGTATTGTGCGGCGCGATGTACGTCGTAATGCACTTGCAGGGTGTTGCTGCCCAGCAGGACGCCGGTATCGACATACACCACATATTGCCCCTGTGCGATGGCCGTACCGATATTGCGGGCTTTGCCGGCCCGAAAACCCAAGTCTTCTTGCCAGAAATATTTGATGTTGAGTACGTCGGCGTAGCGATCAACCACTGCCTTGCTGTTATCCGAGCCACCATCGTCAACCACAATCACTTCAAATAGCTCGACCGGTAGCGTTTGCTGGCATAGGGCATCAAGCGTATAGCCCAGCAGGTCGGCACGATTGTAGGTTGGAATCACAACGCTGATTTGTGGGGATGACATGATCTTTCCTTCTGAGTAATGGAGTTAAATTGCGTCTCCTGGGTGCTGCTTGTGCGTCTTGCGCCACGCAGTCTGTATGGCATCGTGTTGCAGCCGCGCAGGGCTGTTGCGATCACTGACGCAAACTTACCAGAAAAAAACAGATCATTTCTATTAAAGTAATGTGTAGTTTTGTTTCTTACAAAGCCTCTGTTTTGCGTAGTAAAAAGTAATTTCGCTACAAATTGACTGTGGGCCGGATCACCTTCACGAGCTGATCCATCCAAAACATGTGAATTCGCTCACAAAATAGGCTGTCGGTGAAAATGTAGTGCGCTCAGCCAGACACCGTGAAATGTGCTGCATTGCAAAATTACTTTTTTTAAAACTTACGGGTAAGTTGTTGTAAATTTGCTGCGCATGCAGCGAAATTGCTTGCGCAAATTCGCGCGGCTTTAACCACAAAAACATTTGCACCCGGCCTCAGGGGTTGCCGAGCAGCGTGGCCCTGTGTGCCGCTGCGCTGATGCGGTAGGCAGTAAAAAACCCCGCTAGGCGGGGTTTGGGGGCGAGATAAGCAAGTCGTTCGCAGTTTGGTTTTAGGGGTATAACGCTGTAGCCATTTATATATATGGCTTGCAATGAAATACCTTAGCCACCTGCGCCAGCGTAGCGCTGCATGCCTGCGCGCCATAGCCACATTAGCGCGACTACGCTGCCGCTGGCGATCAGCAGCATCAGTGGGGCCACTTGCCAGATTGGCTGTTGGCGTAGCAGCACTTGGCATGGCCACCAAACGATGCCGGCCAACGGGAGCAGCATAAACACCTGCCGAGCCAGTTTGGGAAAAAGCTCAAACGGGTAGCGCGACATATCGGTGAGCTTGCCCACGGTGTGAAACACCGGTGAATACTCGCCAAAGAAAAAGCAGCTGGCGATCGCCATCTGGTTGATCGCATTCAGAGTAATCGAGGCCAGCGGCAGCAAGACCACGAGCTGTAGCACAAAACCCAGCGACCACACGCCCGGTAAATGCGCCAGCGCAAAGCCCATAAAGGCCAGCCCCGTTGCGGCTACCACTAAGCCCTGCGGGTGAAAACGCTCCAGCAGCAGCATTTGCAGCGGGTGAATCGGCCGCAGGTAATAGCGCACAAAATTGCCGTTTTTGAGCCAGCTTTCCAGCATATACATCGCATTGCAGCAGCTGCTTTCAAACACATAGGTTAAAAACATAAACCCCTGCATAAAAATCAGCTCATAGCGGTTGTAGCCAGCGATCTCGCCGGCGTTGCCCAGCATCAGATACAAGCTGGCGCCGCTGCTCACCGAGGTGAAAAACATGCCGCACACAATCAGCGCAAAATCGGCCCGGCTTTCGAGTTTAACCTTGCAATCGGCCAGCGCCAGCCGGCGCCAGGCAGTAAAAAATGCACTCATCTCAGGCTCCAAACACTATCAATTTGCGCTGTACCCAGCGCCCGGCGAGCTGGGCCAGCCCCCAGAACACCACTACCCACGCTAGCTGCAGATACAGCGCCTGCGGGCTTGTCAGCTCGCCGGTGAGGTAGCCCACCGGGGTATTAAAGAAATGCGCAAACGGCAGCCAGGTGAGAATGGTCTGGATGGTGGGTGGGAAAAACGCCAGCGGGATCAAGGCGCCGCCCAGAAACTGCACCACCGCATCTTTGCTGGCGGTAATGCCCCATAAATCGGTGGCCAGAAACCCGGCCAGCCCCACCATAAAGCCCAGTGAATACAGCAAGCTAAAACTACACAGCACCGACAGCAGCGCCAGTGGCCAGCTCGCAGGGGTGAGGCTTAGGCCCGACCACAGCAGAAAAACCCCAAACGCCGGCAACATATACAGCGCCTTAGCGCCGGCCACGCCGAGCGAGAGCGCACCATGGCGCAGGGGCAGATTCATCGGTTGTGTGAGCTGGCTGGCTACCTCGCCCGAGCGGATTTCGCGGGCCAGCCGCCAATCGGCGCCGGTGGTGATAATCGCAAACAGCGTTTGTGCCGTAACCACATGCAAAAGCGCGCGGGCAAAACTGAGCCCCGCCCGCTGCGGATCATCCTGATACAGCCCTTGCCACAGCCAATACAGCAACCACATGCCCAGTAAATAGCCCAGGCAAATAATCAGCCGGCCTTTGCGATCGGTGGCGGTTATCCGGCCATTGGCCACGGCCAGCGCCCAACAGGCGCGTAATGTTGCACTCATAGCCGTTCCGCCTTGCTAGTGAGATAAAACCGGTGCAGCAATTCTTCCAGCGATTGCGCGACCGGCTTGATTTCATGAATGGCAAATGGCGCCAGCAGCTGCAGCAGCTCGGCAAAGGGCAGGCTGTCATGCCGGGCCACTTGCAGCCACTCATCCTGAATGCGCACGGCCAGCCCGCTGGGGTGGCCGGCCAAGAGCGCATGGGCCGCCTGTAGATCACCCGCCAGCCGCGCCGCCCACCAGTTGCCATCACCAGCATGCGCCTGAAAGGCCGGCAGGCTGCCATCAAATTTCAGCTGGCCCTGATCGATCAGCAACATGCGCTGGCTGAGTTGCTCGATATCGCCGACATCGTGTGAGGTGATCAGTACCGTGGTGCCGGCTTGCTGATTCAGCCGGCGGATCAGTCCGCGCATCCGCGCTTTCATTTCCAGATCAAGCCCGATGGTCGGTTCATCCAGAAACACCACAGCTGGCGCATGCAAAAAGCTGGCGGCGATTTCGCACAGCATGCGTTGCCCGAGACTGAGCGTGCGCACCGGGCGTAGCCAGAATTCATCCAGCCCGGCTTCGCGGCGAAACAGCATCAGCTGCTGCTGGTACACCGCCTCGGGTACGGCAAACAGGGCCTGCAAAATGCGAAAGGAATCTTGGACCGGCAAATCCCACCACAGCTGGCTGCGCTGGCCAAACACCACGCCGATGTGTTTGACATACTCGCGGCGCTGGCGTTGTGGGTCAAAGCCTGCCACCTGCACGCGGCCGCTGCTGGGGGCCAGAATGCCGGTCAGCATTTTGATGGTGGTGGATTTACCGGCGCCATTGGGGCCCACCAGCGCTACACATTCGCCAGCGGCGATTGTAAAGCTGACATCTTGCACCGAGTGGGTGGTGATCAGCTTGGGGCGCCACAGGCGCTGCAGACGCTCGCGCCAATTTTGCGCTGCCGCAGGGGATTGATAGATCCGGTTCAGTTTTTCAGCCTGGATTAACATTGATTCATTACCAATCTGGAAAGAATATTCGTAATATATGCCCGCGGCGGGTGGGCTGGAATGTTCCGGTGTCCCATCGCCCTTGTTCAATTCTCTCGTGGCCGGGTGGGCCGGATTTGATGGCGGCAATTTATTACGAACGCTTTGATGTGGCTGATGAAGGTGTACCCAGATTGGTGGGCGCGCATGTGTATCACCGCGCGTCTTTTCCGGCCATGCGCCAGCACGGGATTTTTATGTGCGGCGTGGCCACGCCGACCGGTGCCTGTGAAATCGAGCGGGTTCAGGCGCCGTTTCATGTCTTGCTGGTGCCGCTGGCGGGTGAGGCCGAGCTGTTTCAGGGGGACGACATCTGGCCAGTGCGGCCGGGGCAATTTGGCGTGTTGCCGATTGGCGGGCAGCGCGGTTTTCGCCGCGTGGGTGCGGCGCCCATGCCGCATGCCTGGGTGATGCTGCGCGACCATGATCGCTGGAATCCGCTGCAGCGCGATACGCCGTGGGTGGGCGTCACCACCGAGAGCGCGGCGCTGTATGAAGCGGTATCGCTATTTCAGCGCGAGGCGGCGCGGGCCAATCAGGGCGAGAGCGATACGCTGGCCATGCCGGCGCTGGATTTACTCAGCCGCCTATTGCAGCGCATGCTGCGTACCGATGCTGCCGTTGACCCCCGCCTGGCGGCTTTGCAAAGCTGGCGCGCCGCGGTACTGCATGCGCCCGCGCAAGATTGGTCGATCGAGCGTTGCTGTGCGCGGCTCGGGCTGCGGCCGGCGCATTTGCATCGGGTGTGTCAGCAGCATTTTGGCCAGTCTCCAGGGCAGATGGTGTTTGAGCTCAGAATGCGGGCGGCGCGGGAAATGTTGCTGGCCGGGCAGAAGGTGGCGGTGGTTGGGCCGGCGGTGGGTTATTTGGAAGTGGCGAGCTTTTCGCGCCGGTTTCGCCAGCATTATGGCATCGCGCCCAGCGAGCTGCTGAGCGCGATGGCAGGCTGATGAGTTGAGATGGTGATGGGTATATGGCTGTAGGCATTGTTTTTATTTGCGTGTAGCCATATACCTAGACAATTAATGCAGTAGATGCCCCAAGAATAGATAGGCAAAGCCGAAGTAAATAAACACGCCCACCAGATCCATAATCGAGGTGATCAGTGGTGCAGACAGCGTGGCCGGATCGGTGCCGATTTTGCGCGCGCCAAACGGTAGCAAGGCGCCAATCAGCCCGCCGAGCACCGTGCACGCCAGCATGCTCAGGCCCACGGTGAGCAAGATTTCGATCCCGACACCTTTGCTGAAATACGCCAGAATGCATTCCAGCACTGCTACGGTGATCCCCAAGGCTAGCGCCACCGGGAGCTCGCGCAGGATGATAAAGCGGATATCCCGCCATTTCACTTTCAGCTCGCCCAGCGCCATGGCCCGCAGCACCAAGGTGGCCGACTGGCTACCGGCATTGCCGCCCATATCGACAATCGGCGCGATAAAGGCTGCCAGCACAATCGCCTGTGACAAGATTTCTTCCTGCGCGGCAACAAAGGTACTGGTGAGAATGCCAAAGACCGTCAGTATCACCAGCCAGAAGGCCCGCACGCCAAACATGGTGCGCGTGCTGGCTTGCATGATATCCAGATCGGGGCTGGGAGCGAGCTGGGTGCCGCCAAAGCGCACCAGCTGGCTGGCCTGGCGCTCTTCTTCGATTTCCAGCGCGTCATCCACGGTCACAATGCCCACCATCTGATCGGCCTCGTTGCACACCGGCAGGGCCAGCAGATCGTAATGGCGGATCAGTGCGACCGCCTCGCTTTGCGGCCAGCCCACGCGGGCGTAGACCGGCTCGGGGCGCATCAGCTCGGCCAGCGGCGTGCCATCGGCGGCGGCCAGCAGCAGCGGCAAATCGATAGTGCCGCACAGCTTGCCGATGTGATCGAGCACAAACAGCCCCGGCACCGATTCCAGCAGCTGCGCACTGGCGCGCAAATGTTGCCAGGCTTGCGCCGCGGTCATCTCGAGCGTGGCCGCGACAAAACGGCTGGTGGTCACTGCGCCCACCGTGCCTTCGGCATAGGCGGCCAGCTGCAGTAAATCTTGCCGTGCGGCGGGCGTTAGAGCAGGCAATAAGCCGGCCTGCGCCGGTAAATCCAGCCGCTTGAACACATCGGCGCGCTCATCGGGCGGCATTTGCTCAAACAGCGCCACCGCAGCAGGCTGGGGTAGGGCTTTCAGGATGCCATCTTGCGCCAGCGCTGGCAGATGGCTAAACAGCAGCGCGCGCTCGGCGGGGCTTAGGCGCAGCAGTTCGCTGGCTTGTTGCAGTACCGGTTTTTCCTGCAAGGCTCCGGCTAAATCGGAAGGATGGCATTGATGCAGCAGCCAGCTCCATTCTGCTTGGGTCAGGGTTTGGTTGGGTGTAGCCAGTTGGACTAAGAGGTGGGCGCGATTCAGCATGACTCACCTCCTTGCGTGTGACGCAGGCGGCGTAGCCGGCGGGGCCAGCTTAAGGTCGCCAGCAAATGATCGGGATGATGATAGGCGAGCAACCAGCCCGCATTGAAAGCGTGTAGCAACATTGGGGTACTCCTGCTGGCCAGGCATTCCCCGTGGGCGTGCCTAGGCCTAGCGGCAATGAGTCAAATGACTCGATCGAAACAAGATGAGAGAGGGTAGCTGGCGCGCGGCCAGCGGCAGACTCGGATCGGGGTCCATGTTTCCTCCAGGCTGAATGTCAGTCGGTGGGCTAGTTGCGTGCGGTGTACCTACCTTGCGCCCAATGTGCGACGGCCCACCATGGGGCACGACGCAGCAGCCAGCATGCGCGGGGCTTGGGTTCACACCAGAAAATCAGCAGAGCGGGAAAAGGCAGATTGCAGGGAGCAAAATTGCCAGCGCTTGCCATGCCAAGGGGGGCAAGGCAGCGCAGAAAAGCGCGAGTACCTTGCCGATTAAACTGCGGCCAGTGGCCGCCAACTAGGCTGTTCCACAGAAAGTCACTCGGATTGATGATGCCCGGCAGTGTAGCGGCGGGCCGTAGCGAGCAGCAACCGGCAATGTGCCATTGCCGCGCGGTAATTGTGGCTTGCGGGGGCGCTTAATTCACGGCAGGGGCCGGGCAAGGTGGCTGCTGTAGCAGTTGGGCAAACTCGGCCAGTGGCACGGGGCGGCTATACCAATAGCCTTGGCCAAAGCGCACCCCTTGCGCCCGCAGTAGCGCCGCCTGCTGGGCTGTTTCAATGCCCTCGGCCACGATCTCGGCCCCCACGGCCTCGGCAATACTGACGATTTGCGGGATCAGGCTGGCGCGCAGGGTGTCGTCTTCCAGGTCGGCCACGAACGAGCGATCGATTTTCAGAAAATCGGGCGCCAGATATTTGATGGTGCCCAGATTGGAATAGCCGGTACCAAAATCATCGACCGAAATCTGGTAGCCGGCTGCGCGCAACTGTTGCACCTCGGCTTGCAAATGCTCGCTCACGCCGTATTCGGTGACCTCGATATTCAGCTGCCAGCGCGGGTGTTGCCACGGATCGAGTAAGCCGCTGAGCTGGGCATGGCGGATATGCTCGGGGAAGAAATTCAGCGCCACTTTAAATGGACGGCTGGGCGCGGCCGGCAGCAGCGTCGCCAGCTCCGCCAAGGCGCGCTGACTAACCGCCTGATCCAGCGCCCAGCTGAGCCCCTGCGCCTGCACCAGCGGGATCACCTGATCGGGAAAAATGGTGTGTTCGCCATCTTTGAGCCGCATCAGCACTTCGCAGCCAGCGATCTCGCCGCTGGCCAGCTCAACAATCGGCTGATACATGCAGTGAATATGCGCCGGCTGTAGCAGCTGCGGCAGCCGGTAGGCCAGCGTGCCGCGGCGGCGCAAGCTGCGGCTGACCCAGCGGCCACTAATGGCGCCGAGCAATAACGCCAGTGTGGCCAGCAGCGCGCACAGCGCCCAGTTACTACGCCACAGCTCGGCCAGCGAGCGATAGTTCTGCACAAAGAGGCCGGTATTGGGCACATTGCTACCGACGACCAGGCGCTGCTGCGCCCAATCAATTTGCCAGCCCGAGCCCGGCCGGCTCAGTGCGCGCCAGCGCAAGTTCGTGGGCGGTTGTGGGTGTGCCGCCAGCGTCGGGCGCGACCAGATTAGATGGGGGGGCGCGTCGGCGTAGCTGATCCAGACGGCATCCAGCGCCGCGCGTTGGAAAGTTTCAATCGACACATGGCCATCCACCAGCAAGAGCTGCGTGCCGCGCGCAGTGAGGGTGCTATTCACTTGCCCATTGCGGATCGGCAGTGGGTAGTCGTTCCAGATCTGCGTGCCTTGGGCATCAATAAATTGTGCCGGCGGCAATTGCATCGGCGGAGTCAGTTCGCCGTGACTGGTGAGGCAGCGCAGCTGCCGCTGCTCATCCAATAAGCCCACGCTGCGCAGATAGCGAAAATTCAGTAATTGGCTGCGCAAGCGGCTCAGGCTGTCGGCCTGACAGTCGCGCAGCGGCTGGCGGCCAAGGAAGGCAAAGCCGCGCTGCACTTCGCTGGCCACCGTCGTGAGGAGTGCCCCGGCGCTTTGCTGCTGCAGGCTAAGGCGCTGCTGCTCCTGTTGCAGCACACCGGCCAGCGCCAAGAGCAAAATCAGTGCGGCGAGCAGCACGCCGGCCAAACTACCGAGTAAAAGGTGAAAACGCGCAAGCAATAGATTCATGATGGAGATTCGCCGGTGCAGGTTTAGCCGATGCAGGTTGGGCCGATGCAATGATGCCGCGATGGAGCTACCTCATGGTACGCCAGCTCACGCCCGCTGTCAGTTCAATGGCATTTTTACTGAAAGCTAAGGGTGCTATCGCCTGCGGCGGGCGCGCCGTTGTCAGTGCGTCTGCAGATCAACTGGGGGTATACCATTGCAATTTATATTCCAATTTGTTTATGGGCTTATACCTGCATTGGGTATTTGAGTGCATGGCCGACCGTGTACCTAAGCAAGCGCGATCGCTACACGGAAGTTTGCTTCAAATCAAATGGTAATGATTCTCAATAAGTGGTGAAAATGCTAAGATGCCATTCCTTTGTCATCTTTGAGCGTCGCGCACCACAAGTCGCTGCGGCGCATGCAGCATTGCTGCAGGAGTCATCCCATGCCTGCTACCCGTTCGGCCAGCCCCACACCGGCAAGCTATACCGCCGGCTCGACCATTTTGTCGTCTTGGCAGCAGCCGCTGGCGGATGGATGTTGTGTGGCGGCCAGCACTTTGCGCGGCGGGCATGCCCATCGTGCGGATAGCGAGGCGGGGCAGCGGCTGATTGTGCTCTTGCAGGGCGAGCTGACCCTGGGTTTTGGCGAGCGCCGCATTCAGCTGGCGCATTCGGTGGCGCGGGGCGCGGAAGTCTTGCTGGTGAACCTGACCGAAGCCACCGAGTTTGCCCGCGAGATCACCGATTGCACGCTCGAGCGCAAAGTGTGTCTGCATATTCCGGCCGGCTGGCTGGATGCACATGGCCTGCATGGCGCAGGCGAGCAGGAGGCGGCCTTGCAGCAATTTACCCGCCAGCATTTGGCTGTGCGGCAATGGCAGGCCGAGCCGGCCCTGGTGGCGCTGGCGGAGCAACTGTTGGCGGGGGCCAGTGCCTCGCCCCTATTGGCGCGTTTGCAGCGCGAAAGTCTGGCATTTGAATTGCTAGCTATGGCGCTGGGCCAAGTGCAGCCAGCCAGTGCGCCCAGTTTGCCGGCCCATATCAGCCGCCGCCTCGAGGCGGTGCGCGCCTTGCTCGATAGTGGCGCGGCGGATGAGCTAAGCCTGAGTGAGATCGCGGCGCAAGCCTGCATGAGTGTGGCCACGCTGCAGCGACATTTCCGTCGCCAGTTTGGTACCAGCGTGTTTGATTATCTGCGCCAGCAAAAACTCTGGCAGGCCCGCCAGCGGCTGCAGCGCGGCGAAGTCTCGGTGACCCGCGCGGCGCTGGATGCCGGCTACACCTCGCCGGCCAATTTTGCTACCGCCTTTCGCCGCGCCTTTGGCATGGCCCCCAGCGAGTGTCGCGCCGCCTAGCTTTGCGCATTTGCCAAAGCTGATCACGCCCCCCGCAAAAGTCAGCGGCGCCCGCCCACGGCACAATACGCTTACCAGTTGAGTTTGATTATCATTTCTTGCCCTTGGGTGAGAATTTCAGGAATTCAGTCATGCACACCCGCGCTCCATTCCCGCTTCGCCATCTGGCGGCCGCGATTCCCCTCACTTTGGCGCTGCACGCCTACGCGAACGAAACCAGCACCCAGCTGGCCACGGTAGAAGTCACCGCCAGCACGCCGACGCAGGATGACACCTTGCAGCGGCAAACCCTGCTGGATCAGCAAGCCCAGAATCTTAGCGATGTGTTTCAGTCGGATGCCGAGATCAATATCGGCGGCGGTGGCAACCCGATTGCCCAGAAAATGTATATCCGCAGCATGGAAGAATCGCTGCTGAATCTGAGCGTGGATGGCGCGCAGATTAACAGCAAGGTGTATCACCACCAGACGGCGCTGATTCTTGACCCCCAGTTGATCAAGCAAGTGGAAGTCGAAAAAGGTACGGCCGCAGCCAGCGCGGGGCCTGGCGCATTGGGTGGGGCGATACGCTATCAAACTGTGTCGGCGCGCGATCTCTTGCGTCCCGGGCAAACCATCGGCGGTAGCGTCACCGGCAGCGTCTTTAGCAATGATGGCTGGCGCAGCAGCGCCAATGTGTATGGCCAGGCCGGTAATCTGGATGCACTGCTTGCCGCCACCACCATGCGTACCGATGACTATCAGGCCGGCAATGGACAAACGATTGCCAATTCGGGCACCGAGCAGGCCAATTACCTGGCTAAAGTGGGGCTGCAGCTCACACCACAGCAGCGCCTGAGCGCCAGCTTTCAGCGCAGTAGCGATGAAGGCGTGCGCACCGCGCGGGCCAATATGATTGGCTTTGCTCATCCGGTCTTGCCAAACGACCCGATCCCGCAAAGTCTGGCCCGCGATACGGCCACGCTCAATTACAGTGGCCAGCAGTTAGGCTGGATCGACGCCGCCAATGCCACGCTGTATCGCTCCGAAGTCGAGAGCGAGCGCACCAATAAAAAAGGCCGTAGCTGGGGCGAAAGCCTGACCACGCAAGGCGCTGATCTGATGCTCAAGCAAGCGCTGGGCGAGCATCTGCTCAAATACGGACTGAACTGGCGCGAAGAAAAATCCGCCGCCAATCGCATTGCCAATCCGTATGGTCTCACCGGTACGGGGAGCGAATCGATGCGCGTATGGGGTGGTTTTGTGGAAGGCGAGGCGAATTGGGCCAGCCTGACTTTCACCGCCGGCCTGCGTTACGACGATTACAGCTACACCGATAACCACCGCCAAAACTACACCAGCGACGGCGTAAGCCCAAGTGCTGGCGTGCGCTGGCAGGCCACCGATGCGCTGCAGCTGCGCGCCGGTTATGCCAAGGCCTTGCGTGGGGTAGGGCTGAAAGAAGCCTTTATGCTCGATATCGCCCAGTGGAAAAACCTGCCCAAAATCGAGGCTGAAAGCGCGCATAACACCGAGCTGGGCTTTAGCTATCAGCAAGGTGGCCTAAGCCTGGCCGGGAATGTATATCGCCAGATTATCGAGAATTACATCACCACCTTTAGCTGCCCCAGCGCCAAAGGCGGCTGCCGCGGCAATCTGGGCCGCGCCACCATCGATGGCTATGAGCTGAGCGCGCAATACCAGCTGAGTGATTGGCAATTTGGCCTCAGTGTGGCCGATAGCCGCCCCGAGCTGGATGGCCGCAAATTTAACGATGCAGATCTGGGTCTCGGTACCAGCACCGGCCGCACCTGGGTAAGCAAAGTGGGCTACCGCCTGCCGGCGCAGCGACTCGAGCTAGGCTGGATGGGCCGCTATGTCGAGGCGCTGGATTACCTGCCGGTGGGCGGTAAGGCCGAGCAAACCAAGGCTGGCTATGGCGTACACGATCTCTACCTCACGTGGCGGCCACTGGCGAAAGACACGCTGCGCCTGAATCTGACCGTGAAAAACCTGTTCGACAAGCATTACTACGATCAGGCCACTTATGCCTACAACGGCTGGCAAGGCAAGGTGCTGGGCTATCCGGAGCCGGGCCGCGATGTGCGGCTGGAAGCCAGCTGGCAATTCTAATGATTTTTTAAGTTTGCTTGCGCCACCGGCCTGCCCGGTGGCGCTGGCGTTTTGCTAAAGGAATACAAGATGTCGGAGTGGAAGATCTCGCTGTTTCGCCCCGCCGTGCTGGCGGGTTGTCTGTTTAGTAGCCTCAGCGTGGGCGCCTGGGCCGCCAGTGTGACCGATCTGGCCGGGCGCACGGTGGAAATCCCGGCCAAGATCGAGCGGATTATCGTCGGTGAAGGCCGCATGCTGCCGAGCTTGGCGATTTTAGATCGCGAGCTACCCGCGCAGCGCGTGGTGGGCATGCTGGGCGATTTCGAGCAGCTCGACCCGGGCAGCTACGCCCAATACCGGCAGGTGTATCCCAAGCTCGATCAGATCGAGCGCCTGGGGCGTTCCAGCCAAAGCTTTAGCGTGGAAGAAGCCATTGCCCTGCAGCCGCAGTTGGCGATCTTTAGCCTGCGCGGCCACGGCCCTGATGTGAAAGACACCGCTACTTTGCAGCGGCTAAGCAAGGCCGGCGTGACGGTGGTGTATGTGGATTTCACCAAAGATCCGCTCAAAAACACCGAGGCCAGCATCAGGGTATTGGGCCAGGTGCTCGGTAAACAAAAGGCTGCCGAGCAATACCTCGAGTTTTATCGCAGCGAAATGGCCAAAGTGAGCGCGGGCCTCGCTAAGGTGAAACGTAAAACACCGATGTTCCTGGAAAGCCGCGTTGGGCTGGGCAATAGCTGCTGCGAAACGCTCACGCACGGCATGCTCGGGACTTTTGTTAGCGCTGCAGGGGGCGCCAATATCGCCGACCCGCTGGTGCCGGGCGCACACGGCACGGTCAGCCTCGAATTTTTGCTGCAAAGCCAGCCTGAAGTGTATATCGGCACCGGCATCGGCAACCCGATTACCGCCCGCGATCGCAATAGCCCCCGCATTGCGCTGGGTGCCGGCATTGATCGCGCTACCGCGCAGGCCAGCTTGCGCCACGCGCTGACGCGCCCGGGCTTTGCCCAGCTCAAAGCCGTGCAATCGGGCCGCGCGTATGCGATTTCGCATCACTTTAATTACAGCGCGGCTAATGTGGTGGCGGTGCAAGTGCTGGCCAAATGGCTGTATCCGGCCGAATTTGCCCAGCTGAACCCACAGGCCACCTTGCAATCCTTCTTCCAGCGCTTCCAGCCAGTGCCACTGGCCGGCACCTACTGGATTGAGGCCGGCCAATGAAGGCCGAAACTGCCCAAATCGCTGCGGCTGCCTCCGGTACGGGGGCCGGGGCGGGGGAATTAGCCCGCCTGTATCGGCGGCAAAATCACTGGCGCTGGCTCTGCCTGGTGGGGCTGGGCGCGGCTTTGTTGCTCAGTTTGGCGGCCGATCTGGCCACCGGCAGCGCGCGCTATCCGCTGGCCACCGTGCTGGCGGGGCTGTTTGACCCTAGCGGGCTGGATGCCAGCTTGCGCGTGGTGATTTTTGATGTGCGTCTACCTTATGCGCTGATGGCGCTGGTGGTGGGTGGCGCGCTGGGCTTGGGGGGCGCGCAGCTGCAAACCGTGCTGAATAACCCGCTGGCCAGCCCGTTTACGCTGGGCGTCGCGGCGGCGGCCACCTTGGGCGCCTCGCTGGTGATCGTGTTTGAGCATCATTTGCCGCTGGTGCTGCCGCATGAAATCTTGCTGCCAGTCGGGGCTTTTGTGCTGGCGCTGGGCTCCACTGGGCTGATCTTGCTGCTCAGCCGTGCGCATGGCGGCGGCAGCGATACGCTGGTGCTGTTTGGGATTGCGCTGTTGTTCGCGCTGGAAGCCTTGGTGTGGCTGCTGCAATTTCTGGCCGATGCCAATGCGCTGGAGCAGATTGTGTTCTGGTCGATGGGCAATCTGGGCCGCGCTACGCTCACTCATGTGCTGATTGTGGCGGTGGCGCTGCTGTTGGGGCTGATTAGCGCGATGCGCCGCGCCTGGGCGCTAACGCTGCTGCGCAGTGGCCCGCTGCAAGCGGCGAGCCTGGGGGTGCAGGTGGATAAGCTTAGCTGGCGGGTGCTGTTGGAGGTGAGTTTGCTCACCGCTGTGGCGCTGGCTTTTGTGGGCACCATTGGCTTTGTGGGGCTGGTGGGGCCGCACATCGCTCGCCTTTTGGTCGGCGAGCAGCATCGCTACTTTTTGCCGGCCAGTGTGCTGTGTGGCGCGCTGATGCTGTCGCTGGCGTCGCTGGCCAGCAAGGCGCTGGTGCCAGGCTTGGTGATCCCGATCGGTATCGTCACTGCGCTGGTGGGCGTGCCGGTATTGATTGCGCTGATTTTACGGCGGAGGGCCTAGGGTATGAGTCTGCAGATCAATGATTTACAGGTGATCCGGGGGCATACCCGCATTATTGATGGTCTGGATCTGGCGCCCTTGCCGGCCGGTAGTGTTACCGCGCTGATCGGCCCCAATGGCGCGGGCAAATCCACGCTGATTCACGCCATTGCTGGGCTCTTGCCCGCGCGCGGGCAGCTGAGCCTGCATGGCCAGCCGCTGGCCGCGCTGAGCCCGGTGGCGCGCAGCCGGCTGGTGGGCTTATTGCCGCAAACCCTGCCGCAAGCGGCGGGGCTGACGGTGTATGAGTTGCTGCTGGGCGGTTTGCTCACTGGCGGCCTGAGCCGCGCCGAAGCCGAAGCGCGCATCGAGCATTATCTGGCCAGCTTGCAGCTCACCCCGCTGGCGATGCGGCCACTGGCTACTTTGTCGGGCGGGCAACGGCAAATGGTGGCGCTGGCGCAATTGCTGGCGCGTCAGCCGGCTTTGCTGTTGCTGGATGAGCCCAATAGCGCGCTGGATTTGCACTGGCAGCTGGCGTTGGTAGAGGCAATCCGCAACGACGCCCGCGAGCGCGGCAGCATTGCGCTCTTGGCGCTGCACGATCTGAATCTGGCGCTGCGCTGCTGCGAGCGGCTGATTGTGCTGGATGCCGGCCAGTGTGTGGCCGATGGCCCGCCGCTCTCGGTGCTGAGCCCCGCGCTGCTGGCGCAGGTGTATGGCATTCATGGCCGGGTGGAAGCTTGCTCGCAAGGCCGGCCGATTTTTGTGCTCGACCAATTGGTTCGCACCTAACTAAAGGATAAATACCCCATGACCGTAATTACCTCTAGCCAAGTTAATACCGAGCTTGGCAAGCAATACCTCTTTAAACTCTGTAAACATTTCGCCCGCAAGATCCCGGTGGAGTTTAGCGAAACAGAGGGCGTAGCCCAATTTGGCCAGCCTGAGCGCCCGCTGGGGCAGGTGGAATTTAACGCCGACGCCGAGCGCCTGCGCTTTACCGTGCGCGCCACCGATGAAGCCGCCGCCCGGCAGTTGCAGGCGGTCGTGGAAAGCCACCTGCAACTGATGCGCAAAGCCGAAAACCCAGCGCTGGATTGGCAGCCCGTGGCGGGGTAAAGCGGGCGATGGGCTTGCTTGAGCTTATTTGAGTAGCAGCGCTTTATTCAGGCGTTTGAATTGGCCGGCATAGAGCGAGTCGTTAAACTGCAGGGTAAAGCTATCGGCTTCTACTTTGGTGATGCGGATCGGTAGCTGGCGATATGCCCGCCAAATCAGTACCAATAGCACCCCGGGCAATAAAGTTATGATCAGCATACTGATCGAGGTGCCGGGTCCATTACTGCTATGGCCAAA
This sequence comes from uncultured Chitinibacter sp., assembly GCF_945957625.1. NCBI lineage: Bacteria > Pseudomonadati > Pseudomonadota > Betaproteobacteria > Neisseriales > Chitinibacteraceae > Chitinibacter > uncultured Chitinibacter sp. The sequence goes on from NZ_CAMFLP010000008.1 coordinate 109,101, forward strand.
TAAGCTCAGCAAGCCGCCAATCAACAGAACAGGCCCGAGCAATAAAGACAGCGGGCCGAGAATAAATGCCATCCAGCGCAGCACGCTCACGCCAAGAGTTTTGCGGGTGAGCAAATTGGCAAATGATAAGCCTTTGGCATGCTCAGCGCAGACAGGGTAATTGAGTTCGAGCAATTCGCCGGTCATGGTGACGCCATTAAAGCCAGCGATATGCCCACCGCTCGCGTTGGCGGCGGTGAGGGCGTCATCGCTGCGGCAGCGCGCGCAGCACCGTGGCCATTGCACTTCGCCTGTGTTGAGAATTTTGTACTTTTGCCCCATTTGCCGCTCCCAGTTTGCTTTTTGTGTAAGCGCAAACTGTGCCTGATGAGGCTGGTGGCGTCGATGGTGGAGGCTCAGGCCGCGAAGAATGCGGTCAAAACTACAACAGTCATTCTTCGGGCTGACAGATCAAGAAACTGACATTACCAATTCAACGGCAGGCCCTTGATGGTTTCCAGCAGCTGTTGCGCCACTTGCTGATGATCGGCGAGGTTGGGGTGCCACTGGCAGGCGGTAAGCTGCATCGGGTCGAGGTCGAGGTAGTGCAGGCGGGTATTGCCCGCCGCTTGCTCGGCCGCGAGCACGGCTTGCACGTTGGGGCGTTGCTGGTCATCCGGCCAGAGTTTCATCGCCAGCATAATGATCTGCGGCTGGCCATAGCGGCTGTTGAGCTCTTTGATCAGCTGGCGATAGGCGGCTTGAAAATCGGTGGCGCGTTGGGCAGTGCTGCGCTTTTCACCCGGGTTGACCGGGGTAGAAAAATCGTTAATCCCCAGCCCAATCACCACCAGCTGCGGTTTCCAGCCGGTTTCGGCGGCGCTGCCCGGCGTGCTACCAGGCTCGGTGTGCAGGCGGCGGGCGTAGAAAGTGCGGAAATCCCGATCGGGCAGATTGCCATTCCAGTTGCGAATCAGCCCCATGCCCGACATGGCATTGGTTTGCCATTGTGCGTTCAGGCTGCGGGCAACTTTGACCGCAAAGCCTTGGGTAATGTCGGTACCCGCGGCAATGGCGCTGTCGGGGCAATCGCGGCGGGTGGTGAGATTGGCCAGCGCGGCGGTGAATGAGTCACCAATAAATTCGATTTGCCGGCTAGGCGCCGCCGGTGCTGGCAGCCATTGACCTTGCTCCAGCGTAAAGCCATACACCTGGCCGACGTATTCGGGGGTTTCATTACGGCGAATCAGCGCCACAGTGTGCTCACCAGCGGTTAAATCGCGCAGCCATACCGTGCGTTTGCCGCGAGCAGGCTCGATTTGCAGCTTGGGCTGGCCGTCGATTTCCACTACGTAATAGCTCGATTCGTCTTTTAGCACCACGCCCACTGCGCTGCCTTTAAAGCGCGCACTCAGCGTCACGCCGGGCCAGGTGGTTTGATAGGCATCGCCGCTTTTTTGCCAGCGGCCGACGAGGGTATAGCTGGGGGTGTCGGGATTCGTTGGCGTTGCGGCTGGGGCCGCCTGAGTATGTAGGGCCAGGCTGCTGAGCGCGGCCAGCGCGAGGGCGCGAGTGGGGTGCATGGGTCATCCTCCTTGGTATTGTGCGTCGATTGTACGGCGCGGGAGGAGGCGCGTCCTTGTCGGAATCTGGCTTGGGATTTGTCCGAATCTTGCCTTGGCGATTTGGCTGCATGCGGCGGGTGTGATTTAGCAAAAATCTAAAGGGGTATATGCTTGCAGGCTTTATAAGTAAAGGCTTGTAGGGAAATACCCAAAAGAGTATGCCCCGGCGGGGCCGGGGCATCAGCGGTGACGAGCGCTAAAGGGCGAATCAGAATAAATCAAATACCAGTACTTCGGCTTGCTGACCGTGTTGCAAGCTCAACTGTGCTTCCTGCGTGAGCATGGCCGCATCACCGGCCTGCAAGACCACGCCATTCACTTCCAGCTGGCCGCGCGCCACATGCACATATTGCTTGCGCCCGGCGGGTAGCGCTTGCACCAGCGCTTCATCGCCATCAAATAGGCCGACATACAGACGTACATCCTGATGAATCAGTACCGAGCCTTGTTCGGCATCGGGGCTGACTACCAGCCGCAGCTGGCCGCGTTTTTCCGCTTCGGCAAAGATCTTTTCTTCGTATGAAGGTGCAATGCCTTTCACGCCCGGCATAATCCAGATCTGCAGCAGATGCGTCTCTTCGCTCTGGCTGGGGTTGAATTCACTGTGGCGCACGCCAGTGCCGGCGCTCATGCGCTGCACATTGCCCGGGCGGATAATCGAGCCATTGCCCATGCTATCGCGGTGCTCGATCGCCCCAGCCAGCACATAGGTAATGATTTCCATATCCTGATGCGGATGCATGCCAAAGCCCATGCCGGGGGCGATGCGGTCATCGTTGATCACCCGCAAAGCGCCAAAATGCATATGCGCCGGATCATAGTATTCGGCAAACGAGAAGCTGAAGTGTGAATCCAGCCAGCCGTGGTTGGCATGGCCGCGTTCGTCCGCTTTGCGTAGGGTAATCATCGTGAGCTCCTTCAATTCATTTGAATGGTGTATGCCATAATAAGCTTGCCCTTGGGCCATTGATAGCCAAAAGATCTGCCCAAATCATTCAAAAAATCGGAATAAGCCCCATGCTGCGTTTAAGTCTGGAAGCCCTCGAAATTCTCGACGCGATTGCCCGCCGTGGCAGCTTTGCCGCCGCCGCCGAGGAAGTCCACCGTGTGCCCTCTGCCGTTACCTATATGGTGCGCAAGCTCGAAGACGATATGGGCGTGCAGATTTTTGATCGCAGCGGCCATCGCGCCCAGCTCACGGCCGCCGGGCAAGAGCTGCTGAACGAAGGGCGGCATTTGCTGCGCGCCGCCAATGAGCTGGAATGCCGGATCAAACGTGTGGCCACCGGCTGGGAAACCGAGCTGGGCATTGCCGTGGATACCATTATTCCGCTGGAGCTGCTGTACCCGCTGCTGCGCGAGTTTGATGCGCTGCAATCGGGCACCCGCATCCGGTTTTTGCATGAAGCACTGGGCGGCACTTGGGAAGCGCTGCTGGATCGGCGCGCCGATATTGTGATTGGCGCCATCGCGCAAGGGCCGGCGGGTGGCGGGTATTCCACCCATATGTTGGGCGATTTTCGCTCGGTCTTTGTGATTTCGCCGCAGCATCCGCTGGCCGAGAGCCCAGAGCCGCTGGCCCCGCAAACCATTATGCAACACCGCGCGGTGGTGATACCCGATAGCGCCCGCCAGCTCACCAAGCATTCCTTCAATATTTTATCCGGGCAGGAAATGCTGCACGTGCCCGATATGCGGCAAAAAACCCTCGCCCAAGTCGCCGCCTTGGGCTGCGGCTATTTACCGCTGGCCTGGGCCAAACCGTATCTCGCCAGCGGCGAGCTCATCACCAAAGCCGTAGCCGAAGTACAGCCGCATGTGCGGCTTTGCCACGCCTGGCGCAGCCAGGACGCCGGCCAAGCGCTGAAATGGTGGGTTGATGCCCTCACTAGCGATCAGACAATTCGCCAATGGTTGCAGGCGGGCTGATGGCTTCATCGGTTCAAGGTGGGCAGCAGGCCATGCCCTAATTATTCGTGCAGACTATCCGCCGCCACATACACCCAGGCTTCACCACCGGTGCTCAGTGCTGCGGCGACGCGGCGGTAGGCGTCGACTTCGTAGCGGTCGGCGTGGGCGAGCTCGGCGTCGCTGATTTCAAATACTGTGCCACTCACTTGGGCGGTGGGGTCGCCGGTGTAGCGCACAATCGGGTGGTGAGTTTTGCCGCTGGTGCTGACAACTTCTGGATCATCAATCGCCACCATAGTCTGGCTGTAGCCCACAATCGCGCTGGCTTGGCCGCTGAGTATTCGGCCAAAGGTGGCCAGCTGCACATTCTCTTGCTGCAAAGTGCCATAGGAAAACAATCTGGGCATATTGGGCTCGCTCTCGGTAGGGTGAGGCCAATTTAGCTTTGGCCGCAGGAAGCGACAAGTGACAGTCGGCAGGGGTACAGTTTTGGTAGGGGTATAAGCAAAGAGCCATTGCATGGCAATGGCTCTGGGGCAATACATATGTGGGTATGTCGGGCGCTGTTTAGTGTGATGGGTGGCTGACCGAGTGCAGTAGTTTGTCGGTGTAGGCCAGCGCCGCGGCGGAAATCAGGAAGGCCAGATGGATAATCACCTGCCATTTCATTTGTGATTCGGGCAGCTGGCCGGCATTGATGAAGGTTTGCAGCAGGTGAATCGATGAAATACTGATAATCGCCATGCTAAGTTTAACTTTCAGTACGGTGGCGTTCACATGATCGAGCCACTCGGGCTGATCGGGGTGGCGATCGATACGCAGACGGGAAACGAACGTCTCGTAGCCGCCGACGGTGACCATCAGCAGCAGATTGGCAATCATCACCACATCAATCAGGCCCAGCACGGCCAACATAATCTGGGTTTCGCTCAGCGAGCCGAGATTGAGCATCATGCTGGTGAGGCCGGCCAGAAATTTGTAGGCATACACCCCTTGCACCACGATCAGGCCCAGATAGATCGGCAATTGCAGCCAGCGGCTACCAAAAATAATTTTGCCCAGCAGCGGGGTGGCTTGATTGGTCTCTTGTTCTTGCATGCAAGGCGTCCTCGTGATTCTGATTGCGGCCCGTATTGTCGCCTTTGGCGGCGGCTGGCGGCAAGCGCAGGCAGAAAAAAACCCCTGCCTTAGCAGGGGTCAGGCTGCGGACAAAATGGGGGAACAATCTTTTTCAAGTCTCGGCCAAGCCGAGCCTAGGAAATAAAGGCGTTTAACCTGCAGTCTTGATGTTCTATTCCCACCCCTTCCGGCCCCTCCTTGAGGGGCCCTCGCTTCGCGAGTGGGGTTTGTCAGTAGTCTGAACCCCTGCCTAAGCAGGGGTTGTAGGGAGAGGCAGCTTATTTGCTGGCTTCAACCTGAATGCGCAGTGTGACTTCATCACCCACGGCTGGTACATAGGCTTTCATGCCAAAGTCGCTGCGTTTGATGGTGGCCACCGCATCTGCACCGCAAGCTGGTTTTTTGCTCATTGGGTGTGGCGCGCATTTGAAATTAGTGACGTTCAGGGTCAGTGGTTTGGTCACGCCCAGCAGGGTGAAATCGCCGCTCACGCTCACCAGTTTGTCGCCTTCAAATTTGAAGTTATTGCTTTTGAAGGTCATGGCTGGGAATTTGCTCACGTTGAAGAAATCTTCGCCCTTCAGGTGGTTGTCACGCGCTTCCCAGCCGGTGCGCAGGCTAGCGGCATCAATGCTGATGTCGGCGCTGCCGGTTTTTTTTGCGGTATCCAGGGTGATGGTGCCGCTGGTTTTTTCGAAATTACCGCGCTGGGTTGAGTAGCCCAGGTGGTTGATTTCAAAACTAGCATAGGTGTGTGATGGGTCGATTTTATAGGTATCGGCCGCTTGTGCACCAATAGCTGCTACCGACAGTACAGACGCCAAAATCAGTTGTTTCATGAGTAATACTCCTAGTGGGTATGAGTTGAAATGCTTTTATTTGCCTGCTTTACCGGTCAATACCAGCTTATATTTCACGGCAACTTCGTTTGCTACCGTGCCGGTGTCGGCCCAGGCGCCATCACCGAGTTTGTAATTTAGTCGCAGCAGCGGCACATGGCCTTCCAGTACCAATTCAGCGCCTTGCTGTTTGGCGGTCATTTGGCCGACCACTTCTTTGGTAATGCCTTTGATGTTTAAAGTGCCTTTGGTTTCAAATTTGCCCCCGCCCAGTGCTTTGACACTGGTGGCGGTAAAGGTGGCTTTCGGGTTGGTTGCCACATCAAACCAGGCTTTCTTTTTCGCCTCGGCATTGCCATCCGGGCCGCCGACATCAATGCTATTGAGGTCAACGATGATCTGCGCTTTGGCCGCTTCCGGTTTGGCCGGGTCAAAATCTACGGTGGCGGTGTAAGCCTTAAACAGGCCTTCGGTGGGCGTGTTCATCTGGCTAAAGGTAAAGCCTAGGCGGCTTTTGGCCGGCACCAAGGTTTGTGCGGCGTGGGCGCCGAGAGTGGTCATCAGCAGGGTGGCTAACAGGGTAGCGCGTACAAGCATGGGTTTTCTCCAGTGGGGCTGGGGTAGGCCAGCCAATCAAGTTAAATCCGGTCGCTGAGTCTGGCCGAATTGAGTCTAAATCTCGTTTAAAGTTCAGTTTCTGGCCATGGGCCAGCTCACACTGCCTGCACCGTGCAGGTGTGGTGAGGTTTATTTCCGACGCAGGAAGGGCAACATCCGCGCCAAAGTGCCGTCTTTCTCGATCACGTGGTGTTTGATGGCGCCTGCGGCATGCAGACCGATCAACACCAGTAAACCGTTGGCCAGTAATTCGTGGATCTCCCGCAGGGTGTGGCCCAGCTCTTCATTTTTGCCCACCAGATCGGGCAATTGCACTACGCCAAACAACAACACCGGGTAGCCTTTGGCCGAGCTAAGCATCCAGCCTAGTAGCGGAATCGCCGCCATCAACAGATACAGCAGGTGATGCACGCCGATGGCGATCTTGCGTTGCAGCGGGTCGGTGGCTGGATCAATTTCGGGTGCACCGCGCACCAGTTTGACGATCAGACGCACCACAAATAGCGCCAGTACGGTAATACCCACCCATTTATGCCAGGCAATCAGCTGTAATTTCAGCTTGAAGGTATCGGGCGCCAGCGGGGTATTGCCAAATTGCCAGATCAGAATAAATGCGGCCAGAATCAGGGCCGCCACCAGCCAGTGCAGGCCGATTTGCAGGGCGCTGTATTGGGCGGGAGCAGGTTTTTTCATGACAAGTCCTTGTTCAGTTATTCTGAATACGCATTGCATCATAGTGGGCGTGCTAAGTGATTGATAGCGAAATTACTTGTATTGACTATTCAAAAAAATTGAACGTCTTTTGTGCTTCTACAGGATGTACTGTATTTGTCCGCCCAGTGCACAGTGAAAACCAGTAGAATTACGCCCGGATGAAACATCTAGCCTTGGGGAGAAAGATGGAAGATATAGAAAAATTCATCGGCGGTTTCCGCCGCTTCCAGCATAAGTACTTTGGCGAACACCAGACCTTATTTGATGAGCTAAAGCAGGGCCAAAACCCAAAGACACTGCTGATCGGTTGCTCTGATTCGCGGGTCGATCCGGCGCTGTTGATGGATTGTGATCCGGGCGATCTATTTGTGGTGCGCAATGTGGCCAATCTGGTGCCACCGTATGAAGTTGATGGCGCGTTTCACGGGGTATCGTCGGCGATTGAATATGCGGTCGAGCATCTGGAAGTCAGCAAGATTATTATCTTGGGGCATTCGGCCTGCGGCGGGATTCGCGCGCTGATGCAAGAGCCCGAATCGAAAACCGAAGCCAATTTTGTCGGCCGCTGGGTGCAAATCGCCGAGCAGGCGCGCGAACACGTGCGCCGCGAGTTGGCGCATAAAGATGAAGAGCGGCAGATTAGGGCCTGTGAAATGGCGGCGATTATTGTTTCGCTGGATAATCTGATGACGTTCCCGTTTATTGCCAAACGGGTTGAGGCGGGCAAGCTGAGCTTGCTGGGCTGGTACTTCGATATTCAGCAAGGCGCGCTGTTTGATTTCAACCAAGAAACCAATGCCTTTGGCCCGCTGGTAACGTCGTTATCGCCGGCCCTTTAAAGTGGCCTTTTAAAGCAATAGCACACAAAAAAACCTGCCGAGAAGCAGGTTTTTTTGTGCTTATTTTTTACCGAGCCAGCCCTCGATCTTGCCAACGATCTCGGGGTCATCTGGTTCGGTCATCGAGCTAAAAGCGGTCACGGTTTTGCCATCGGGGGCGATCAGGTATTTGTAGAAATTCCATTTCGGCGTAGTGCCCGAGGTTTTGCTGAGCTGCTGATACAGCGGATTGGCGCTTTTGCCCCAGACGCTGGTTTTCTCCATCATCGGAAACTCGACCAGATAGGTGAGTTTGCAAAAATCGCCAATTTCCGCGTTGGTTTCTAGTTCTTGCTTAAAGTCATTGGAGGGAAAACCGATCACCAGCAAACCACGGCCTTTGTATTGGTCGTAGAGCTTTTCCAGCTTGGTGAACTGTTTGGTAAAACCGCATTTACTGGCCGTATTCACGACCAGAATGGGCTTGCCAGCATAGGCACACAAATCAAACGGCTGGCCTTGCAGGGTTTTAAACTGGTGATTGAGCAATGGGCTGCAGGCAGCCCAAGCTGAGCTGGTCATCACACTGAAACTAACAGCAAGCAATAAGCGGCGCATCGGTCGTTCTCCATGGCGGTGGCCTAGAGATTAAACATCTTCCGCAGCTGGCTGGCAACGCCATGTTGTTCATTGCTGCCGATCACGGGCAGGTTCGGATGGGCGGCTTTGAGTTTGGGGCTGGCGTTGGCCATTACAAAGCCCTGGCCGGCGACGGCCAGCATTTCAATATCGTTTTGCCCGTCGCCGAAAGCGCAGCAATGTTCGGCATCAATGCCTAGGCGGGCCAGCACGGCGGTGAGGGCATGGCCTTTGGATACAGTCGGGGCCATGACTTCGAGGCAATCGTGCGCCGAAAAGGTGATATATACCTCATCGCCATAGCGCGCCAGAATGCGGCTTTCGATCTCGGTGAGCGCCTGATGTTCGCCAATGTAGAGAATCTTGGCGATGCCTTCGCCGCTGTGCGCCGCCAGATTGCAGACCTGATAGCCAAAGCCCGAATCTTTGTAATACACCCCAACCAGCTCTTCACACTCGCGCTCAACCAGCCAGCCCTCATCCACATAGGCATTGAGCAAAGAGCCACTGGAAACATCGGGCTGCATCAGTGCGCGCGCCAGCTCAGGCTCGATGTTTTCGGCGTAAATTTCACGATCTTCCGGATCATGCACCCGTGCGCCATTTGAGGTGATCAAATGGGCCGGTACGCCCAGCGCAGCGCGAATGCCGCGCACATCGAGAAAATGGCGGCCAGTAGCAATCGTAATGGCGTAACCCTGTGCAGCCAGCGTTTGCAGGGTCTCGGCGGTAAAGGCATCCACTTTGTGCTCTTTATCGAGCAAAGTGCCATCAAGATCACTCACTATCATCGTCCGCATTGCCAGCTCCGTCGGTGGGGAAATCAAGCCGTTATTTTACGCTAGGCTATGGGGGCTTGGCCTTCGTAATAATGCCAATCGGGTTTTGCTGTATAGACCGGTAAGCTGCCGGCCGCAGAGCCGCTGCGGTTTCACGGTACAATGCCGCGCAACAAGGAGTGGCAAATGCAACGATGTGATGTGGTGGTTTTGGGGGCCGGGGCGGCTGGAATGATGTGTGCGGCAACGGCTGGGCAGCGTGGGCGCAGCGTGGTGCTGATTGATCATAGCCTCAAGCTGGCCGAAAAAATCCGCATCTCGGGTGGTGGGCGCTGTAATTTTACCAATCTCAATATCAGCCCTGAATGCTATCTCTCGAATAACCCGCATTTTGTGAAGTCGGCCCTGAAGCAATTTACCCAGCATGATTTCATTGCGCTGATGTACAAACACGGGCTGAGTTTTCAAGAGAAAACCCTAGGCCAGCTCTTTTGTGATCAGCACTCGCAAGGGGTGATTGATTTACTGAAAGTCGAAGTCGATGCCGGTGGCGCCCAGTGGCGGCAGGGTAGCCGGATTGTGGCTGTGGCAGCGCATCCTGACGGTGGTTTTGTGGTGCATACAGAGCGCGATGACCAGCCGGAAAGCTGGCAGTGTGAATCCCTCGTGGTGGCGACCGGTGGTTTATCGATCCCGCAAATCGGCGCCACCCCGATTGGCTACGAGATTGCCAAGCAATTTGGTCTGCGCATCGTGCCGCAGGCGGCTGCACTGGTGCCGCTGACTTTTCAGGCCGAAGATTTATGGACTGAGCTGGCTGGCGTGGCGATTGAAGACGCGATTGTGGCGTGCGGCCGACAGCAGTTTCGCGAGGCGATTTTGTTTACGCATAAAGGCGTCTCCGGCCCGGCGATTTTGCAAATTTCCAGCTATTGGCAGCCCGGCGAGAGCCTGGTGATCGATCTCTTGCCGAGCGTGCAGTTGGCCGATATTTGGCCGATGGCCAATCGTGAGGCTTTGCTGAGCAAGATCTTGGCAGAATGGCTGCCGAAGCGTTTCTTGCAGGTATGGCTTCAAAGGTATGGTGAAATAAAGCCTCTAAAGCAATACTCACCCAAGGTATTGCAGCAAATAGCTGATGATCTGCACCGCTGGGAAGTCAAACCCTCAGGTACACAAGGCTATAAAAAAGCCGAGGTGACGCGGGGTGGGGTGGATACTGATGAGCTGCAATCCAAAACCATGATGGCGCGCCAAGTGCCGGGCTTATTTTTCATTGGCGAGGTGGTGGATGTAACCGGCTGGCTGGGCGGATACAATTTTCAGTGGGCCTGGTCATCAGGATATGTTGCAGGACTGCACGTTTAGGTCTAAATTAATACTACGGCAACAAAAGAGGAGTTCGTGGTTTTCCGCAAGGACGTTATTGTTGACTGCAGTACTTACAGAGGAGATGAATTTGCAGATCTGTAATCGCAGTTTAGGTAGCTCGCCTCTAGGCAAATCCTGATCATCCGTGATCTCGTTCTACCGGCAACGGCCCGCAGGCTGACATGATTCAAGCCTGAAGCAATGAATGCCGACCGGTAACGAAACGAAACCCGTTTCGTTGTTCTTTATGTGCTCTTTAGCTGGCCCGATTGTTTAGGCAACATCGTGTTGTCAGGCTAGGTGGCTGCAATCCATGTGGGCAATGCGCCCCGCAGCCCGTGCCAAGGGTAGTGAGTTGTAAGATAGGAAGCAGGCAGTACGTAGATAGTAGGTGTCGTACGCAGTTGAAGTTTCCGATCGGGCAGACCACCTTGGCTGGTGGATTGGGATAGGGGTATCCCCTCACCAACCTGCAGAGTACAAAAAAGCGAGGCTTTGGCCTCGCTTTTTTCATATCTACCTCTCTGCTGAGGTGGCTTATTTCAGCCCTAATACATCCTGCATATCATAATGACCGCTGGTTTTGCTGGCCAAAAAACGCGCCGCGCGCAAGCTGCCTTGCGCATAGATGGTGCGGTTGCTGGCTTTGTGAGTGATTTCTACGCGCTCACCGGCGCCGGCAAAGACCACCGTGTGGTCGCCAATCACATCGCCGCCGCGTAAGGTGGCAAAGCCGATGGTGCCATCTTGGCGCTCGCCGGTAATCCCTTCGCGTGACCACACGGCAATGTCTTTCAGGGCTTTATCCCAAGCGCGAGTCACCGCCTCACCCATGGCAATCGCGGTGCCGGATGGGGCGTCAACTTTGTGTTTGTGGTGCATTTCCACGATTTCGACGTCATAGCCCTGGTTCAATACCCCTGCCGCAACTTCGAGGAGCTTGAAGACCAGATTAACCCCCACGCTCATATTGTAAGCCGACACAATCGCGATCTGGCTCGCCGCGGCAGCGATAGCACCACGGCCTGCTTCGTCAAAACCGGTGGTGCCAATAATCATGTTCACGCCGTATTGCTGACAAGCCGCGAGATGCGCCAAGGTGGCTTCCGGGCGGGTGAAATCAATGATTACATCCGCACCTTGCAGGGCGGCCAGGTCGGCGGTAATGGTGATGCCGCTGGTTTGGCCCAGAAAGGCGGTGGCGTCTTGGCCGATGCTTTCGCTGCCCGCGCGATCTAGGGCGGTATGTAATTGGGCATCAGGTGCATTCACGACGGCTTCGATCAGCATGCGGCCCATGCGGCCAGAAGCACCGGCAATGGCGATTTTCATCGTCATTTAGAATCCTTTATCAATCAGAGGTTTGACTTCGACTTGCTTGCTGTCTGGCGCGCCGGGATTCACCTTGCTACGCATCAGCTGCTCATCGCTGACTACGGCGCTGGCTCGCACGCGCGCTTCTTTGCGGGCGGCCGGCTCAGGCAGTACTTCACCTTCCCAACGGGCCACCATATTATTTTCAAAGATGATCGAGAAACGCTTGTTCACTTTCACATCACCGCTTTTTTCATCGCGATAGATGTATTCCCAGCGGTCTTGATGGAAAGGATCGACCAGTAGCGGGGTGCCGAGCAGGAAGCGAACCTGACTTTGCGTCATGCCGACTTTCAGATTTTCCAGCTGATCCATGGTGATCTGATTGCCTTGCGGAATATCCAGCTTGTAGGGCGTGAGAAAATTGACCACGCTGCAGCCGCCTAGGAAGAGGCTGCTCAGGAGGAGTGCAGTAGAAATTCTAGCCTTCATGCGTTTGCGCTTCACTGTATGGATCGGTGCGCGGCACCGCGAAACGCTATATGATAACCCTATTGCGCCAACACCGCACAGTGACACACGGGAAAAAATAACCATGAGCAAAGCCGCAGAATTGAAAGGGATGGGGCTGAAAGCCACCGGTCCGCGCCTGAAAATCCTGAATTTGTTTGAAACCAGTACCGAACGCCATCTGACGGCCGAAGATGTCTATCGCATGCTGATCGCCGAAGAAATCGATGTCGGTCTTGCCACCGTGTATCGTGTGCTGACGCAATTCGAACAAGCCGGCATACTGGTGCGTCATCATTTCGAAACCGGCAAATCGGTGTTTGAATTAAACCACGGCGAACACCATGACCATCTGGTGTGTGTGAAATGCGGCAAGGTTGAAGAATTTTACGATCCGGAAATCGAAGCACGGCAAGATGCAATTGCCGAAAAACATGGCTTCCAGATTCAGGAACACGAGATGTATCTGTACGGCACCTGCGCCGATTGCCAGAGCAAGAGTAAAAAATAAACGATGATTCCGTGGCTGGATCATCGGCTGGAATTTCCGCCCCTGACTCAGGCCTTGTCTGAGCCCAATGGGCTACTGGCTGCCGGTGGCGATTTAAGCCCGAACCGTATACTTGCCGCGTACCAACGCGGCATTTTTCCTTGGTTTATGCCGGGCGAGCCGATCTTGTGGTGGTCGCCAGACCCGCGCATGGTGCTGTATCCGGCCGAGCTGCATGTGCATCGCTCGCTTGATAAAGTGATTCGGAATAAAGCCTATCGGGTTACCTTTGATACGGCCTTTCATGCGGTGATGTCGGCGTGTGCCGAGCCGCGCGCGGGTCAGCCGGGCACGTGGATTTCGGCCGAAATGCTGGCGGCCTACACCGCCTTGCATGAGGCCGGTTTTGCCCACAGCATCGAATGCTGGATCGATGGTGAGCTGGCTGGCGGCCTGTATGGCATGGCCATCGGCAAAATGTTCTATGGTGAATCCATGTTCGCCCGCCGGCCCGATGCTTCAAAAATCGCCTTTGTGCATCTGGTACGCTGGCTGGACGCACAAGGCTACGGCCTGATCGACTGTCAGATGTATACCGACCATTTGGCCCGTTTTGGCGCCCGCGAAATCCCCCGTGCGCAGTTTATGGCCAGTCTGGAGCGCCTGACCGCCCAGTATGTCGATCCCGGACCGTGGTCGTACGATTACCAGGCCAGCGGCGCTGGCCCCGCGTAGGAAGCCACCATGAACGACACCTTTCGCAAGCACACGGTGCAGCTGCAGTTTTACGCTACGGCGCCGTACCCCTGTAGCTATTTACCCAATGAGTTGGCACGCTCGCAGGTGGCGGTGCCCTCCGACCTGATCGATAGCGGTGTGTATAGCCAGCTGGTGGAGCAGGGCTTTCGCCGTAGTGGGCAATTTGTCTATCGCCCCTGGTGTGATACCTGCAGCGCCTGTGTGCCGGTGCGATTACCGGTGGCAGATTTTCAACCTAGCCGCACTCAGCGGCGAGTGGCGCAGCGCAATCAGTTGCTGAAAGTGCGGCTGATTGAGCTTACTTTTCGCGAAGAGCATTTTCAGCTGTACCAGCGCTATCAGCGTCAGCGTCATCCGGGCGGGGGGATGGATCAGGACAACCGCGAGCAGTATGAAAGCTTTCTGCTGCGCAGCAATGTTTCAAGCGTACTGGCCGAGTTTTTGCAGGATGGCGAAGTCTGTATGGTGAGCTTGATCGACCAGCTCGATGATGGGCTGTCCTCGGTGTACACCTTTTTCGAGCCTGATTGGCCGCAGCGCAGCTTAGGGGTGTACAACATTCTGTGGCAGATTGGCCTAGCGAAGCAATTAGGGCTGCCCTATGTGTATCTGGGCTACTGGATCGATGGCTGTCGCAAGATGACTTACAAAACCCAATACCAGCCGATTGAAGGGCGGGTGAATGGGGTATGGCAACGTCTTGAGGGTATTGCCAGCTAGGCCTTGATTTAAAATAGCCTGCTGGCAATACATGGTGGGGTATGGCTTAGGCTTTCAGCTTATTCGCCCACGCCGCTAGCGCGACCAATTGCTGGCGGATATTTTCCTGCACTTTCTCATCCAGCACATTGCCATCAGCATCAAAGCCACCGGCAAAGGCATTGGCAAACACTTCCGGTTTATTCAGCGGATGCAAATCCACAAACACGCACACTTGGCGCAGATGATATTGCATGCGCGAGGTACCCATGCCGCCGCCCGCGCCCATCAAGGCCACGGCTTTGCCGCCCAAAATGGCATTGCCTTCGGCGCGCGAGGCCCAGTCAATGGCGTTTTTCAGCGCTGGCGCGAGTGAATAGTTGTATTCGGGGCCAGCAAAAATATACGCGTCCGCCGCCTGCATTTGCTGCATTAATTGCTGTACAGCGGCTGGCATTGGCGTGAGATCGGCGTTGTAAAACGGAATGGCCGACAGATCCGCGATTTCGATCTCCATGCCGGCTGGCGCATGGGCTTGGGCATAACGCAGCATGCCTTTATTGGCCGATTTTTCACGCAAACTACCGCAGATGGCGAGCACTTTCATGGTGGATATCCTGCTGTGAGGGGAAAAGCTTAGCTTAGCCAATTCGGGTGACAGTACCAAGTCGGCTGCGCCTAGGCTGGCGCTGCGCCGAGCTGCGCGAGTAACCATTCCGGCGCGTCCAGCGGCAGATCGTGTCCAGCAGTGGGGTGGCTGCGCAGTGGGCAGCCCCACGCCTGCGCCAGCACACTGGCGCAGCGTGGATCAACCAGCTGATCGGCCAGCCCCTGAATAATCTGTAGTGGCACCGCTGGCGCCTGGGGGGCCGGGCGAAACCGGGCGGCGGCCCAGAGCTGGCGCAGGGCATTGGCCCGGCTCACCGGCGCTTCGCGCGCCCATGCTTGCCAAGCGGCCAGTACGGCGGGCTCGGCAAGCTGGCTGGTCAGGGCGAGGATGGTGGCTTCGCGCGCTGCCGGGCTTTGCCCCAGCAGGCCAAGCAGACGCGGCCAGTTAGCCAGTCGCAGGCGTTGCCATGGCGGGCTGTGGCCGCGCAAGCTGGGGTTGATCAAGGTGCAATCGATAAAATCCGCCGGCCGCTGTTGAGCCCAGGCGCAGGCCACCATGGCGCCCAGCGAAATCGCCACTACCCGGTATGGCCCGCTAGCCTCTTGCTGGATCAGCGTTTGCTGCAGATACCCTGCCATATCTTCAATGCGCAGCAAGCTGCGCTGCTGGTAATGCTGGCCACAGCCGGGCCAATCGGGGCAGATGATGCGATCGTGTGGGTAGCGCGCTTGCAGGCGCGCCGGCCAATCGCCCCAGTGGCGCGCTTCGCGCATCAGGCCGCGCAATAACACCCAGGTGTGGCTCATGGCCGGTAATCCCAATATTGATAAGCGCGGGCCGCCAGCTCATGGCGCTGCTCACCGCGTGGCAGCCAATACGCATGATCATGCACGGCGCGAATTAAAAACTCGAATAAAACCAGATGCTTGCGCAAAACGCGCTGCTGCCGGTGCGGCACAATCGGGTTGAATAAACCCAGCAGCGATAACAGCTGGCGAGGATTTTTTTTGATCCATAACCAAGAGCCCAGTTCCAGCGTGAGCGGTAAAAACTGGCGCTGCCCGTGGCTGGCGTGTTGCAAATACAGGTAGTCCCAGATGTCGCCATGGGTGGTGTATTGGCGCGCCTGTGGCTCTATAAGATAGGGGTGATAGGGGTAGCTGTGCTGAAATAGCTCGGCCAGCGCATACACCTCGGGCAGCGCTGGCCAGGGCTGGCGGGTGTGGGCGTAGGGAAACCACAGCCGGTCGCGCAGGCCAAAGCCCGAATGGCAATCCAGCGCTAGGCTAAACGGGCTACAGAGTAATTCTCGCTCCACCAGTTGGCACAATGCTTGGTTTTCTGCCGCCAGCGCGGCACCGGCCGGGCCGCGATACCAGGGCAGATGGCGGCTTAGGCGCTGGCCGCCCACCAGCCAGGCCGGGCGTTGCGCGGCATCAAGTGGCGCATTACGCATCAGATCGATTCCGGCGGGATTACACCGCCAGCCGCGCAGCATGCCGCCGGGATTAATCAGCGGCATAAACACCAAGCGCATGCGTTCCAATTTATGCTGCAGGCTGCTATCCCAATGCAGGCGAACCAGAATGCTGCGCAGCAGCGCCAGCACAATCTGGCAGCCAATGCGCTCCAGCCCATGCACGCCGCCAAAAAAGCCCAGCACTGGTGCTTCGGGGGCCGGATTGCCCAGCACCAGCGCATACAAAGGCCAATTTTCCTCGCCCACCGTGGCCAGCGTGTGCACACGGGCGCTGGCGGGCGCTTGGTCGAGCAAGTCTTCCAGAGTTTCCAGTTCGGGTAGGCGGGGCATGGTCGGGGTCGTGGATGCAATCGCTCCACTATAGGCAGCGCTGGCCCTGCTTATGTTACAAGCCGCGCTATAAAGGAAATGACTGATTGAGCTGCCGAGAAGGCTACGGCTCAATCCAGGTTCGCTGACAAACGGAAGGATGGCATGACGGTACATGTTTCGGTATTGCAGGGGGCCAATGGCATGGCGCTGGGGTGTTTGGCGCTGAGCGCACCCGAGCGGATCAACGCCCAGAATCTGGCCATGGTGCGGCAAATGGCGGCGGCACTCAGTGCTTGGCAAGATGCTGCCGACATCGCGGCGATTGTCATCATTGGCGCTGGTGAACGCGGTTTTTGCGCCGGTGGCGATCTCAAAGCCCTGTATCAGGCCATGACCGAGCCAGGCCAGCTGGCGGCAGGCGATGATTTTTTCCGCGAAGAATATCAGCTGTGCCACAGCCTGCGGCATTACCCCAAGCCGGTATTGGCCTGGGGGCATGGCATTATCATGGGCGGCGGCTGGGGCGTGTTTGCTGCGACCAGCCACCGCGTGGTCACACCGGGCACGCGCCTAGCTATGCCGGAAACCGGGATTGGCCTGTTTCCGGATGTCTCGGCCAGCTGGTGGCTACCCCGTCTGGGCGACGGGCCGAGCTTGGGGCGCGTCTTGGGGCTGACAGGCGTACCGATTCAGGCTGCTGATGCGCTGGCTGTAGGCGCGGCACAATATCTGTTGCCGGCGGCAGATCGTCATGCCGTGCTCACGGCGCTGGCAACCCTGCCGTGGCAAGCGGCGGCGGAGGAAAATCATGCGCTACTGAGCGATTTTTTGCAGCGCTGGCCGCAGGCAGAAGGCGCGCAGGCCTTGGATGCCGTCACTAGGGCGGCGCTACATAGCGCAACAGCGGCCGATGAACTTAGTGCCGTGCTGGCCGCCATTGCCACGTGGGTGGCCAGCGATAGCCCCTGGTGCCGGCATGCGGCGCAGCGGCTGGCGCACGCTTCGCCCACCTCGGTATGGCTGAGCTGGACTTTGCAGCAACGCGCCGCGCAGCAAACTTTGGTGCAAACCGTGGCGCTGGAAACTGCGCTCGCGGCGGCGGCGCTGCGCTATGGTGATTTTCAGGCGGGGATTTATAGCACCCTGTATGCCCGGGGCGAGGCCCCGCGCTGGCAGGTGGCCGCGCCTTTTAGCGAGCCGGATGCCACGACTGCGGCGCAGTTTGCCGCATTGTGGGCAGAAAATACTTGCATGGCTTGAAACTTTTTCGCCTTTGCCGCATCTTAGCTGCAACGCGGCAAACCGCGAATAATTTATGGAGAGTTATCATGCACTACAATCCGGCCACTTACGGTAGCACGACCAGTGTTGCCGAGCGCAATCAAGTCTTGCGCAATACCTATTTCCTGTTGGCGCTGTCGATGCTGCCCACCGCCGCGGGCGCGATTTTCGGGATCTCGATCAAATTCGCGATGAGCCCGATGTTTGGCCTTTTGCTGTTTTTGGGTGTGAGCTTCGGCGCGTTCTACGCGATTGAAAAAACCAAACATTCCGCTGCTGGCGTCGGCATTTTGCTGGCCTGGACTGGCTTTATGGGTCTGTGGCTAAGCCAAATCCTGCAAGTGGCGCTGAAATTTAGCAATGGCGCCGAGATGATTGGTCTGGCCGCAGTCGGCACGGGTGCAATCTTCTTCACCTTGGCATCAATTGCGACCGTAACCAAAAAGGATTTCTCTTTCATGGGTAAATTCCTGCTGGTGGGCGCGGTAGTGCTGATGCTGGCGGCGATTGCCAATGTGTTCTTCGCGATCCCAGCCCTGTCGCTGACGATCTCTGCGGTGGCTGTGCTGCTGTTCTCGGCCTTCATCCTGTATGACGTAAGCCGCATTGTGAACGGTGGTGAAACCAACTACATCACCGCCACACTGAGCCTGTATCTGAACATTTACAATGTGTTCGTGAGCTTGCTGAATCTGCTGATGGCCTTCACCGGCAGCAGCCGCGACTAAGCACAGTTAGCCCAAAAAAGCCGCCCGCTGGGCGGCTTTTTTATTGGGTATTGCCATGAAGTCTTTTAATTGATTGGCTTGCAAGGTGATACTAGCTGTAGGTATCTTGCCGATTGGTCTTGATTAGGCAGCCGTCACGGTAGGCCCTGCGGTACTGCTGGTGGCCTGACTGAATCCGTTGAGTCTTGAAACTGCACCCCGGTTGCGCTGGCGATTTTTGTCTTTCTAGAGCAGGGTAAACGTAAAAAAGCCCCCGCAAGCGGGGGCTAGCTGATGTTTAATCGGATGCACTGTCTTGTGCGCTTAGGCCTTGCTCAGTTGCATCACACCATCGCGCGCGCTAACAGCAATCGTGTCTTTCGGGCCAAATTCGCCGGCCAAAATCCGTTTTGCCAGCACGTTTTCCAGCTCGCTCTGAATCGCCCGTTTCAGTGGTCGCGCGCCGTACACCGGGTCAAACCCAGCCTCGGCGATCAAGTCCAGCGCACTGTCGGCAACCTCCAGGCCGATTTCCAGCTGCGCCAGCCGGCCCAGCAGTTTTTGTAGCTGAATCTGCGCAATATGGCGAATATGCGCTTGCTGCAAGCCATGGAACACCACCACCTCGTCAATCCGGTTGACAAATTCGGGCCGGAAATGGGTTTTTACTTCGGCCATGACCGCCAGCTTGATCACCTGATAATCCGAATCGGCCAGGCGCTGAATATGCTCGCTGCCAAGGTTGGAAGTCATCACGACCACGGTGTTTCTAAAGTCGACCGTGCGGCCTTGGCCATCGGTGAGGCGGCCGTCATCCAGTACTTGCAACAGGATATTAAATACATCCGGATGAGCTTTTTCGACTTCATCTAGCAAGATCACACTATACGGTTTGCGGCGCACCAGCTCGGTTAAATAGCCGCCTTCTTCATAGCCCACGTAGCCCGGAGGCGCCCCGATCAGGCGGGCCACCGAGTGTTTTTCCATAAATTCGCTCATATCCACGCGAATCAGGTGCTCTTCCGAATCAAACAAAAATTCGGCCAGCGTTTTGCATAGCTCGGTTTTACCCACCCCGGTCGGGCCAAGGAACAGGAAAGAGCCATACGGCCGGTTCGGGTCACCCAGCCCCGCGCGTGAGCGGCGAATGGCATCGGCCACCAGTCGCACCGCTTCATCTTGGCCAACCACGCGCTGATGCAGGACATCTTCCATTTGCAGCAGTTTTTCGCGTTCACCTTGCAGCATTTTGCTGACCGGAATACCGGTGGCGCGGCTGACCACTTCGGCGATTTCTTCGGCGCCCACCTGGGTGCGCAAGAGCTTATTGCTGCTGCCGTTGGTTTCCGAGGCTTCGGCGGCTTTGAGCTTGGCTTCCAGCTGCGGCAGCTGGCCGTATTGCAATTCGGACACGCGCTGCCATTCGCCGGCGCGTTTCAGGCTGTCCATCTGGTTTTTCAGGCGCTCGATTTCTTCGCGAATGGCCTGACTGCCCAGCACGCTGGCTTTTTCGGCTTTCCAGATTTCTTCCAGATCGGAATACTCCACCTCCAGCTTGCTGATTTCGTCTTCGATCAGTGCCAGGCGTTTTTGGCTGGCTTCGTCTTTTTCGCGTTTCACGGCTTCGCGTTCGATTTTCAGCTGGATAAGCCGGCGATCGAGTTTATCCATCACCTCGGGCTTGCTGTCGATTTCCATTTTGATCTTGGCCGCGGCTTCGTCGATCAGATCAATGGCCTTATCCGGCAGGAAGCGATCGGTGATGTAGCGGTGCGACAACTCCGCCGCAGCGACAATCGCCGGGTCGGTGATATCAACGCCATGATGGATTTCGTATTTTTCCTGCAAGCCACGCAAAATCGCGATCGTGTCTTCTACGCTAGGCTCGCCGACCAACACTTTCTGAAAACGGCGCTCGAGTGCGGCGTCTTTTTCGACGTATTTGCGGTATTCATCGAGAGTCGTGGCGCCGATGCAATGCAGCTCGCCGCGCGCTAGGGCTGGTTTGAGCATATTTCCGGCATCCATCGCGCCCTCGGCTTTACCTGCGCCCACCATGGTGTGTAGCTCATCGATAAAGATGATGTTATTGCCTTCGTCTTTGGCCAATTCATTCAGTACGGCTTTCAGGCGCTCTTCAAATTCACCCCGGTATTTGGCCCCAGCCAGCAGCGCAGCTAGGTCCAGCGCCAATACCCGCTTGTGTTTCAGTGAATCGGGCACTTCGCCATTCACGATCCGCTGTGCCAGCCCTTCGACGATGGCGGTTTTACCCACGCCGGGCTCACCGATCAGTACGGGGTTGTTTTTGCTACGGCGCTGCAATACCTGAATTGCGCGGCGAATTTCATCATCGCGGCCGATAACCGGATCCAGCTTACCGGCGCGGGCGCGCTCGGTGAGATCCAGGCAATATTTGCTTAAGGCTTCGCGCTGTTGTTCGGCGTCGGCGCTGTTGACACTTTCGCCACCCCGCACGGCCTCTACCGCCGCCAGAATGGCTTCCTTGCTGCCACCCTGATCTTTCAGTAGCCGCCCGGTTTCGCTTTTATCGTCCGCCAGTGCCAGTAAAAAGAGATCGCTGGAAATAAACTGATCGCCCCGTTGCAGCGCGGCTTTATCGGTGGCATTGAGTAGCCGGCCTAGCTCTTTGCCCACGGCCAGCTCATCTTGCCCTTGCACTTTGGGTAGCCGTTTCACTGCGGCATCCAGCGCCGTGCGCAAAGGTTGCACATTCACCCCCGCGCGGGCCAGCAAGGCGGCGGCACCCGAGTCGGCGTCATTCAGTAAGGCCAGCAGCAAATGCTGTGGCTCGATAAATGGGTTGTCATTGGCATTGGCCATGCTTTGCGCATCGGCCAGCGCCTGCTGAAATTTGGTTGTGAGTTTGTCGATTCGCATGATTTCACCTGCAGGCCCGAAGGCCCTCCTTGGATTAGGGTTGTTAATCCCTAGATGATTGCCGGTTTTTTGAAAATCAAGAGCCCGTCGAACTGTGCGCTGCTTGCCGCGGCTGGCGTAAGAGGAAAGTTGCTTCTGCAGAACGAAAAAAAGCCAGCCCGTAGGCTGGCTTGCTCGGCGCTAGGCCAATTTATTGCTGAGCTTGTGCAGGCTCAGCCACGAAGATTTCTACACGGCGGTTTTGGGCGCGACCGGCCACGGTGCTGTTATCTGCCACTGGCTCGTAAGAACCACGGCCTTCAATGCGCATGCGGCCACCGGCTACGCCACGTTGCAGCAGATATTCCTGCACGGCGCCGGCCCGGTTGACCGACAGCGGATTATTGATGGCATCGCTACCGGTATTGTCGGTGTGGCCCACAATGCGCACTTGCGTCACGGCATTCTGGTTCAGCGTTTGGCCGAGTTTATCCAGAATCGGGCGCATATTCGGTTTGATCGAGTATTTGCCGGTATCAAACGAGAAATCGCTAGGCACATCCAGCTTCAGCTCGTTATTTGGGGTTTTGCTCACTTCAATACCGGTGTTTTTGGTCGCTTCTTCCATTTCTTTGCGCTGTTTTTCCATGTGCGCAGACCAAGCATAACCACCAATCGCACCAATCGCGGCGCCAATGGCTGCATCGCGGCCAGTGTGGCTGCCTTTAGACGCTTTACTAATCACCGCGCCGGCAGCTGCACCGCCGAGGGCACCAATCATCGCCCCTTGCTGTTCTGGCGTCAGGTTGGCGCAACCACTGAGGGCAACGCTGGCGGCGATTACGGCGGTCAGGATTTTCTGTTTCATCTTGCAGCTCCTTGTCGTTAATGTGCGGAATTTACCCAAAGTTTATGAATTTATCTGTAACTAATTGGCATATCCGGTGTGAACTAGCCGGCTAGGCAGCAAATACGCGGTCGCGCCCCGCAGCTTTGGCCTGATATAGATGTAGATCGGCGCGCTTGAGTAAGCTCGCGCTGTCTTCGCCAGCTTGGCGGCAGGCGGCGCCGATACTACAGCTCATACGGGCCGGGCCATCGCCGAGCTGCGCCCAGGCAAATTGGGCCAACTGCAGCCGGATTCGTTCCGCCACATTGCTGGCTGCGGCGAGTGGTGCACCGGGCAGCAGCACGCAAAACTCTTCGCCCCCATAGCGCGCTACAAATTCACCTTGCCGGCAGGCGCGCACAATGAGCTGGGCCGCCGCTTGCAGCACTTTATCGCCCATCTGGTGCGAAAACTGATCATTCACCGCTTTGAAATGATCCAGATCGATCATCAGCAGGCTGAAATCTTGCTGCTGCAAATCGGCCAGCTCAAATTCGCGCACAATGCGCTGATCGAGCGCGCGGCGGTTAAACACACCGGTAAGGGCGTCGGTTTCGGCTTTCTGGGTTAGCTGGGCGATTAAATCCTGGTGTTTGCGCAGGCGGCTGGTGAGCTCGACGTTTTCTTCTTGTGAGGTAGCGAGTTCCAGTTGCGCTTCGTATTGCCGGAGCTTTTTCAATACCCGCGATGAAGGCGCCATTTTGCCGCTTTCGCGCTGCGCTTGCAGGCTGAGCTGGGTATAAGTTTGCATATGCGTCAGCGCCGCCAGATAGTCACCCCGGTCTTTATGGATTTGGTATTGCAGCTCGTGGCATTGGCGTAAAAACAGGCTCGATTGCAAGGCGCTGGCCAATGCCTCGCTGCGCGCTAAATGCGTGAGCGCGCGGTCGTCATCGCCGGCCTGGTGCCAGACCTTACCGCTTTCCAGCTCGGCCAAGGCCAGCCCCCAGCTGAAATCCGCTTCCGTCGCCAGCTCAATGGCTCGCTCGAAGTGTAATTGCGCGGCCGGATAAAGCTCGCTACCGGCCAGTGTCATGCCAAAGTACAGCTCGATTTCACAGGTGCTGCGCTTGGGGTGACGCGCCCATGGCAGGTATTGGCGGGCGACTTCCAGCGTGGCGGCGGCTTTGGCAAATTCGCACAGCTTGATCAGATCGACCGCCAGACACACATAGGCTTCGCAGCTGGATTGATGGTTGGGCAGGCTGCAGACAATATCCACGGTGGCCAGATGGTGGTTTTTGGCATTGTGAAAGTCATGCAGGCCAAAATAGGTTTTGCCCACGCCCAAGTGGGCCAGCATGATGGCATTGCGATCACGGGTTTTAAGCCCCAGCTCGAAACAGGCCATCCAGGTCTGCATGGCTTTATCAACATTGCCTTGCACCAGATACAGGCTGGCCAAGGCATCTAGCCCGTAATCAAGCGCAAAATACTGTTTCTGCCTGCGGCCATACAGGGTGGCGCGGGTAAGCAGGGGCTCGGCGGCGGCGTATTGCCAGGTATTGGCCAAGGCAATGCCATGCAGCAGCATCAATACTTGCCGCTCGCTGATGCTGCTGGCGGCTTTGCGTCGCGCGGGTAGCTCGGGCAACAGGCTATAGGGCTGGTGGATGGCTTGCTGCAACAGCGCTTTGTATTCAGGCCAAGGTGCCATCTTCGCCTCCGCTGGCTGGCCATTCCCACAGAGTGCTGAGCGGCTCGACGGTATAGTGGGTGGTATCAAACAGTACCGTTTGCAAAGTTAGGCTAAGCGGGTAGGGGCTTAAGGCCTGCTGCAGACTCTCGGGCAGCGCTTGCTGCCAAGCGCCTTCGCCTACCGGGTGCAGCAAAAAGCCAAAGCCTGGTAATCGGTAGATTTTTTGCGTGGCCGCCAGCACTTCGTGCGTGAGTAAATGATGCAGCTTTTGCAGTAATAAATCGGTACGCAAGGGGCCCAGTTGCTCGTTCAGCTGCCCCAGTGCATTAATGCGCAGCAAACAAGCAGGCAAGCGCTGCGCCGGATACACCTGCGCCAGCTGCGCTGGTAAATAGGCCTGCGTGACTGGGTCGAGCGTGGCTTTGGCTTGCAGCGTGGCTTCTAGGCGCTGGATTTTTTGCTCTAGCCCTCGCACCAGCTGGCGTTGTTTGATCTGGGCTAGCTGGTGCTCCAGCGTGCGCAATTGGCGCTGATGTTTTTCCTGATTTTTCAGCACAAACAGCTGCTCATTGCGCAGCGCAAAATGATGGTAAGCCTCTTGGGCGGCGAGCGCTGCAGCATAGTTTTCGGCTTCAACATGAATATCGCGGATATGGCCGCAGATTTTTTGCTGCAGCAAACCCTGATCAAACAGCGACGCGGTAAACACCGCCGTTTCCAGCTGACCGATGGCAGTGTTATAGCGCTGCTGGCTAGCATGCAGCTGGGCAAGCTGGATACGATTCTGCGTTTGCCCCCACAAGAAATTAAATTGCTGATTGATTTGCAGTGAAATATTCAGCTGCTCCAGCGCGGCATTAAAGCGCTGCTGCTGCAAGAGCACCATACCCTGATAGTGATGCAAGCTGGCTTTTTGTGCCGGGTCGACTTCTTGGCGGTGATAGAGTTTGGCCCAGCAATCTTGCAGGATTTTCTCGGCTTCCGCGGTGTAACACTCGCTGCAATACAGCGAAAGCAGGTAATTCGCGGCTTTAAGCTCGATCTCAAATTCTGCACTGCGTAGCGCAAAATCATAGGCATGCTCGTAACAGGTTAGCGCCTGATCATGTTTACCCTGCACCTGAAAATAATTGCCCACGCCCAAATAGGCCTGCGCCACGATGTCCGGGTCTTGCTCGCCGTCGGTCAGTTGCAACACTTGAAGTTGAGTATCGAGCGCCGGCAAAAAGCGATCCAGCGCCAGCTGGATTTGCGCCTGCATGAGCAAAGCGCGCAGATACAAGGTAGCGTGCTGATCCATCCAGCGCAGCGCCTGGCGGATATGCCGCTGCGCCGTGGCAAAATCATTTACCCCCCAGCTTGCCCAGGCGATCAAATAGTGGGTATGTGCGCGCACGCCTTGATCTGCGCGGTGTTCACGCAGATACGTCAGCAGTAGTGGCAGGGTGGTATGACTATGCCCATGCTGAATCTGATCGGTAAACGCTTGTAATTGCGCGTTTACATCCTCGTGCGGCATGCCTGTGAACTCCGGCGCTCGGGGCGCAGTAGGGGTTTTCAGATTAGTCGATTCGTCATCAAACCGCAGTTGGGGGAAGGCGGTAGCGCAGTTTAACGGCACAATGTCGTTGATTTGCCAAGAAAATGTCATTTTTTGTTCTTTTTTGTGTCGTCGAACTGTCACCGCGATGCCGTACAACTATGCCCAATTCACTGTGGAGCGAGTGCGATGCGGATTACTGTCATTGGATCGGGCTATGTGGGGCTGGTTACCGGGGCCTGTTTGGCCGAATACGGTAACGAGGTGGTTTGTTTGGATCTGGATGAGGCCAAGGTTGCCCAGCTGCAGGCGGGCGGGGTGCCGATTTACGAGCCGGGGCTGGATGCGCTGATCAGCCGCAATGTCGCGGCCAACCGTTTGCGCTTTACCAGCGATATCGCCGAATCGGTGGCGCATGGCACCATTCAATTTATCGCCGTTGGCACGCCACCGGATGAAGACGGCTCGGCCGATCTGCAATATGTGTTGGCCGCCGCCAGCAATATCGGCCAGCACATGAATGAATACAAAGTCATCGTGAATAAATCCACCGTGCCGGTGGGCACCGCTGATCTGGTCCGCGAGGCGATTCAGCTGCAGCTGGATTTACGCGGCAAACGCAGCAGTTTTAGCGTGGTATCCAACCCCGAATTTTTGAAAGAGGGCGCCGCGATTGATGACTTTATGCGCCCCGACCGGATCGTCATCGGCACCGATGACGAAACCGCCAAAGACCTGATGCAGTCGATTTACGCGCCGCTGGTGCGCAATCACGACCGGATTTTGGCGATGGATATCCGCTCGGCCGAGCTCACCAAATACGCCGCCAATGCCATGCTGGCCACACGCATTTCCTTTATGAATGAGCTGGCCAATCTGGCTGAAGTGCTAGGCGCCGACATCGAATGGGTGCGTAAAGGCATCGGCTCTGATCCGCGCATTGGCTATCACTTTTTGTATCCGGGCGTGGGCTATGGCGGCTCGTGTTTCCCGAAAGATGTGCAAGCGCTCCAGCGCACCGCCAGCCAGCATGGGCGCACGCTGAATATTCTCGCGGCAGTGGATGAAACCAATGCCCGGCAAAAAACAGTACTGCTGGAGAAAATCCTGGCTCATTTTGGCCCTGATTTGCGCGGCCGGCATTTTGCGCTGTGGGGGCTGGCCTTTAAGCCCGAAACCGATGATTTGCGCGAAGCCCCGAGCATGGTGCTGATCGAAGCCTTGCTGGCGCGTGGCGCTACGCTGTGCGCGCATGATCCGGTTGCCAATGACAAAGCCCGCGAACTTTTAGCCGGTTGCGCCGGCATCCGCTTTAGCGATTTGCCGCTCGATGCGCTGTCACAGGCGGATGCACTGATTATCGTGACCGAGTGGAAAGCCTTTCGCAGCCCTGATTTTCCGGCCATTAAGGCCGCGCTGCGTACGCCGATTATTTTCGATGGCCGCAATCTCTACGAGCCCAAACGCCTGCGTGCCGAGGGGCTGAGCTATTTCCCGATCGGGCGCGAGCAAATTAATCTGGGCACCTTTGCGGCCCCCGTGGTGTTGGCTGAGCCTGCGAGCGCCGATCAGTCGCTGGCGGTGGCCGACTAGGCGCTAAAAACGACCTTTAACGCACTTTTCTTACAAGCGCAGCGCCGGCTTACGCTACACTCCGCAACCTGTATGCGGGTGGAATAAGGGGCAGGCGATGCGTGAGAAAAGCAAGTGCGGGGTGAGTGGGCGATCTGCTAGGGTCGGGCTAACCACGCTGGTGCTGCTCGCCGGTCTGAGCGGCGTGGCGCTCGCTGCGCCCGCCGTGCGTGGCAATAGCGCCAGCGCCCAAGCCATCCCAGCCGCCAGCCCCTTGCCCGCGCTCACGCAGCAAGAAGCGGCTGATCCGTGGCAGGCGGCGTTGCAATATTGTCGCGCCGCCCGGCAGGGCGAGCTGGAGGCGCAATACCGGCTCGGCATGCTGTATGCCTTTGGCCTTGGCGTGCCGGCCGATCGCACTGCGGCAGCCAGCCTGTTTGCCGTGGCGGCGGCGCAGGGGCATCAGCAAGCGCAAGATATGCTCGAAACCGTGGCATTTCGCGGCGAACAATTACCTCCCTGCGTTTTAGCCGATGTCGCACCGGCCAAAGCGCCCGTGGTGCCGGTGCCGGCCAGCCAGGTGGCACTGAGCCAGGCGCAAAAGAAAACCGCCCGCATTATTAGCCAGCTCGCCCGCTGGTACGGGGTCGACCCCGATTTTGCGCTCAGCATTGCCTTGGTGGAATCGCAGCTGCGCCCCGATGCCATTTCACCCAAGCAGGCGATGGGCGTGATGCAGCTCATCCCCGATACCGCTGAACGTTTTCAGGTACAAGATGTGTTTAATGTCAGCCAGAACGTCAAAGGCGGCATACGCTATTTGCGCGTATTGCTTGACCGCTATCAAGGGCGGATTGATCTGGTATCGGCCGCGTATAACGCCGGCGAGGGCACAGTGGATCGCTATCGCGGCGTACCGCCGTATCCGGAAACCCGCCAATATGTGAACAAGATTCAGCGCCTGTATCCGCCAGCGATTCATCGCCCCGATCAATACCGCTACAGCGCCAGCGCCAAGCTCAAACGCTGGCAATAAGCTACACTCGCGCTTTGGTTAGCGGAAGCAAATGCGGTGAAGGATTGGGCGATTTTCTGTCGGGTGGTGGATAACTACGGCGATATTGGCGTGTGCTGGCGGCTGGCGCGGCAGCTGGTGGCTGAATTTGGCCTGAATGTCACGCTCTGGGTCGATGATCTGGCCAGCTTTGCCCGCATCCGCCCCGAAATCGTGCCCCAGCTGGTCACACAAACGCTTGAAGGCGTGCAGGTCTGCCATTGGCCAGCCGAGCTCAGCCCCGCGCAGGCCGGCCCCGCTGCTGCCGTGGTGATCGAAGCTTTTGCCTGCGAGCTGCCAGCCGCCTATCTGGCCGCCATGCGCGCGCGGCCCACGCCGCCGGTGTGGCTGAATCTGGAATACCTTAGCGCCGAAGACTGGGTGGCCGGTTGTCACTGCCTGCCTTCCCCGCAGCAGGGCATGGCGAAATATTTCTTTTTTCCCGGCTTTACCGCCCAAACCGGCGGCTTGCCCAGCGAAGCGCAGCAGCGGAGCGCACAGGCGGCATGGAACGACACCGCCGCGCGCCGCTGGCTGGCGCCGTATGTGGGCGCGCAGGCGCTGCCGGATGATGCGCTGTTGGTGTCGCTGTTTGCCTACGAGCCAGCTGCACTCAATCCTTGGTTAGCCAGCCTAATTACTGCCCCACAGGCTACGGTGTTGTTGGTGCCCGAAGGTAGGGTATCGGCGATAATTGATTATCAGGCTTTGGGTTTAGAGCAACACCTAGATGGGGTATATCGGCAAGGCCAGCTGTGGCTGTGCCCGCTGCCCATGCTTAGCCAAGATGATTACGACCTGCTATTGTGGAGCTGCGATGTCAATTTTGTGCGTGGCGAAGATTCGTTCGTGCGCGCGCAATGGGCCGCCAAGCCGCTGATCTGGCATATCTATCCGCAAGACGAAGGCGCACACCTGGAAAAACTAGCCGCGTTTCTCGCGCTATATCTGGCCCAGCTACCGCCCGCCGCGCGCGCTGCGGTGCAAGGAATGATGGACGGCTGGAATACCGATGGAGATCTGGCCACCGCCTGGGGCGCCTATCGTGCGCATTGCCCGACTTTGGCCGAACATGCACGCCAATGGCAGCAAAGTTTGCGCCAACTGGGTGATCTTGCGACGAATCTGGTCAGATTCGTTGAATCCAAGGTAAAATAGTGGGATTTTTCAATTTTCAACATCGATTTTTTCGCGAAATCGTTCAATCAAACGCAGGTAATCGCAATGGCAATCAAAACCGCACACGAAGTACGCGCTGGTAACGTGATCATGGTCGACGGCCAACCTTGGGTTGTGCAAAAAACCGAATTTTCAAAATCAGGCCGCAATGCTTCGGTGGTGAAAATGAAGTCTAAAGGTCTGTTGTCAGGCCAAGGCTCAGAAGTGGTTTACAAATCAGATGACAAACTGGACGTGGTTGTTCTGGACCGCCTGGCTTGTACTTACAGCTACTTCGCTGACCCAATGTACGTCTTCATGGACGAAGAATTCAACCAGTACGAAGTTGAAGCTGAAAACCTCGGCGACACCCTCGGCCTGATCGTTGACGGCATGGAAGACAAATGTGAAGTGACTTTCTACGAAGGCAAAGCCATCTCTGTAGAGCTGCCAACCGTTGTTGTGCGCGAAGTGGAATACACCGAGCCAGCCGTGCGTGGCGACACTTCAGGCAAAGTAATGAAGCCAGCCAAACTGAAAGGCTCTGATCTGGAACTGCCAGTAGCGGCCTTCATCGAAATCGGCGACAAAATCGAGATCGACACCCGCACTCTGGAATTCAAAAAACGCGCCTAAGCGTTTTTTGCTAAGCCCCAAAAAAGCCACCGCAAGGTGGCTTTTTTTATGGCAATGTATGGGCTATCAACTACCGAATTTGAAAAGGACCACAACATGCGTCTGTTTGGCGGCTTTAGCCTGGGCACCGTGATCGCCGTTGCGCTCTCTTGGAGCACCAATCATTCCATCCTCTGGGCCATCGTGCATGGCTTTTTGAGCTGGCTGTATGTGATTTATTATTTTCTATTTCGCTGATCGGGCGAGGTGGAGGGGGCTGCAGTCGGCCAGAAGCGGAAGTTAGTATTTATAGTTGGAGGAAATTTGAAATCTGCACGGCAAAATAAAGATGAGAAATTTCAAACTCTTGAGGAACTTGAAGGCTATATTTGGCCTGCCGCCCCAGAGGATAGCTCTCCGATAGTTGCCCGATGTCACGCACTAAGGAGGACTCCACTTGCGAACCTCTCGGCTGGTGATTGTAGAACGCTTATCACTCAAGGCATTGGTGAAAGGTTCCTTGTCCCACTCGCACTTAGTTATCTCGAAAAAAATCCTTTACTTGAAGGCGATTACTATCAAGGTGATTTACTCGTGGCGATGATGCGAATTGAGAAAAAATTCTGGCATTCATACCCTCGTGAAATGAAACAGCTTAGCAAAATCGTT
Source organism: uncultured Chitinibacter sp. (assembly GCF_945957625.1). Lineage (NCBI taxonomy): Bacteria > Pseudomonadati > Pseudomonadota > Betaproteobacteria > Neisseriales > Chitinibacteraceae > Chitinibacter > uncultured Chitinibacter sp. The sequence continues at coordinate 139,691 of NZ_CAMFLP010000008.1, forward strand.
CTGCGTGCAACTGCGATGATGTCGGATGATGTGTCGTTCAATTCGGATAGACAACTAAGAAAAGATATTGAGTCATTTCTTGCAGTTAAAACGTTTAGCGCATAATGCTGAACACCTCGTGTGCGTAGCGGGTCGAAACTAGTAATATATGGCAAAGTGCGGCCACTTTAAGTTAACTTCCAATGCTGTAGGAATCAGGTATCTACAATGTCATTTGCCTTTCAATGTGCTACTTGTGGACAAATTCACGAAGGTATGCCAAGTTTTGGGGCGTCTGCACCGTTGAGTTACTACGCGGTTCCAGTAGATGAACGTGAGGCTCGTTGTGATTTAGGAAGCGATGACTGTGTAATTGATGGCGAGTATTTTTTCGTTCGTGGTTGCATTGAAATTCCTGTTCACGGAGAAGCGGGGCCTTTCTCTTGGGGAGTCTGGGTATCCATTAGTCAGATTAGTCATCTTGAATGGCTAAAGCACTATGAGGAACCTCAACGCGCTCATGTTAGACCATTTCTTGGGTGGCTCGATGCATGGTTAAAACCGTACCCTGATACCATGAATCTTAAAACAAAGGTACACCTCCGCGACGATGGAATTCGCCCCTACATTCAGCTAGAACCAACCGAACACCCTTTGGCTATTGAGCAAAGAACTGGTATTTCTGTTGAGCGAGTAGCGGAGATTTATGCGCTGATGGCATGTTGCGAGCATGTTGGTTCAAATTAAACTATCTTAAATTTCGCAAACTTAACGTAAGTCGCCTGACTTCCGCTTTGGGTCGAAAGCTGCCACTGGTTACGGTTGCAGAGATGTATTGATTATATTCAAGCAATGGTTGGTGTGAGTCAGAAATCGCCAGTCGCCTTAGTAAAACGTCTATTTATATTGCATGCTCGGGGTTTGTGTGAGAAAAATTGCCGACCTTATTGATGGAGTAATTAAGCTTGGAATTGCTGATTTTCTGAAGCGGCATGGTTTCAAAAAGTCAGGCCGTACTTGGCATTTAATGCAAGGCGAGAACTGGCTGATTATTAATCTGCAGGCCAGTACCAGTAACGTAGGCTGCCAAGGCAAATTTACAATCAATGTCGGAGTATATGTCCCTGCTATTGCGGCTTTAGATGGTCAAGCATCCTGCGGATGGGAAACCTAAAGAATACGACGCCACCATAAGAAAGCGGCTTGGCAAGCTTTTTTGCGGGCAAGACTATTGGTGGGAGCTTGATTCAACTTCAGATTTGTTTTTTAATTTCCTCGGATGTGGTAGAGAAATTAGGTTCCTTCGGTTTACCTTGGCTTCATGCTCATTCCGATGTGGCTGAAATCTCAGAGGCTTTGAAAGATTCTCCATCTTTAGTTTCTATTTGCGCCGCTTTACTTACGCATGGCAAAGTGGAGGCGGCCAAAAGAATTCAGCAAGCAATAGCTGAGAGACCTGCAACAAAAACGCACTTCCACGCTTGGGCGTTAAAAAACAACATTTCTTTGTAGTGAGTTTCTAAAAGTAGGCGCTACGCTTGCCAGCCTTTAGCGCGAAAGCCCCTCACTGCTTACATGCTGTGGCTAACTCAACCCCGCTTTTCAGCGGGCCTCGCCATCCACCAAGCCCAATTCCAGCGCGATTAAGTGCAAGCGTAAATCAAATTCGTATTGCAGATAATGGGGCTCTATATGCTGGCAGAGCTGGTAAAAGGCTTTGTCGTGAGCTTTGACTTTCAGGTGGGCTAGCTCGTGCACCACGATCATGCGCAAAAATTCGGGTGCAGTGGTGCGAAAGAGTGTGGCGATGCGGATTTCATTTTTGCTTTTGAGCTTATTGCCCTGCACCCGGGCGATCTGGGTGTTGAGCCCCAGCGCGTGCTGCACGGTATTGAGCTTGCCATCGTATTGCACCTTGGCCAGCGGTGGGGCATTGCGCAGATAGTCGTTTTTGAGCGCGCTGGCGTACTCATACAGCGCTTTATCGGTCTGAATCTGGTGGCGGGCTGGGTATTTGCGGGCCAGATGCGGGGCTAACTGTTGTTTTTCGATCAGGCCGACTACTTGTTCCTGCAAGGGGGCGGGGTAGTGGGCGATGTATTTCAGGGCGCTATTCATGCCCGCATTTTACCACAGCCAGCGGCTTGCCTTCCTGCCGTCATGCCAGATACCCACCTGGGTATATCCTGCTAAATCAATCATTTTAATCATTATGGGCTTATACCCTTGGTGCGCTTTGCCACTAATCGGGGCTGCGGCGCTGCGAGCATGCAGGCGCGCTTGAGATTGGCGGCGGCGATACATGATTTTCGCATTAGGGATGTAGTTTATATTGCGGCACTACATTCGTTGATATAAATCAATTCTACTTGCTGATTACGGTTTAGCATGGCTTCACAACACACCTAAACCGAATTAGCTGGTTAATGGAGGCGGTAATGGCGAAGGTTCTGGTCGTAGGCAGTATCAATATGGATTTGGTGGCGCAGGTAGGTCAGTACCCGCGCTTGGGCGAAACGCTGCTGGGCTCGCATTTTGCGACCTATCACGGTGGCAAAGGGGCGAATCAGGCGGTGGCCGCCGCACGGCTGGGGGCGCAAGTTACCATGCTGGGCCGCGTGGGTGATGATGCGTTTGGGCAGCAATTGCTGGCGGGCTTGCAAGCCGAGGGGGTGGATACCCGCTGGGTATTGCCCACCGCCAATAGTGCCAGCGGCATCGCGCTGATTACGCTGGCGGGCAGTGATAACTCCATTATCGTGGTGCCCGGCGCCAATGCCTTGCTCACCCCGGCTGATATCGTGGCCGCAGAGGCTGAGTTTGCTGCGGCCGATGTGATTGTGGCGCAGCTGGAAACGCCGCTGGCCACCATCGAGCAGGTGGCCGCGCTGGCCAGCAAATGGGGCAAACCCTTGCTGCTGAACCCCGCGCCGGCGCAGCCCTTGTCGGCCGAATTGCTGGCGCAGGTGAGCTTGTTAACTCCGAATGAATTTGAGCTGGGCGTGGTGTTTGAACGCCCCGAGGCCGAATGGCAAGCCGTGCTGGCCAGCCAGCCGGGCCGGATTTTGATGACGGCGGGCGCTGCCGGCGCATGGTTTACCACGCCAGAGGGCAAGCTACAGCAGCAAACCAGCTTCCCGGTCGAGGCGGTGGATACCACCGGCGCGGGCGATACCTTTAATGGTGCCTTGGCTGCGTTTTGGGCGCAGGGCTTGCCTGCGGCCGCCCGGTTGGCTTGTGCCGCCGCGGCTTTGTCGGTGACCCGCGCAGGGGCGCAGGGCGGCATGCCCACACTGGCGCAGTTGCAGGCCTTTCTGGCCGTACAAGGAGGCGCAGCATGAAAAAGCATGGACATTTAAATCGCGATATTAGCCGCGTGCTGGCCAGTATGGGGCACACCGATTGCGTGGTGATTGCCGACTGTGGCTTGCCGATTCCGCCGGGGGTGGAATGCATTGATCTGGCGGTGACACTGGGCGCACCGAGCTATTTCGCCACGCTGCACAGCATCTTGGCCGATTTTCAGGTGGAGCGCGCGGTATTGGCCAGCGAGTGCCAGAGCGCTAATCCCGCGGTAGCGGCGCAGGCGGCAAGCATGGCGGCAGAAGGCGTGCAGGTGGACTATGTGCCGCATAGCGAGTTTAAGCGGCTGAGCCAGCAGGCCAAGGCGATTATCCGCACCGGCGAAGCCAGCCCCTACGCCAATATCGTGCTGTATTCGGGCGTGATCTTCTAGGAGGCGGGCCATGTTGATCAAGATGCAAGGCATCAGCAAAGCCTTCGGCCCGGTGAAAGTGCTGGAAGGCGTGGATTTCGCGCTGGAACGCGGCGAGATTCACGCGCTGATGGGCGAAAACGGCGCGGGTAAATCCACGCTGATGAAGATCTTATGCGGGGTGTATCAGGCTGACAGCGGCAGTATTGCTGTCGATGGTAAAGATACCCCCATCCGTAACACCAGCGATGCCGAGCGGCAGGGCATCGCGATTATTCACCAAGAGCTCAATCTGATTCCGCAGCTCTCGGTGATGGAAAACATGTTTCTGGGCCGCGAGCCACGCCGCTTTGGCGTGATTGATAGCCGGCAATTGCGCCGCCAATGTCTGGAATACCTGCAGCTGTTGGGCATCGATAATCTCGACCCGGATGCCGAGGCCGGCAGCCTATCGATTGGCCAGCAGCAAATGGTGGAAATCGCCAAGGCACTGTCGCTCAATGCCCAAGTGCTGATTATGGATGAGCCCACCGCGGCGCTGTCCGAGCGGGAAACCGAGCGGCTGTTTAGCATCATTGCCGATTTGAAAGCGCGCGGCGTGGGCATTGTGTATGTCTCGCACCGGATGGAAGAGATTTTCCGCGTTTGCGACAAAATTTCGGTGCTGCGCGATGGCCAGTTTGTGGGCGAGCGGGTGATTGCCCACACCAGCTTTGACGAGATCGTGCGCCTGATGGTGGGGCGCGAGATCGGTGATCGCTTTCCGGCGCGCAAGGCCGAGCTGGGCGAGATTCGCCTGCAGGTGCGTAATCTGGCCGATGCCAGCATCAGCGGCATCGAGTTTGCGGTGCGGGCGGGCGAAGTGCTGGGCATTGCCGGCCTGATGGGCTCGGGGCGTAGCGAAATTTTGCGCACGATTTTTGGCCTGAACCGGCGCCTGGCCGGCGAGATTGAGCTCGATGGCCAGCCGCTGCAGGCCAGTGCGCCCCATCAGGCCATTGCCGCCGGGATCGGCTTTGTGACCGAAGATCGCAAAGGGCAGGGCTTGGTGCTGGGAATGTCGGTGCGGGAAAACGCCACACTGGCCAATCTGGGCCACTACGCCCGCTGGGGAGTAATCAACTCGGCGCAGCAGCTGGCAGCCGTGCAGCGCGAAATCGAGCGCATGCATATCCGCACCCGCGATGCAGAGCTGGAAGTCAAAGCACTTTCCGGTGGTAACCAGCAAAAGGTGGTGTTTGCCAAATGGCTGGGTATTGCGCCCAAGGTGCTGCTGCTCGATGAGCCCACCCGTGGGGTCGATGTGGGTGGCAAGGCCGAAATCTATCAAATTATCAATGAATTGGCTCAGTCTGGTGTGGCGATCGTGATGGTGTCATCCGAGTTGCCCGAGGTACTGGCGATGAGTGATCGCGTGTTGGTAATGCACCAAGGACGTCAGGCCGGGATCTTTACCCAGCCCGATGCGGAAACGGTGATGACTGCAGCGACAGGAGGTTTGCAATGAACGTACAACAGAAAGCAACACTACAAAAACTCGGGCCATTTCTGGCGCTCCTGGTGCTGGCGGCGGGCCTGGCCATCACCAGCCCCGATTTTCTCACCCTAGGCAATTTGCTGAATGTGTTCCGGCAGGTATCGATCAATGCGCTGATCGCTTTTGGCATGACGCTAGTGATTTTGCTGGGCGGGATTGATCTGTCGGTGGGCTCGATTCTGGCGCTGTCGTCGGTGCTGACCGCGCTGATGATCAGCCACGGTATTGATCCGGTGGCCGCCACTGGGCTGGGCGTGTTGGCTGGTGCCGGCATGGGGATGGTGAATGGCTTGGTGATTAGTAAAGGCAAGGTTGCGCCCTTTATTGCCACGCTGGGCACGATGACCATTTTGCGCGGTTTGGCGCTGGTGTTCTCCGAAGGTCGTCCGATTACCGGGCTGGATAGCGACTTTTTCACCATGTTGGGTGGCGGCTATGTGGCGGGGTTGATCCCGGTGCCAGTGGTGATCATGGTGGTGATGTTTGGCGTGTTCTGGTTTGTGCTTAAACGTACCGTATTTGGCCGCCATGTGTATGCCGTGGGTGGCAATGAAGAAGCCGCCGTTCTTTCGGGCATCAAAACCGGCCAGATCAAGGTGTGGGTGTACACCCTCTCCGGCGCCATGGCCGCCACGGCCGGCATGATTCTGACCTCGCGGCTGAATTCGGCCCAACCGACTGCCGGTACGGGCTATGAGCTGGATGCGATTGCGGCGGTGGTGCTCGGCGGTACCAGCCTGACCGGTGGCCGTGGCTGGATCTTCGGCACGCTGGTCGGCGCTTTGCTGATCGGGATTTTGAATAACGGCTTGAATCTGCTGGGCGTGTCGTCCTTCTACCAGCAGGTGATCAAGGGTGTGGTGATTCTGCTGGCGGTCTTGCTTGACCGAGCTGGCAAGAAGTAGTGCGGTAGTTCAGTAAAAAACCAACTGCCGGCCCGTCGCCGGAGACCGGCAGATTTTCTTCTCTGATTGGAGTCAGCTATGAAACGCGTACTTACCCCTTTACTGCTCGGTTTGTTGGCCACTGCTTTGGTGGCGTGTTCGAAACAGGGCCCCGAAACCCAAGCCGCGAGCGAGCCAGCTGCCGCCAGCAGCCAGCTGAGCGTGGGTTTGGCGATCTCCACCCAAAATAACCCATTCTTTGTTGCACTGCGTGATGGCGCCGATGCCGAAGCCAAAGCGCAGGGCGTGAAACTGATCACCGTGGATGCGCAGGATGATTCGGCCAAACAGATCGCCAATATCGAAGATCTGATCCAGAAAAAAGTGCAGGTGATTTTGATTAACCCTGCCGATTCGGCTGCCGTGGCCGGGGTGGTAAAAGAAGCGCTGAACGCCGGCATTAAGGTGGTGTCGCTCGATCGCAGCGTGAATGGCGCAGAAGTGAATGCCCACATCGCTTCCGACAATGTCGCTGGCGGCAAAATGGCCGCAGAATTTTTGCTGGAAAAAATCGGCGGCAAAGGCAATATCGTTGAGCTGGAAGGAATTCCCGGCTCATCTGCGGCCCGCGAGCGTGGCCAGGGTTTTCACAGCGTGGTGGATGGTAAGCCTGAGCTGAAACTGGCGGCCAAACAGGCGGCAGATTTTGATCGCGCCAAAGGGCTGTCGGTGATGGAGAACATCTTGCAAGGCAATAAAGACATCAAAGGTGTCTTTGCCCACAATGACGAAATGGCTTTAGGTGCGCTGAAAGCGCTGGAAGCAGCCGGCAAAAAAGACGTGATCGTGGTGGGCTTTGATGCCACGGCCGATGCGGTTGCCGCGGTTAAAGCCGGCCAAATGGCGGCCACCGTGCAACAAAAACCTGAGCTGATCGGTAAAATGGGTGTGGATACGGCCGTGAAACTGAGCAAAGGCGAAGCCGTGGACAAATTTATCCCGGTACCGCTGGATCTGGTGAAACAATAATCCGCCGGGCCTGTGCCCTTGATTGTGACCTTGGCCGAGACCCACCCTGTTGGGGCTCGGCCCTTGTGTTTGGAGTTGTGATGACGGCCTATCAGCGCCTCACCATTGCCGATATTGCGGCGCTAGCCGGGGTGTCGAAAACCACGGCCAGCATGATTTTAAATGGCCGCGCCGAGCAATACCGCATCGCGCCAGCTACTGTGGCCCGCGTGCAGCAGGTGGCTGCGGAGCATCATTTTCAGCCCTCGGCTTCGGCGCGACTACTGCGCTCGCGCCGCAGCGGCACGCTGGGCTTGGTGATTCCCGAATTAACCAACTTTGCCCACGCCATGTTGGCGCAAACGCTGGAACCCCTGTGCCGCGATGCCGGTTTTCAGCTTTTTGTGGTGAGCAGCAACGATGACGCCGAGATGGAAGTCAAAGCGGTGGAGCAACTGCTGGCGCGGCAGGTGGATGGCTTGCTGCTGGTGCCTTGCACCAATCAGGCCAAGCTCTATGCCAAGTGGGCCAAGCGTTTGCCGCTGGTGTTGCTGGATCGGCGCGTGATCGATAGCCCGTTGCCATTTGTGGTGAGCGATGCGCAAACCCCGGTTTGCGAGCTGATTAGCCAGACTTTGGCGCAAGGGGTGAACGAGATTGCCTATTTTGGCGGGCAAAAGGATTTGTCGCCCAGTATTGATCGTCTGGCTGGCTTTAATCAGGCCTGGCAAGCGGCGGGCAAATCCGCTGATGCGGCGCTGATTTATCACCGTGATTATCAGCAGCATAGTGGTCTGGAAATGATGCAGGAATGCTATGCCCAGCTGGGGCGGTATCCGCAGGCGATTTTTACCGCCTCGATTTCGCTGCTGGAAGGTGTGCTGGAATTTATGAATCAGCATGATCACTTTCGCACTGCACCGCGGTATTTAATGAGCTTTGATGATCATCGCTTGCTCGATTGCCTACCGCGGCCGATCAATGCGGTGGTGCAAGACAGCGCCGGCCTGGCCGCCCAAGGCCTGGCCCGCATTCAGGCGCTGCTGGCGGGTGAGCCGGTGAGTGCGGCCTGGGTGCCGGCGCACATCAATTGGCGCCAGCCCTATCCGCTACCGGCTTAAGCCTTAGCCGGCAAAGCCACTCAAGACAATCTTGCCTCGGGCCTGCCCGCTTTCCAGCAGGGCATGGGCGCGGCGCAAATTGGCGGCATTGATCAGACCGAAATGCTCGCCCACTGTGGGCTTGAGCTGGCCCGCATCCACCAGCTGCGCCACCTGATTTAGCAGCGCTTGCTGGGCAGCCATATCGGCGGTTTGATACAGCGAGCGGGTAAACATCAGCTCCCAATACAGAGCAATGCTTTTACGTTTCAGCAGACGGATATCCAGTAAGGTGGCCGGGTCATCAATCAGCCCGAAATGCCCTTGCGGTGCCAAGATCTCGACGATTTGCGCGTAGTGCTCGTCGGTATGTGTTAGGCATACCACATGGCTGACCTGCGCAAAGCCTAGTTCAGAGAGCTGTGGCGCCAGAGGCTGGCTGTGATCAATCACATGATGCGCGCCAGCCGCGAGCACCCATTCTTGCGTGCTGACCCGTGAGGCGGTGCCAATTACGGTGAAGTTAGTCAGTTGTCGCGCCAGCTGCACCATGATCGAGCCCACGCCCCCGGCCGCGCCAATAACTAGCAGCTGCCCGGGAGTTGGATCATCCCGGCGCAATTGCAGGCGATCAAACAGCATTTCCCACGCGGTGATGGCGGTGAGGGGCAGCGAGGCGGCGGTGGCAAAATCCAGCGAGTGCGGCATGTGGCCCACTAGCCGCTCATCCACCAGCTGATACTCGGCGTAACTGCCGGCGCGTTGCAAATCGCCGGCATACCAAACCCGATCGCCGGGGCGAAAGCCTACGACGTCGGGGCCTACGGCTTCAACAATCCCGCTGGCATCCCAGCCGAGGGTGACCCATTCGCCCGCGGCTGCGGAGCGATTGGCGCGCACTTTGGTATCGACCGGATTAACGGCAATCGCCTGAACGGCTACCAAAATATCGCGCCCTTGCGGCGAGGGGGTCGGCAGCTCGATATCGAGCAAAGCCGCGGGGTGATCAATGGGGTGTGGGGTTTGGTAAGCAACAGCACGCATGATGAATTCCTTAGTTATTTAATTTAATCTGTAAAGCCATATCGCCTTTAGTCACGTGGGCGCCGGCCTAAGCGGCCGCGCCTGCATAGGCGGGGTAATCGGTGTAGCCACGGGCATCGCCGCCAAATAGCGTGCTGGGGTCAAACTGGGCCAGTGGCCAGCCATTGGTAAAGCGAGCGGGTAAATCGGGGTTGGCGATAAATGGCCGGCCAAAGGCCACCAAATCGGCCCAGCCTGCTTGTAGCAACGATTCGGCCTGCGCGGCGGTATAGCGGCCGGCGCAAATCAGGCGGCCACGAAATTGCTCGCGCAGCTGGCGCCGGAAATGTTCGGGAATACTTGGCGCATCATCCCAATCGGCTTCCGATAAATGCAGATAGGCGACATTCAGCGCATCCAGCGCCGTGGCGGCCGCCAGAATCGTGGGAATAATGTCCGGGCAGGCCATACCGCGGGCGGTGATGTAAGGCGCCAGCCGTACCCCCACGCGCTCGGCGCCAATGGCTGTACTAATGGCTTGGCTCACTTCTAACAAAAGCCGCAAGCGATTGGCCTGACTGCCGCCATAGGCATCGGTGCGCTGATTGGCGGTGGTGCGTAAAAATTGATCCAGTAGATAGCCGTTGGCGGCGTGGATTTCCACGCCGTCAAAGCCGGCGGCCATGGCGTTACGCGCAGCCTGCACATAATCGGCGATCAGGCCGGGGATTTCCTCTAGCGTTAGCGCCCGTGGGGTGGGGCAATCCACCATCCGGCCCTGGCCGTGCTCGTCCGCTAGCCAGATTTGGGCTTGCGGGTTAATCGCCGAGGGCGCTACCGGCAGGCCGCCATTTTGAAAGGCCGCATGTGACATTCGCCCGACGTGCCACAGTTGCAGAAAAATCTTGCCGCCAGCTTGATGCACGGTATCGGTCACCAGGCGCCAGCCTGCAATCTGTTCCGGCGTATAGATCCCGGGGGTATAGCTATAACCCTGACCTTGCGCCGAGATCTGGCTGGCTTCGGTGATCAGCAAGCCGGCGCTAGCGCGCTGCGCGTAATACTCGGCCATCAGGGCGTTCGGCACATCACCAGGTTGGCTGGTGCGGCAGCGGGTCATGGGCGCTAAGACCAGACGGTTGTTGAGCGGCAGTGGCCCGAGGGCGGTGGGGCTAAGCAGGGTAGGGTACATGGCCAATCTCGCGTGGGTTTGTCTGGCCATCATCATCCGTCGGCCATGATTTTCAATCAATCACAAGCTTGTATAATCAATTTCAATATTTATTTGAAAATAAGCCGATGAAATTTCTGCGCGAACTTGAGTTATTACTCTGCACGGCCGCTGTTGGTAGTTTGTCGCAAGCGGCGCGGCAGCTGGATTTATCGTCCGCAGTGGCCAGTGCCATGCTCAAGCGGCTGGAAGCCGAGCTGGGCGTGCCCTTGCTCACACGATCGACCCGCCATTTGCGGCTCACCCCGGCCGGCGAGTTATTTTTGGGGCATGCGCGCCAGGCGGTGGAAGAAATCCGCGCGGGCCAACTGGCCCTGCAGGCCGGCCAGCAACAAATCGCCGGGGTTTTGCAGCTGTCGGTGCCTTCGGATTTAGGCCGCAATGTGCTGCTGCCCTGGCTGGATGAATTTCTGGCGCGGCATCCGGCGGTTGAGCTGCGCCTTGAGCTCACTGACCGGCTTACAAATATTTATCGCAGCCCGGTGGATGTGGCGATACGCTATGGCGAGCCGGCGGATTCGGGCTTGGTGGCGCTGCCGCTGGCCGCGCACAACCGCCGGGTGCTGTGCGCCGCGCCAGCCTATGTGGCCGCCCATGGCGCACCGGCCAGCCCAGCTGAGATCAGCGCGCATGCTTGTTTGAGCTTTCAGCTGGGCGAGCAAACCCACCCGCGCTGGCGGTTTTACCGGGGCACTGAAAGCGCGCAAGTGCAGATCGCCGCGCGCCGCTTTTCGGCCGACGGCGATGTGGTGCGTCGCTGGGCCTTGGCCGGGCATGGTCTAGCCTATAAATCATGGCTGGATGTGGCGGCCGATTTAGCTGCCGGGCGCCTGCTGCCGCTGTTGACTGACTGGCAGGGGGAATTGGCGCCGCTGTATTTAGTCTGCGCCGATCGCCGCCAGCTCAGCCCGCTGGTGCAGGCATTGCGCCAGCATTTGCAAAGCTGCTGTGCTGCATACGCTGGGGTATAGCTTTGTAGATATTAATAATTAATGGCCTGGTGGCAATACCTATGCAGAGTATTTGGTTACGTTTCATAACTGGTGCACTCGGCCTGTGCCTGCTAAGCGCTGCCGCCGTCGCCGCCAATACCGGTAGCGAGCTGGAGTTGCAGCTCGAGCATGCGGGCCAGACTCGCTATTACCGCGTGCATTTACCACCCCAGCTGAAGTCTGGACAGCCTTTACCGCTGGTGGTGGCGCTGCACGGCGGCGGCGGGCATCGCGGCATCATGGCCGACCCGCGCTGGTATGGTCTAAGCCCCAAAGCCGATCAGGCTGGCTTTATCGTGGCGTATCCCAATGGGGTAAGTCGCTGGCCGGGTGGGCAGTTTGCCACCTGGAATGCCGGAAATTGTTGTGGCGCTGCTCGTGATCAGGCGGTGGATGATGTCGGCTTTATCCGCGCCATGGTTGCCGCCATCGCCCAACGCTGGCCGGTGGATCGCCAGCGAGTGTTTGCCACCGGGATGTCCAATGGCGCGATGCTGGCTTATCGGCTGGCTTGCGAAGCGCCCGACGTATTTCGCGCCATCGCCGCCGTTGCTGGCACGGACAACACCCGCAGCTGCCCGCGCGGCCGCGCGGTATCGGTATTGCATATTCATGCGCTGGATGATGAACGGGTGTTGTTCAACGGCGGGGCGGGCCGGCAGGACGGTTTGCGCGAACAAGTCACCGATTTTACCTCGGTGCCCGCCACCCTTACCCGCTGGACTCAGCGTCTAGCCTGTCCAGCGCAAGGGCGAGTGGTGTTGCAACAAGCTGGCGCGCAATGCACTGAATATGCGCCGTGCCAGTCCGGCACCGAAGTGCAATTGTGCACCACGGCCACGGGTGGCCACAGCTGGCCAGGCGGGCAAAGCCCCAGAAAGAGCAAAGCCGATCCCAGTCAGGCCATTTCGGCTACGGATTTATTGTGGGCGTTTTTCCAGCGGCAGAGCGAGCACTGAAAAGCGCAGGCAAGCTAGCAAAAAAAGTATTTTGGGGAGATAGCTAGGCAGATTGCAGTTCAACTACAATACGCTATTGGAAATTCTGGCGCGTCCAGCAGGAATCGAACCTGCGACCTTCAGCTTCGGAAACTGACACTCTATCCAACTGAGCTATGGACGCTTTAGGAAGGCGCAGATAATAACTGCTTTATTGCTGTGCGTCTAGCGCCGCAAAACCTTGCGCACCTTGTGGTGATAGGGATTAGCGGTATAATTGCACAGTCTAGAAGCTGACTTAAGCTCGATTATTAACGATTGATACAAGGGATGACAGCATGAGCGGTTCCAACGCAACTGCGTCTAAGGGCGTTGCTGGTTTGGTAGTGGCGGCTTTGATTGGCCTGCCATTGGTAGTGTATTTGCTGATCAAATTGTTTACATCTGGGATGTCAACCAATCTGAGCAGCTCAACCATGACTGCCGAAGCGGTGTCTGCCCGCCTGCAGCCAGTGGGTGCTGTCAAAGTTGTTGAAGGCGGCGCGCCAGGTTCGCGCAGCGGTAAAGCGGTTTACGAAGCGGTCTGTATTTCCTGTCACGGTGCCGGTTTGGCCGGTGCACCGAAATTTGGCGATGCGGGTGCTTGGAGCGCACGGATTGCGCAAGGGTTTGAAACTTTGGCCAAACACGCCATCGGTGGCTTTAACGCCATGCCAGCCAAAGGTGGTGCGGCTGATCTGACCGACGACGAAGTGAAACGTGCGATTGCCTTCATGGGTAACGCGGCTGGCGCCAAATTTGAAGAGCCTAAAGTCGCAGGTGCTGCGGCGGGTGGTGCGGTTGATCCAAATACCAAAGGTAAAGAAATTTACTCTAGCGTATGTGTGGCCTGTCACCAGTCAGGTGCTGCTGGCGCGCCAAAATTTGGCGATAAAGCGGCTTGGGCGCCACGTCTGAAAGATGGCGTTGATGCGGCTGTCGCTTTGGGTATCAAAGGGATTAACGCTATGCCACCAAAAGGCGGCTACTCTGGCTCGGATGAAGAATTCAAAGCCGCTGCGCTGTACATGATCAACAACTCAAAATAAGCTTTGAGTTGCTGCCATAAAAAACGCCGCTTTTGCGGCGTTTTTTATTATCTGCGCCAAATGGTGGCCAACCTTATTCGCTGGTTTGGGCTTTGCTCAGGTAGCGCGGGCGATCGATATGATTGCCGCGCAGCAAGGCACAGTGATAGCTCAGCAACTGCAAAGCCAGCGCGTACAGAATGGGGGCGGTTTCCGCCGCTGCTTTGGGCAGCTGCAAGCAATAAAAACCCTCGCCTGAGCTGAGTTTGGCATCGCTTAAAATAAAAATCATGCCGTGCCGAGCACGTACTTCCTGCAGGTTGGCGAGCATTTTATCGGACAGATGATCCCAGGGCAGGCAGGCAATCACCGGGACCACGCGGTTAATCAGTGTAACGGGGCCGTGTTTGAGTTCGCCGCCCGGGTAGCCTTCGGCGTGCTGATAGGCTATTTCTTTGAGCTTTTGGGCACCTTCTAGCGCAATTGGCCAGTGCAATTGGCGGCCAGTAATGAATAGATTATCAGTGCGGTGCAGCAGTTGCGCCCATTCTTTAATTTTGGGTTCGAGCTGCAAGGTGTGTTGCGCCAGCGCGCCCAAGCCGCGCAAGGCCTGTTCGGCTTGGCGGACATCGCGCCCCAGTCCGCGCGCCAAGGCGAGCGCCAAGCTATAGAGCACCACCAGCTGGCTGCTAAAGGTTTTGGTCGAGGTTGCGCCTGCTTCGGGGCCGGCAAATTGTGGCAAACCTTGGCTAGCCAGCCGCATCAGCCGGCTAAACGGATTATTGCTGATCGCAATCGTATGCTGATGCCCGCTTTGAATCGCCAGCTGCAGAGCCGCCAAGGTATCGGCGGTTTCCCCAGATTGCGATAAGGCCACCACCAGGGTGTCGGGCTCAAAAGGGCTGAGCTTGCTACGGTATTCGCTGGCTAGCTCAGAGCGGGCAGGCAGGCCGGCGATGGCCTCAAACCACTGGCTCGCCAGCATGGCGGCATGGTGGCTGGAGCCACTGGCTAGCAGCAATACTCGCCGATAAGCATGGCCGCGCGCGAGTTGATTCAGTAGCTGGCTTAGTTGCTGGGTGTGGGCATGGTGCGCCAGTTCGGCCAACAGCAGTGGCTGTTGCTGCATATCGGCCTGCATATGGTGTAAATATTGCCCCACCGCATGCGCCGCCTGTGGCGCTCGTTTGCAGGCCTGCCCATCGGCTTGCCAGATCGCAAGCGTGAGCGGCGTGAGTTCGGCGCATTCGCCGGCCATCAGTAATTGCATTGTCGCCGCCAGCTCGCGCAGTGGTGTGGGCTCGCTGGCCAGCAACTGCCCTTCGGGATGCTGGGCCAGATAAAGCTCAGGGCCCAAAGTGATGGCTATTAAGGTATCAGGCTGATCTTTGCTGGCTACCAGCAAGGCCAAATGACCTTCCAGCTCGGTTGCGACTTGCTGCACGGCCAGGCGCAGGTCACGCAAGGTGCGCAAATGCCAGTCGATCAGCGCGGCCAGCAGCCATTCGGTTGGCGCATTGCTGGTGTCGTAACCCAGCGCTTCGAGCTTATCCAAAATGGCCAGCCGGTTATCCAGCTGGCCCAATAAGACAATCAGCAGCCGATCGCGAAAGAGGGTGGGGGGACGGTCTTGCGGGAAAATACTCAAGAGCCCCATTGCGACGGTGCTATCGGCATCCGTGGTGCCCAGCCCGCTGTGTTGTTGCACCCGCTCGGCATTAAGTGCCCCCCAGCCCAGGGTATATTCCGGTGTCGGGATTTTGTGCAGGCGTTTGAGCAGGGGTTGCGCGGCATGGTGGGCGACGGCGCCAAAGATGAACTTGATCATGGCCAGCAAGCAGAAATGGTGTGTTTTCATCCTAGCTGCTGGCCCGCCGCTCTGCCAGCGGTCGGCAGCAATGCCGCAATCCAGCGCTGCATTTAGCCCAGAACAAGCCCAAAGCGGTTGGCTGAGGTAGAATAACGCGCTTGCAATTTTCTGCCGGGCCCTTGGATGAGCAAACTCCAGCGCCGGGCAGCCCACCGATCGAGAGACTGAATGGCAAAAGCGGCGAAAACCCAGTTACCCGAACATTACGAAGCCGGCGTGGCCGAGCTGGATCAGCTGATTAGCCAGCTGGAAAGCGGCCAGCTGCCGCTGGAACAAAGCCTGGCGGCCTATCAGCGCGGCATCGAATTGCTGCGCTTTTGCGAAGGCAAGCTGGCCGCGGCCGAGCAGCAAATCAAGGTGCTGGAAGCGGGGGAACTCAAACCGCTGGATGAGCAAGGAGCATAAGCATGGCCGCAAGCGATTTCAAAACTTGGATGGGCGATGTACAGGCGCAGATGGAAAGCGCGCTAAGCATCTTTTTACCGGCCAGCACCCAATTGCCTGAGCGCCTGCATGATGCAATGCGCTATAGCGTACTCGATGGCGGCAAACGGGTGCGCCCGCTGCTGACTTTTGCGGCCGGCCATTTGGTGAATGCCCCTGCCGAGCGTTTGCAGGCGGCGGCCGCCGCGGTCGAAATGATTCATGCCTATTCGCTGGTGCACGATGATATGCCGGCGATGGATAACGATGTGCTGCGGCGTGGCAAACCCACCGTGCACGTGGCCTTTGGTGAAGCCACCGCCTTGCTGGCCGGTGATGCGCTGCAAGCGGCGGCTTTTGATGTGCTGAGTGAGCGGCAGCTGGCTGATTCGCCGGCCGACCAGCTGAAAATGGTGCACCTGCTGGCTCGCGCGGCTGGTAGCTTGGGCATGTGCGGCGGGCAGGGCATTGATCTGTATAGTGTGGGCCAAGCGCTGACGCTGCCCGAGCTGGAACGGATGCATATTTTGAAAACCGGCGCGCTGATTCGCGCGGCGGTGTTGCTGGGCTCGTATTGCGGCCAGCCGCTGAGCGAAGCCGAGCGCCATGGCCTTGATCATTTTGCTAAATGCATTGGTCTGGCTTTCCAGGTGGTAGACGATATCCTCGATTGCGAGGCAGATTCGGCGACCTTGGGCAAAACGGCCGGCAAAGATGCCGCCAATAACAAACCCACCTACGTGGCCCTGCTGGGCATGAAGGGGGCGAAAGACAAAGCCGCGGAGCTGAAACAGGCCGCGTTCGATGCATTGCTGCCGTTTGGCGAGCGTGCGCAATACTTGCATGCCCTGGCTGGGTATATTGTTGACCGCAAATATTAATCAAGCCTGGAAGTAAATACCCCTTGGGGCTGAATAAAATGACTTACCCAATTCTCGATCAAATTGATAGCCCGGCTGATGTGCGCGCCCTTGCGCGCGAGCAATTACCGCAGCTGGCGCAAGATGTGCGGCAGTTTCTGCTCGATTCGGTCAGCCGCACCGGCGGGCACTTTGCCTCCAATCTCGGCGCGGTCGAGCTGACTGTGGCGCTACATTATGTGTTTGATACGCCGCATGACCGCTTGGTGTGGGATGTGGGGCATCAAAGCTATCCGCATAAAATCCTCACTGGCCGCAAAAACCGCATGCACACCATGCGGCAAAAGGGCGGTTTGGCGGGCTTTCCCAAACGCGATGAATCGGAATACGACACCTTTGGCGTTGGCCATTCTTCCACCTCGATTGGCGCGGCGCTGGGCATGGCCGAAGCCGCTTTGCTCAAGGGCGAAAAGCGCAAAGCCATTGCCGTGATTGGCGATGGCGCCATGACGGCCGGACAGGCAATTGAGGCACTGTTTAACGCGGGCCACCGTGATTTGACCGATCTGTTGGTGATCTTGAACGACAACGAAATGTCGATCTCACCGAATGTGGGCGCGTTTAATAATTATCTGGCCAAGCTGCTATCCGGCAAGTTCTACAACGGCATTCGCCAGGCTTCGGGCAAAGTGCTTGAAGCGATGCCACCGCTTAAAGAGCTGGCCAAACGCGGCGAAGAAAGCGTAAAAGGCTTTTTAACCCCGGGCACGCTGTTTGAAGAAATCGGCTTTAACTATATCGGCCCGATCGATGGCCACGATATGGAAACGCTGGTGGCGACGCTGTCGAATATTCGCCAGCTCAAAGGTCCGCAATTTCTGCATGTGGTGACCAAAAAAGGCAATGGCTACAAGCTCGCCGTGGCCGACCCGGTGAAATACCACGCGGTCACGCCATTTACCCCGGCCGATGGCATGGCCGGTAGCAAAGGCGGTGGCAAACCGACCTTTACCCAGATTTTTGGCGACTGGCTGTGTGATATGGCCGCGCAAGATGACAAGCTGGTGGGCATTACCCCGGCCATGCGCGAAGGCTCGGGGCTGGTGCGCTTTCATCAGGAATACCCAAGCCGCTACTTTGATGTGGGCATCGCCGAGCAGCATGCGGTGACGTTTGCGGGTGGCCTCGCCTGTGAAGGGCTCAAGCCCGTGGTCGCGATTTACTCGACCTTCCTGCAGCGCGCCTACGATCAGCTGGTGCATGATGTGGCGCTGCAAAATCTGGATGTGACCTTTGCGATTGATCGCGCGGGCCTGGTTGGCGCCGATGGCCCAACCCACGCCGGTAGTTTTGATTTGTCTTACCTGCGCTGTATTCCGAACGTGGCGATTTTGGCGCCGGGCGATGAAAACGAATGCCGGCAAATGCTCTACACCGCGTATCAACACCCCGGCCCGGCCTGTGTGCGCTATCCGCGTGGCAGCGGCATGGGGGTCGCCGTCGAGTCTGAAATGCGCGCCTTGCCGTGGGGTAAAGGTGAAGTGCGCCGGCAAGCTGGGCCGAGTGCTGCGCGGAAAATCGCGATTCTGGCCTTCGGCACCGTGCTGGAAGCCGCCTTGCAAGCCGGCGAGCAGCTGGATGCCACGGTAGTAAATATGCGCTTTATCAAGCCGCTGGATACTGAGCTGATCAGCACACTCCTGGCCAGCCACGATCTGCTGGTGACGGTGGAAGACAACGCGATTATGGGCGGTGCCGGTAGCGCGGTGCTGGAAGCCATGATGGCGGCCGGCCAGTGCAAACCGGTGTTGCAGCTCGGTTTGCCCGATAGCTATGTGGAGCATGGCGAGCAAAAACAAATGCTGGCCGAATGTGGGCTGGATGCCGATGGTATCGCCACCGCCATTCGCGCGCGTCTCGCTGTCTAAGCGATCGACTGCCGCAGTTGCATCGCATGCAAAAAGCCAGACCTGAGTCTGGCTTTTTCTTTATGTGGCGGGGTATTCCTCTACGGGTTAATAACTGCAAGGTGTATGGGTGTATACCCTCTTAGAGCTTCCAGGCAATGCCAGTACGGAAAGCTGGTTTGCCTTGCAGGGCATGGCCAACGCCGACATTGATTTGCGCGCCGGCCTGATTCACATGCACCACGCTAATCCCCACCGCGCTTTGCCCATCATAATGGCCAAAACCCACGCTGATGCTGGTTTCGCCCGGCGCTACGCTCATCTGTGGCGTGCTGGCCATGCTGGCGGCAATGCCGCGGGCGGCCATTTTGCGCACATAGTCGGTGTAATTGACCGATTCTTGAAATTTCTGGTCGACGTATTGCGGGCTGACCGAATCAAAATTCAGCTCGGCCAGCGCTTCGTCCACATAGCCTTTGGTGGCGGCGTCGCTCGCTTCGAGCGGGCGGGCAACCTGGGTGATCCGGCGTTCCTGCCCGCTGCTGCCGACCGAGACGGTATTGTCGGCCGTGGTGCGCGAGCCGGCCCCCAGTGCGACGGCATTGCGGTGGGTGGCTTGGGCATTGCTACCGATGGCAATGCTATCGGTGGCGCCAGCCAGGCTGCGCTCCCCCAGGGCCAGGCTGCGGCTTTGGCTAGCTTGGCTGTCGCTACCCAGCGCCATACTACGCTCGCCACTGGCGCTACTTTGTGCCCCCAGCGCTACGCTGCGCACGCCGCTGGCCTGACTTTCACTCCCGAGCGCCACACTGCGCTCTGCCGTGGCTTGGCTGGCATAACCATAAGCCGCCGCCTGTTGCTGGCTAGCGCGGCTCTGGCTGCCGCTGGCGAGGGCGGCGCTGCCAATGGCTTGGCTATCACGGCCCAGCGCTAAGCTGGCCTCGCCATCGGTCTGACTCCGTTGCCCCAGCGCTAGGCTGCCATTGGCGTTGGCACTACTGCCCGCGCCCAGTGCCACGGCGCCTTCGCCGGCGGC